>MTCR01000057.1 GCA_002212725.1 Sphingobacteriales bacterium TSM_CSM | reverse complement strand
CATTCTTTTCTGCCAGCAATTCTTTGGCTTTGGTTTCGGTTTTATAGCGCCCGTAAGCCTGCCATAGCAGGAATAGCAGCATAATGGCGCCGGCCAAGGTTCCGTACAGCGATAATTGTTTTACCTTGTTTTGTGTGGTAAGCAGTGCCAGTTCTTTTTCGCGTTTTTCTATTTCGTAACTGTTTTGCAGGTTCTGCATTTTGTCAATCATTTCGCCGGTAAGCAGCGAGTCTTTCATAACCGTATGTTGCAGCAAATAGCGGTATGCCTGTTGTGTATCGCCCAATTTAAAGTAAGCATCGGCAATAGAGCGGTTAATTTTGGCGATATCTGATTTGGCTTCTATCTGCACGGCCAGGTCGAGCGCTTTTGTCAGGTAGGTAAGGGCAATTTCATAATTTCCTCCCTTTATATACACCGTACCTATCGATTCGAGGGTTGATGCCTCAAACTGCAGGTCGCCGGCTTGTTTTTCAATTTCCAGCGCCTGCATAAAATGCTCCAGGGCTTTGTCATACATTCCAAGGTCTGAGTAATCATTGCCTACACTGTGCAAAATATAAGGCAGTTGGGTCACATCGTTTTGCTTGTTGGCAAGGTAAAGCGCCTCAAGGTCATAAGACAAGGCTTTTTCGCTTTGCCCCATGCTGCCATAGGTGGTTCCTATTGCAGTAAGCGCGGTGAGTATCCATGGGGCATCGTTCAGTTTTTTCCAGGTGCCAAGTGAAGACTGATAGTAATGAAGCGCCTGTTCAAAATGTTGCTGCTCAAAAAAAACAGAACCCAACCCGTAGTATGATTTGGCTATCCCCACTTCGTCATTGGTGCTTTCGCGAATTTGCAGGGCTTTGAGTTGGTAATCGTATGACTGGTTATAATCGCCCAGCGCCAAATAAGCATCAGATAATCCGCTGTAAATTTGAGCCTGGGTTACGGTTCTGCTGGTGTTTTTAGCGGTTTCAAGGGCTTGGTGGTAATATTCGAGCGCCTGTTTGTAATCGCTTACCGAATAAGATACCTGCCCCAGCATGGTAAGAAGGCTTAATTTTTTGGGAAGGTTGTTGGTTTGGTTAGCCAACTGAAGCGCCTGCGAGAGGTAAACAAGCGCCCCCTCGTAATTGCCTTTTAAATATAGTTCTTCGCCGGTTTTGCTGATAATGGGAAGCGCTTTGGCGGCATTATTGTCCATGGCTTCCAGCAGGCTGTCAATATTTGCTTTATAATGGGGAGTGTTGGCCAGTAAAACACCCTTGCCACACTGCATAAGCAACAGCAAACACAATAGCCATGCAACCGCTGCAAAGCTGCCGGTAAAATTGCCAATTGTTTTTGCCATTTTTTGCTGTCCTTTTACAGGTTAGAGTGATTAGTATAAGCGGAACTTTTGCAAAAACAAAAAGCTCCAAAAGATTAGGCGTAATCTTTTGGAGCTTGCACACCAGAAGCAGTTACATCAACTGCCGGACATGTTTAAGATCCGGGTGGAGGAGGTGGAGGCTTGCGCCCGTCACCACCTTTAATTACACCTAACTGCTTATCAGTCAGCATATTTAGTGCCAACTTTTGCTGTGTGGTGCTCAGGTTTTTTTTAGTTGTTCTCATAATAGTTGCCGTTTGGGATTAGTAAAAGAGGGTTAAACTTTATTTACTTGGGCTTTTAGAATAACCGGTGGTTATTTTAATCTTTTGTAAATATAAGGCCTTCATGCGGATTTTGCAAATTTTTTTTTACTTTCTAGTGACATTTTTTAAACTTTTTTTTTCGCTTATGCAATAAAAAAAGCGGTTTAAGACCTTCTTAAAAAGAAACACACCGCGCCATAATGTGCAAGTTTCAGGTTCTTGAATTTTCTAACCATTTTTCGGTTGTGGGGGCTGTGTAGTTGTTTAGTTTTGTAAACAGCGCTGTACAGGTAGTATCGGTTATAATCATGCTCCGGTTATCGGGGCTTAAAAACCGTTGCGCTACGGCATGGTTCAGGAACGCCAAAAGGTGTTCATAATACCCTTCGGTATTGAGTATGCCCATAGGTTTTGCATGGAGTCCCAACTGCCCCCAGGTAAACACTTCAAAAAATTCTTCCAGGGTTCCTATGCCTCCCGGCAGCATGATAAAGGCATCTGCCAACTGCGACATGCGCTGTTTGCGCTCGTGCATAGTTTGCACAATTACCAGTTCTGTAAGGGCGGTATGACCTACCTCCTTTTTCATCAAAAAATCGGGTATTACGCCAATTACCCGCCCGTTGTGGCGCAATACTGCATCGGCAATCACCCCCATTAACCCCACATTTCCGCCTCCGTAAACCAGTGTTTTGCCGCTTTGGGCTATAAGGTTTGCCATTTCTTCGGCCTGTTGCCGGTATTGTAGCAAAGAACCCGAATTGGAACCGCAAAAAATGCAAATGTTGTTTACCATGTGCCTTGCTGTTTAACTGTTTTCAATAATCAGCGGCATAAATATACAAATGTTACGCCATTATACAACTTTTAAAAAAAATTCTTTGGGTTGTTTAGTTTAGTACAAAACAGGCAATGCTTGTAACTTAGCGCCCGCTTATTTGTTGTATTAACAACTCAACAACACAAAACACATGAACAACACCTACCGCAAGCGCCTTGGCCTGCTGCTGCTGGCAGCATTGGGCGTTATTTACCTGCAGGTAATTATTGGCGGCATAACCCGCCTTACCGGCTCCGGTTTGTCTATTACCGAGTGGAAAGTAGTAACAGGCACCCTGCCGCCCTTAACCCAAACCCAATGGCAAACCGAATTTGACAAATACCGGCAAACCCCGCAATACCATAAGCTGAATAAAGGCATGACCTTGCCTGAGTTTAAAAACATTTTTTTCTGGGAATGGCTGCACCGGCTTTGGGGCCGCGTGGGCTTTTTGTTTGTGCTGGGGGTTTTTGTTTTTATGTTTCTTAAAAAGCAATTGAGCCATGAATCGCTGCGCCATTTCCTCATCTTTCTGTTTCTGTATCTGTGCCAGGGGCTTTTGGGCTGGATTATGGTAAAAAGCGGGCTGGTTGATATGCCGTGGGTAAGCCATTACCGCCTTACAGCCCACCTGTTGCTGGCCATTGTGCTGTTTTCTTATACCCTCTGGTTTGTTGCAGACCTGCTGGTGCCCAAAAACCAACTGGTGCATAACCCCTCTTTGCAAAAATATACCTGGGTGCTGGCCGCGTTGCTTATAGTACAAATAGCCTTTGGCGGGTTTATGTCGGGGTTAAGGGCGGCTGTGTTTTACCCTTCATTTCCTACCTACAACGGCCAGTGGATTCCTGCCAATATGGGGGTTATGAAACCTTTTCTGCTCAATTTTACCGAAAATGTGGCCACTATACAGTTTACCCACCGAAGCCTTGCCTACCTGCTGTTTGTACTTATCTGGCTCTATTGGTACAAGGCCCGGAAACAAGCTGTCAACAACCGGTTTTTTACCCAAACGGTACAACTGTTGCCTGTTTTATTGCTCCTTCAGTTTGGGCTGGGCATCACAGTACTGCTCTTGTCAAGAACAGGCATTCCGGTAGGGTTTGGCGTGGCGCATCAGGCCGTTGGACTGCTGCTGTTAAGCGCGGTGCTGTTTCTGGGCTTTCTGTTTACCCGCACCGGCAACAATATGGCAACAACAAGCTAATGTTTGCTATCTTTGCACGCTCACCCCTGTTGACACCATTTTATGTGCGGAATTGCAGGTTTTTTTACCCATCGTGCTTTTTTTTCTGAAGCGGATTTGCATAAAGCCACCCGATGCCTTAGCCACAGGGGTCCCGATGCCGAAGGCTACTATGCCGATGGTATTGCCTTTTTGGGGCACCGCCGGCTGCGCGTTATTGACCTTTCAATGGCAGCCAACCAGCCCATGGTATCGCAAAACGGGCGGTATGTAATGGTATATAACGGCGAAGTTTTTAACTTCCGCGAGTTAACCTCCCTGCTGAATAAAGCCGGCGTTTATTGTAAAACCAATTCCGATACAGAGGTAATACTGGAACTGTTTGCCTTGCACGGAACCGGTTTTGTACACCTGCTCAACGGCATGTTTGCCATTGCCATTTACGACAAAACTCAACACCACCTTTACCTTTTCAGAGACCGAATGGGCGTAAAACCCCTTTACTACTTCTGGAACGGACATGATTTTGCCTTTGCCTCCGAACTGAAAGCGCTGGCCATACTGCCACAGGTTGATACAACTATTTGCCAGGCGGCTTTGCACCATTTTTTTCAGATTGGCTGCATTCCGGCACCGCTCAGCATTTACCAAAACTGCTATAAATTAGAACAGGGCACTTATGCCGTTGTTTCGGGCGGCGGAATTTTACAACTCAATACCTATTGGAATTTGCAACAACAACTGTCTGATACCGTTGTTGACAACCTGCAGCAGGCCAAGCAAACCTTTGCCGATTTAATGACCAGTTCGGTGCGCTACCGCATGATTGCCGATGTGCCCTTTGGTACTTTTTTAAGCGGAGGCACCGACTCAAGCCTTATTACGGCCATTGCCCAATCGGTTGCTTCAAAACCGGTAAACACCTTTACCATCGGGTTTTCTGATGTGCAGTTTAACGAAACTCCTTTTGCCCGAAAAGTAGCACAACAATTGGGCACCAATCACCACGAACTCATGCTTACCGAAAAAGATGCCCTGCGTTTAATACCCGAACTGCCCGGCATTTACGACGAACCCTATGCCGACTCTTCAGCCATTCCTACCCTGCTTGTGTCTAAAATGGCAAGGCAACACGTAACGGTTATTTTATCGGGCGAAGGGGGCGATGAACTGTTTGGGGGCTATGGCACCCACCGGTGGGCAAACAGGCTTAGCAACCCCCTGCTGCAACTGGTAAAAACACCGCTTGCCGCTCTGTTTGGCAAAATGAACAGCCGATACCGCCGCGTAGCAGCACTGCTCAATTATAGCCCGCAACAACTGCTGCCCCCGCACATTCACGCGCAGGAGCAATATTACTTCTCGCAACCCGAAACCGCTTCCTTGTTACAATTACTGCCCGAAAAACTGCTGAACAGCTACGAAAAATTTGTACCAAACCAACCGCCCCGAAAACTTACCCCCGCAGAGCAGCAAGCCTTGTTTGAACTTACCTATTACCTGCCAGACGACCTGTTGGTGAAAGCAGACCGCGCCTCTATGCACTACGGCCTTGAAGCAAGAACCCCTTTCCTCGATTACCGGGTGGTTGCCTTTGCCCTTAACCTGCACCCAAACCTTAAAATAAAAGGTGGCGTATCGAAATACCTGCTCAAACAATTGCTGTTTGATTACCTGCCGCCCAACCTGTTTAACCGGCCCAAATGGGGCTTCGGGGTGCCTATGGCAAGGTGGCTTCAAACAGATTTGCAGTTTCTGATAAAGCAATACCTCAACCAGCAAACCGTTAAAAACTATGGACTCGTACATTATCCTGCCGTAGAGCAACTGCTCAAACAATTTGAAAAAGGACAACAATACCTGTTTAACCGCATCTGGCAACTGATTGTACTGCATCAATGGCTCGAAAAACACAAACAATAACCTTTATAGCTCAAACTATTGCCCCGCACATAAGCACAAAAAATGCCCGAAATACCCAAAATACAATGCCCGAAAATACCGGGTAAACACGCCGGTTTTCTGCTACAAACCACCTTAGATAAGCACCCCAAACATCGGGAAAAAATAAATTAACCCACCATTCCTTATTCCCCATCTCAAAATTTCCATTTTTCTTTTAAGGTTTTAAATTTTCCACTTCCCGCCCCCCGCCTGCAACAGTCATGTATAAAAAGGTCATATCGGCATCGGTTGTTTATACCCTGCTTACATTTCTGCAACCTATGTTGTCGTTGCTGCTGCAACCCTTTTACCTTAAATGGTTCAGCAATGCGGAGTACGCTGTTTTTTCGCTCATGAACGGCTACTCGGCGCTGGTAACCCTGCTAAGTACTTTGGGAATTGGGGCGGCTGTTTACACCTGTTACTACGATTACAGCCAAAAACCCGAAGAGTTGAAGCGCTACATGGGGCAAGTGCTGTCGTTTTGCCTTTGGGCCAACCTGTTGTTTGCTGCCTTTATTTTTGTGTTGGGGCAGCCGTTGTTTTCGGTTATTTTCAGGGCAGAGCAGGCCGTTTCTTTTTACCCCTACGGAGCCATAGCCACCCTTGGAGGCATGGCAGGCGCCATAGTGGTGCCCTACACGGTTTTTTTGCGCAACGGCAATTTGCTTAAACAATATACCTTGCTAACGGTAATTACCGCTTTCGGCGCCACTTTTGCCCAGTTGGCAATGGTCATGTTGTTTAAAGGCGGGCTGGCCGGCGCTTTGTGGGGTAAAACAATAGGCATGGCCGGCGGAGCATTGCTGGCCATTGGCACCAACTACCGCCTGCTGACACCACAACTTAACCGGCATTACCTCCGAAATACGTTGCGGTTTATGCTTTTTTCTACACCCAACTCTATAATTGGCTGGATGTACTTATACTTCGACCGCTTTTTGACCGAACGCCTGCTTAACCTTACCGTGGTAAGTATGTACAGCCTGCTGCACGTGCTTACTTCCACCATTGAAATGGCTTATCTTGCCGTGCGCGGCGCCATAACACCGTTTATTTTTGAAGCTCTTGGCCCCAACGCCTCAACACATACAGAGCAGCAGCGCAATCTTATATACCGCTTCTACTTTGGGTTTACCATACTGTTTGCCTCGGCAGTGGTGGCTGTGGTGTGCAACCTGCAACTGCTTACCTCCAACACCAGCTACTATGCCATAAGACCATGCGTGTTTTTGTACGCATTGGGGTATATTGCCGGCAGCCTTGCCGATATTGCCAATATTTATTTCTACCACCGCAAACAATCTTTTAAACTGCTGCTGTACACCCTCTTTGCCGTGGCGGTAAATATTGCGCTTAATATGGCGCTTATGCCGGTATATGGCTTGTGGGGTGTGGTTATGGCATCGGTAGCGGCGCGGTTGTTGTTTTTGCCGGCGCTGTTTATACCACACCTGCATTTGCTTAAACCCTTTGCAAATAAAAGCATTTACCTTCCTTTAGCAGCAGCTGCGGGTGTTTTAAGCCTTGCACATGCCGTTGTTGCCGCCCAATTATTGCCGGTTGAACTTGTGGGTGGCCTCCAATTTTTAGGTATTTTGCTGCTGCTTGCCTTGTTTAACCTGCCATACCTTAAAAGTGGCTTGCTATTGGCAGCGGCGCTATCCCAAAAACCCAAGTTTCCTTCACTATGAACCATGTTGCCCATACTCCCCCGCCCGGTGCTAAACTGCTCATTGTTATTCCAACCCTGGATTACGGAGGCGCAGAGGTGCATACCACCCACCAAATTAACTACTGGGTACAACAGGGTTTTACACCCTATCTGCTGGTGCTTAACCAAATAAAAGCCCTGCAAGATGTGCTGCTGTTGCCCGCCCAATACAGAACCGAACTAAATTGGCCTTACTCCAGCATACAAACCTTGTCTATTATTTTTATACGAAATGCGGTAAAACAAATAAGCTCACACATAAACAAAAACAAAATTACCCATGTAATGGCACATTTACCCATTGCGCACTACCTGCTGCGTTGGGTAAAATTAAAACACCGCCTGCTAAGGCAGCAGCCGTTTACCCTTATAAACTACCACCACTCACTGGAGTATGAACACAGCCCCATGAACACCTTGGGCAAACGCCTGTTCAACCGCTTTAACTCCCTTTTGGCACACCTTGCCGATGATGTGTCGGTTTGCGTTTCCCGGGCTGTTTTCAACAATATTAACAACCATTTTTTTCTCAAAAATCCTCACATTATTTACAATGCGCTGCCCTATAACCCTATGAGCAACCACGAAGCCCTGCAATATTGCCGCCAAAACAACATTGCCACTGCCCCTTATACCATTCTGCTTCCCGGCAGGCTGCACCCGGTTAAAGGCCATGTGTTTTTTGTGTCGGTATTTGCAGCCGTTGCCCGCCGGCTAAACTGGACACCGCAAGATGTACAGGTAATTATTGCCGGCGGCGGCGAAAACGAACCGGCCATTAAGCAGCAAATTGAACAACACGCACTGCAGCATTTCTTCTCTTTTACCGGAACCATACCACAAACGTTGCTGCTGTCTTTTATGCGTTTGGCCAACTTAACCATTGTGCCGTCTTTAAGCGAAGGAATGCCCGTTGTTGCCATTGAAGCCCTTATGCAGCAGGTACTCATTCTTTGTTCTGATGCCGGCGGCCTGCCCGAAGTAATTACCGATGGCATAAATGGCTTTGTGTTTCCAACTTTAAATGCCGAAATTTGCGCCCAAAAACTCATATATCTGTACCAAAACCGCAACCAACAACTCATTAACCCGCAAACCCTGCTCAACGATTTTAATGCCCGGTTTTCCTTGCAGGCACACATGCAAAAACTCAATCAACTGCTCGCATAAGCATTGCACCGCAAAACGCATTAACAGCTTCCATACCTTTTTACCTTACCTCCCATGACACAACAGGCAACAAACCAACGCAGCGTTCTATACCTGTCATATGATGGTATGACCGACCCTTTAGGGCAATCGCAGGTGTTGCCCTATTTGTGCGGGTTAAGCCGGCACGGCTACCGCTTTACCCTCATCAGTTTTGAAAAACAGGAGCGCTTTGCACAAAACCGTGTCGCCATTGAGCATATTTGCGCACAACATCAAATAAAATGGCTGCCGCTGCCTTATACTAAAAAACCGCCTGTACTGTCAACTGTTTACGACCTGCTGAAACTGCAAAAAACAGCAAGCAGCCTGCACCGCACCAATCCGTTTAACCTGGTGCATTGCCGCAGCTATCCCATGTCGCTCATTGGCTTGTATCTTAAACGCAAATTTGGCGTTGCCTTTGTTTTTGACATGCGCGGCTTTTGGGCCGATGAACGCGTTGACGGCAACCTGTGGAACCTTAAAAACCCGATGTATAACCTGGTTTACCGTTTCTTTAAAAACAAAGAAAAACAGTTTCTGGAAACGGCAGATTGCACCATTAGCCTTACCCGCCGTGCCGCCGCCGAAATACGCTCCTGGCGCCATCTTAATCAAAACAAGGTGCATATTGAGGTAATACCCTGCTGCGTTGATATGGAACTGTTTGACCCAAACAAGGTAACCCCGCAACAAAAAGAACAACTATGCCGCGAACTGAATATAGCGCCCGAACAACAATTTGTGCTGTCGTATCTGGGTTCATTGGGTACCTGGTATATGACCAACGAAATGATGCAGTTTTTTAAAACACTCAAAACGGTAATACCACAAGCCGTTTTCCTGCTCATTACCCCCGATGCGCCCGATGCCGTACTTGCGGTTGCCAAAAATAACGGGCTTCAGGAACAAGATTTGCGCATAACCTTTAAACCCCGCAATCAGGTGCCGGCAGCCCTTAGCCTTAGCCGTTACTCGATGTTTTTTATTAAACCGGCTTATTCCAAAATGTCGTCATCGCCTACCAAGCAGGGCGAAATTATGGCAATGGGCATTCCGGTACTCTGCAATGCCCATATTGGCGATACCGATGCCATTGTGCAACAATACGCATCGGGTATTTGCATTGACAACTTTACCCCTGAAGCCTATCTTCGGGCAGCAAAAACCATGGCCGAAACCTCCGCAAACCCGCAAACGGCAATCCATATAAGAGCCGGCGCCAAGGACTGTTTCTCCCTGCAAAGCGGCGTAGAACAGTATCTGGCAGTTTACCAAAAAATATTACAACCAACCCCAAAACTGCCGGTGCATGAATAAAAAACTGCTCATCATTTGTCCCTATCCGGTTGGCTGCGCACCCAGCCAACGGTTAAAATACGAACAATACCTGCATTACCTCGAAAAAGAAGGCGGTTACCAAATACATATTTCCCCCTTTATAAGCCCCGCTTTCTGGAAAATTATCTACCGCCCCGGCAACCTGTTTCAAAAAATATTCTACACCTTATGTGGTTATGCCCGCCGGATGCAAAACCTTTTTGTCCTGCACAGGTATCAGGTGGTGTACATACACCTGTGGGTAACTCCCTTCGGGCCGCCCGTTTTTGAATGGCTCTTCAGAAAGCTGAGCAAAAAAATCGTGTTCGATATTGATGATTTGGTTTATACAAAACCCTCCCGGAGCATTTCGCACCGGCTTATACCCCTCATAAAGGGTTACCAAAAACCCATTTACCTCATGAAGCACGCCAACCATGTAATAACCTGCACCCCTTACTTAGACCGGTTTGTACAACAATACAACTCCCATACCACCGATATTTCTTCTACCATAAACACCCAAACCTATGTACCCGTAAATACTTATACCAACCAAAAAACGCTTACCATTGGCTGGAGCGGCAGCAAAAGTACGGCGCCTTACCTGCTTTTGCTGCACAGCGTTTTTAAACGCCTGCTGCAACAGCACCAATTTAACCTGCTGGTAATAGGCGACGAAAGTTTTGTTATGGAAGGTGTGCCCGTACAAGCCGTTAAATGGACTGCCGGAACAGAAATTGCCCTGTTACAGCAAATAGACATTGGCGTGTACCCGCTGCCCAACGAGGAGTGGGTATTGGGTAAAAGCGGGTTAAAAGCGCTGCAATACATGGCCTTGGGCATTCCTGCCGTGGCTACGGCCATTGGCGCCAATTTCAGGGTTATTGAAAACGGCGTATCGGGTTTTTTAGTAAATTCTGAAGATGAATGGGTAGAACAACTGGGGCAACTTCTTTCCGATGCAAAACTGCGGCAAACCATAGGCGCCAATGCCCGAAAAAGGGTAGAGCAACTGTTTTCGGTACAGGCTAATGCCGCCACTTATTTAAGCATTCTCAACAATTTAGTACAATGGTAAACCCCAAACCCTTGTTGCCTGTTTGCATGTAGAAACCATATACATTGTTGCCATGAATTTTTATGAGGTAGTACACCATTTGCAACAGCAACTACAACAACCCCTGCCGGGCGATGCCATACGGCAAACCATGTCGCCGGGGTTGCGGTTTCCGGGCAACTGGAAACTGCCCGATATGCAAAAAGCCAAACAAGCCGGCGTGCTTATTTTGCTGTATCCGCATGAGCAAACAGTATTTACTGCCCTTATGCAGCGCAACCACGACGGCCATGCCCACAGCGGGCAAATCAGTTTTCCGGGCGGGAAAAAAGAACCCACTGATGCCACCCTAACCCATACTGCCCTGCGCGAAACACGGGAAGAGTTTGGCATTGACGACACTGCCGTGCAGGTATTGGGCACTTTAACCCAACTGTATATACCGGCAAGCAATTTTTGGGTGCTGCCTGCCATTGGCGTTTTGCCGCAGCGCCCCCAATTTAACCCCGACCACCGCGAGGTTGCCGCCGTAATTGAAGTGCCCCTTACTTATCTGCTTAATAAAACTATTGTTAAAACCAAAACCATTACCGGTTCATCGGGTTTAACCGTTGAAGCGCCCTATTATGATGTGGAAGGACATGTGGTATGGGGTGCCACGGCCATGATAATGAGCGAATTTTTGTACCTGCTGCAACAAGCGTTGTAGCGGCATTTGTATGCTGCAAGGTTACTACCGGCACCATAAAAAACCCCGGAACTGTTGAGGTTCCGGGGTGTTCACCACTCTAAACTGTGCTATATACGAAACTATGAACGCTATTTTACAATAACACTACGGTCTTTGTTTTACCTGACTCAGTATCCACATTTTAAACTCGCGCTCTACACGGTCTATTTGGGCTACTTTTGCCACGGGCAATACTTTTTTAAACTGCTCCTGATATTTTTTTGAAATGGACAGTTTTTGTTCTTCCAACTGGTTTTTTTTGGCCAGTTTTTGTTCGGGCGATAAAGAGCCATCACTTTCTATGCCGCGCATTTGCTGGTTTATGTTTTTAATTTCATCGCGGTAATTGCTGTACAGCGGCCAAAAATCTTGCGCTTCTTTGGGGGTAAGTTGCAGTTGTTCGGCAAAAAACACTGCCTGCATAGATTTTATTTTCTCCTGGTTATCGCTGTTATCCTGCGCAAACCCTTGTAAGGGAAGGCTTAGAAAAGCCAGCAACAACACCGCTATGGCAAATGGGCTATGTGTGAGTAATGTTTTCATGATGGGACTTGGTTATATGCGTTATTCACTTAAAAATTCTTCAATCTCGTCGGTAGATATGTCGAGCAAATCCATTGCTTCGGGGTTCAGCTTAATGTTTTTGGTTATTTGGGGTTGCGCCGGAATATCATTGGCGTCAATTTTTTCATCAATAACCGATGCAAACTCCTCGGCATTATTGCTGATATAGGCGGTAAGGTCGCCCGATGTAAGCCCCAGGTCGCTTTTCATTTTTTCCATTTTAAGGAGCAGTTGGGGGCTGGGCGGGCTAAGCAGCGCTGTTTGTTTGCCGTTTCCCTGCGGCACCTGATTTAGCAATTGCCAGCCTAAAAACAACACGGCCAATACGGCAGCTACGCGCAAAACATACCTGAAACCTTTATCAGACTGCCTTTGTGCCGGAGGCATAGGCACGGTTTTTCCGGTTTCGGGTGTGGCGGCCGCTTGTACGCCAACGGCATTCATTACGTTTTGGTGCAATTGCTCAAAATAACCGGCGGGCGTGGTAAAGCCGGCGTTTACAGGCAATTGTGTCAGCAGTTGGGGTACAGATTCCTCTTCGTTTATGGCGGCCATTAGTCCCTGTTGCAATTCCTCAAAATAATTTGCCGGAATTGCAAAAGCAGGATTTCGGGCAACATGGTCTATATTGCCGGTATCGCAACCGGTTTCTTCGTTGGCAAGGTTTTCAAGGCGGTTCCAGATGGTAGCGTGCAGTTGTTCAAAATATTGCGGCGGGGTGGCAAATCCGTTGTTTTCTGCTGCATCATGCAAAAACTGCGTGTTAAGGTCTTCATCGTGAGCGGTATCTTTGACAGCAAGCAGCATGTTGGCTTGCAGTTGTTCAAAGTAGCCGGCGGGGGTGGTAAAGGGCGTAGCCGCATGGGGTAAGTTTACCCCTGTTTCCTCCGCATTGTGAAGTTGTGCCAGTGTGTTGTGGAACAATTCTTCAAAATATCCTTCGGGAACCGACATATTATTGTCTGCTGTCTGCAAATTCATGGTTACGGGGGCCGATGCGCGGAGTTCGTCATCTTCCAGGGCAATTTCCAGCGTATTTTGTGCAAGTTGGGTAAAATATCCGCCGGGTACGCGGAAGGGATTGCCTCTTTCTACCGTAGCAAGGAAAGGCGACAGGGTAAGCAGTTCAGATGATATGTCATTTCGCAGGGTCATTGTGCGTTTTTTTCCGAATTTACCCCTGTTAGATGCCGGCAGGGGTAATCGGTTTAAAGCCCGGTGAGATATTTTTCAATTTTCTTTACCGCATGATGATACGAAGCCTTGAGCGCCCCTACCGAGGTATCGAGTGTTTCGGACATATCTTCGTATTTCATTTCATCATAGTAGCGCAGCAAAAAGACCATGCGTTGTTTTTCGGGCAGGGAGGCTATGGCGTTTTGCAGTTGTATTTGCAGGTTATCGCCTTCAAAATAGGGGTCGGCTTCTAATTGTTTGGTAAGGTCGTAGTCTTCGGTGCTTATTTGCACAGAGGCTTTTTTCTTTTTCCGGTTCAGGAAAGTAAGCGACTCGTTGGTGGCAATGCGGTAGAGCCAGGTATAAAGTTGCGAGTTTTCTTTAAAACTGTCTAAATTGCGCCATACCTTAATAAACACGTTCTGGCAAACGTCGTTGGCGTCTTCGTGGTCTATAACGATGCGCCTTATCAGCCAGTAAATTTTTTCCTGGTATTTTTGCATAAGCAGCGAAAAGGCTGCTTCTTTGGTAGCCGGGTTTTTGAATTTTTCTAAAATCTCCTGGTCGCTGATTTTTGACATGTGCTAAAGTGATTTAGTGGCTGTCCCGATGCAGGGGCGTTGCCTGTTAACAGGTTTTTTCTGCAAAGCGTTGCTGTATGTTGGTGAAGTGGCTGTAACTGGCTTAACACGCAAGGTTTTAAGAAATAATTGCCTGACACCGGGCAGATTTGCATACAATTTGATTGCTTATAACGAACAAAACAGGGTTAAAAGTACCAAAAACTACCCGATTTACCATGCGTTTTAAGGTGTATTTTGCAACAATGCCTTTACCAACCCTTTTAAGACGCATACCGGTTTAAATAGTAACGTTATTTACCCAATGGCCTGTATGCCGGGCAGGTCTTTGCCTTCGAGCAGTTCGAGCATGGCTCCGCCGCCGGTTGATACGTAGCTTACCTGGTTTTGCAGCCCCATTTGGTTAATGGCAGCCACCGAGTCGCCGCCGCCTATGAGTGAAAAAGCGCCGTTGTTTTGGGTGGCAAGCGCTACGGCTTCGGCAATGGCGTGGGTTCCGTTGCTAAAGTTGCTCATTTCAAAAACGCCCATGGGGCCGTTCCAGAAAATGGTTTTTGATGCGGCAATTACCTGTGCAAACTGCAGGCAGGCTTGGGGGCCAATGTCAAGTCCCATCCATTCGTTGGGTATTTGCAGGCTGGAAACCGTTTGTGTTTCGGCTCCGTTGTCAAATTTTGAGGCAGCTATTGAGTCGGCCGGCAATAATAGTTGTACGCCATTATCGGCGGCTTTTTTAAGCAGTTGGGCTGCGAGTTCCACTTTATCGGGTTCTACCAGTGATTTGCCAATGCTGCCGCCCTGTGCCTGTAAGAAAGTGTAAGCCATGCCTCCGCCAATGAGCAGATTGTTTACCTTGCCCAACAGGTTATCTATGAGCAATATTTTATCTGACACCTTGGCGCCGCCCAATATGGCGGTAAAGGGGCGCTGCGGGTTGTGCATAATTTTTTGGGCATTGGCCACTTCCTGTGCCATAAGATAGCCAAACATGCGGTTTTGGGGTTCAAAAAACCGGGCTACAGTATAAACCGATACATCGGGGCGGTGGGCGGTGCCAAAAGCGTCGTTTACATAAGCGGTGCAGCCCAGTTCGGCCATTTGGCGGGCAAATTCGGCATCGCCTTTTTGTTCGGCGGGGTAAAAACGCACGTTTTCGAGCAGCAATACCTGCCCGGGTTGCAAGGTTAGTACGGCGGCTTTTACCTTTTCGCCAATGCAATCGTCAATAAACTGTACGTTTATGCCCAACAGCCGGCTTAGTTCGGGCGCTACATGCCGAAGGGAGAATTTATCTTCGGGGCCGCTTTTGGGGCGACCGAGGTGCGACATAAGCACCACGCTTCCGCCATCGGACAATATTTTTTGTATGCTGGGCAGGGCGCCTTTTATGCGGGTATTGTCGGTTACCTGCATTTCTGCGTTTAACGGCACATTAAAATCAACCCGCATAAGGGCTTTTGTATGGTTAAAGTTAAAACTGTCTATGGTTTTCATTATAGTTGCGGTTTTTGTGGTGGTGTAAATTAAGGCAGATTTACATAGGGCGAAATGAAAGATTTAATTGCCGGTGCGCCATATCTGCTGCTTTTTAGGCTGAAAAGCGGGCGGTTTTACCCGTTGCATTGCAGCCCGAAAACAGTAAAACGGTGAAAGTAAAACATACAAGCGCTGTTACCTTCACCGTTTTGCAGGGTAATACCAAATAATAATAAGCGCTGCAAATACCTGCAAGGAATTGGCGCTTGCTTTACGCTTTAAGTGCGGCCATTTTTATGGCCAGTTCGGCCAGGCGGTTAGAATAGCCGGTTTCGTTGTCGTACCAGCCAACCACTTTCACCATATTGCCAATGCAAATGGTCATTTTGGCATCGAAGATGCAGGAATAGGGGTTGCTTACAATATCGCTCGATACGAGGGGTTCTTCGCTGTATTGTAATATGCCGTTGAGGTTGGTTTCGGCGGCTTTTTTAAAGGCGGCGTTAATTTCTTCAACGGTGGCCGGTTTTTCAAGAATGCAGTTAAGGTCGGTAAGCGAGCCGGTAATAACGGGTACGCGGGTGGCTACGCCGGTAAGTTTTCCTTTTAATTTAGGTATGGCTTTAGTAACGGCATCGGCAGCGCCGGTAGAGGTAGGCACAATGTTAAGGGCAGCGGCACGGGCGCGGCGCAGGTCTTTGTGGGGTCCGTCTTGCAGGTTTTGGTCGGCGGTATAGGCGTGTACGGTGGTAAACAACCCTTGCGACATGCCAAAGGCTTCTTCGAGTACTTTTACCATAGGCGCAAGGCAGTTGGTGGTACACGAGGCGTTAGATACAATGGTATCATCGGCGCTGAGTTCGTGGTCGTTAATACCTAATACCACTGTTTTTACATCGCCTTTGCTGGGTGCCGAAATGAGTACTTTTTTTGCCCCGGCAGTAAGGTGCATGGCAGCCTTGTCTTTTGCGGTAAAAATGCCGGTACATTCCAGCACCAGGTCAACTTCCAGTTCCTTCCACGGCAGCGTAAGGGGGTCTTTTACCGATAATGCCCTTATGGGCGTTCCGTTTATGGTAATGTATTGGTCATCGGCGGTTACGGTTCCGTTAAACTTGCCATGTGCCGTATCGTACTTAAATAAATGGGCCAAAGTGGGGTTATCGGTAAGGTCATTTACAGCTACAACCGATACATTGGCGGCGTGTTTTTCCAGCAAAGCACGCAATACCAAACGGCCAATACGACCAAAACCATTAATTGCAATTTTGTAAGTGGACATAGTTTTTTGTTTTTTTTACAATTTGGAACTTAACGGGTGCAAAATTAGTTAGGAATAACGCAAACACAAAGGAAAAAGAACTAATTTTACAAAAAAAATGAGCCGATTGTTTGCAAAGAAAAAAAAGCTGCTTATCTTTGCGTCGCTTTTGAAGAAGGGCGTAGCCGGCCCGTTCGTCTAGGGGTCAGGACACAAGATTTTCATTCTTGGAACAGGGGTTCGATTCCCCTACGGGCTACAATTAACCGTATTAAAGCGTTTAAAATCAACGCTTTAAACATTATAAAAAAAATGTTTAGGCGTTTTCTTAGGCGGTTTTGGTTCGGTTCGTTATAAAACAGATGGGGCAATTAATTGCCCCATCTGTTTTTTTTGCTGCGGGTGTGCTAATTTGCAGATGGTTCAATTAATTGTAGCTTGGTTCAATTAATTGAACCAAGCTACTTTCGTGCTAATTTGCAGATGGTTCAATTAATTGAACCATCTGCACTTTTGCCCCGGTTCGGCTACATTAATTTTTTAACTCGCTTTGCCGTTGCCGTTTTGCCTCCGCCTCTAAAATTTCACTTTCGGAATAAACGGGCGGTAACGTGTCGGCGGGTTTTTCAATAACAATAACCTGGGGCAAAGTTTGAGAGTAGCTATTCTCAACCTCTTGTTTTACTTTGCCGTCTATGCGTTCAAAAATTAACTCAATGGCTCGCATGTTACCGGCTTTTGCCATTTCGAGTAACTTTTCAACTATTTGGGTACAATGCGTAACATCGGGGTTAATGGTTGCCGGTTCATTTAGCATCTGCTTTAATAGCTCGGTTAATTTGTCCGGTTTCCTGCGGTTGGTTGGTTGGTACTCACTACTAAATTTTTTCATTTGCTTTCGTTTTTAGTTCGTAATGGTTGGCAATGGTGTTAAATGCTTGCAAACGGGTGTTTGTTTTGCTGTTTGGGTTCCGGCGGCATGGTTGGCAGAATTAACCCTCCGCCGGTTCGGCATTGCTTTAAAGCTATGTTTAAAACATGCTGCGTTAAGTCGGTTTTTACTATTTCACCGGCATCGGTAAACTCGCATTTTGTTAAGTCTATCGAAACAATTCCGGCTAACGTTGCCGCAATGTACGCCTGGTATTGCTTGTATGAGTACTTTAACGCCGTTTGCTTTTGTACGGCATCGGGCAAAACGGTTAATAGCTCGGCGGCGGCAAAGTTGCGTATTTTGGTTTGTCCGCTTTCGGTTCGGTAAAACTCTAAAACTTTATCATTTACCCCTGCGTGCGTTTTTTTCTCTTTCTCGCTCTTATTAATATTCTTATCATTAATAGTATTATTGTGTAAACGTTCGTTTACGCTTGGTGTATCCATTTGTTTACGCCTGTGTAAACGTTCGTTTACGCTTGGTGTATCCATTTGTTTACTCTCAACCGAAAGTAAACCGGCATTTGTCCCGGCGGCATAGTACGTTTCGTTGTGGAAAATTGACCGTTCAATAAGTTGTAATGCTATTAATTTATTCACTCGCTTAATAATGCCCGGCTTTGTGGTTATGCCCAAAACCGGCAAGTGTTCAACTATTTTAACCCATGAAACGAACGTGTACTCTTTGCCGTTGGCAGCAACTTTTTTAAACTTCGGGTTGTTTATAAACTCAATGAGTGCGTAAAAAATTAGCGCATCGGTTACATCAATGGGTAAGCCATTTTCAACTATTGCCCGTTGGTTTACATAAAGAGTAAATTTCATATCTTTTAACTTTGTTGTACGGGTTGCGGCGGTGTGCTGCAACCCGTTTTTTTTGCCTGTTGTTTAGTTAGTTTTTAACTTTTTGCAATGCGTTAAATATATCTTGTTTGCGGTAAAGTTTGCGGTGTCCAATACGTTGAACCGGTATTTTTCCGGCGTTTGTATGAGTGTCGAGTGTTACTAAACTAATGTTTAAGAGTTCGGCGGCTTGCTTTCGGGTTAAAAGTTCCGGTAAATCATTTGCCACAATGACCGGCGGCGGTTCGGGTTTGTACTCTTTTAGTTTGGTGTCTAAACATGCGTTAATTAGTTCGGTTAATTCCGCTTTTGTTGTTAAAATTAATTCATTCATAAAAAACTCGATTTGGTTATTAATAAAATACAAAACAAAACAAAAGTAAGAAAAGTTCTATTAACTGCGGCGGTAATGAGTAGCGGCAAAGTCGGCTAAAATCTTGTCAGATTTTTCCAGGTTTGGAAATTCCTGACAAGTTTCGCTTGCGGCAAAGTCGGCTAAATTCTTACGCACTTTTTCCAAATTTGGAAATTCTGCGGTAGTTTCATTTGTGGCAAAGTCGGCTAAAATCTTGTCGGTTTTTTCCAAATTTGGAAAATTCCGACAAGTTTCATTTGCGGCGGTTCGGGTTCTTTACCAAATAAAAAACCCCCGATATTAAACGGGGGCTTTTTGGTTAAATGCCGTTAAACGGCTTTTAAATGCGCTTAACGGCGTTTTAATGTTTTTATAGTACAAATACTTGTTTTTTATAAAAGTGTCTTAAAACGCAAATAAACGGTAAATAAAAGCGTTTTACATTTTTGCGAGTTCAATTCGGCGGGTATCGGGGTTTAAATAAACTGCGTACCCATGCCGGGCAAGTTCGGCTTGTACTTTTTCGATTTCGGCGGTGTGTTTCTCTATGCCTGCTTGCAAAGTTGCGGGGTTCCCATCTGCATTGCTTTGCTTTTTTTGGTAAACCTGTAACCGTTGGCGGTGTATTCGGTACGTGTTCAATAACTCGGTTAATGTTTCGTTATATGCGGTTTTTTCGTAATTACGGCTAAATTCGGTTGCCGGTATGCTCAAAACGGTATCGGTTGTTGAGGCGGTTAAATCACTTTGCCGGGCGGTTGGTTGGTGCGTGTCCGGTTCACCCATGTTCAAAACTTTTTCTTTGTACTTTTCGAGTTCCAATTTTACAAGTTCGGCGGCGGTTTGGTTTACCGTTGCCGTTGCCGGTATTGCCCGGCGGCGTATTGCAGCGGCTCCCATGCGTAAAATGCCCGAAAAGTAGCTTGTTAATGCCTCCTTGTACTCGCTTGCTAAACTCGGTAATAAGTCATATTCATTCGGTAAAATTACTTCTTTAATGCCGGACTTATATTTAAATTTTTCTACAATATAACACCCGAATAAAATTAAAGCTATGGCAACCAATACCATAACAGGCAACACTTTACCGGCTTTATTGAGCAAATTTTCATAACGGGCGGCGGCGGTATTGTTTGCGCTTTGTATCGTGTTTAGTTCGTTTGCGGCGGCGGTTGTTGCAAGTTCGGCTTGTACTCGCTTGCTTTCGGTTAGGCGTATGAGTGCCGCCGCCCGTTCTGCTTTGAGTGCGTTTAATGCCGTTTCTTTTTCGTTTTGGGCGGCTTTTAGCTTGGGTTGTAACCAATGTTTACCGGCTTTAATTTGCGTTTGTATGCCGTTAATTTCGGCTTGTAAACGTTTGCTTTCGGCGGTTATTCTTGCCGCCCATTGTTTGGCGGTTGCGGTGCTATCTCTCGAGTATTGCCCGTTAATGCTTTGCAATTTGGCGGCGGTGCTGCTATCGGTTACGGCGGTTGTTTGCAGTGCCGGCGGTTTTATTGCGGTGTTTACGGTATCGAGTGTGCCAATGTAAGATAGTGCAACCGATACCCCGAAAATTGCCAAACATGCAACAAATACAATGCCGTTGGCGGCGTTACCAAGTTGCCGGGCTTCTTTGTCTATTAAAATTTTACTTGCCTCTTTACCGTACCTTATGCGCTCAACTGCCAAAAAAATACACATTGCACCGGCGGCGGCGGTAATGAGTAGCGGCGGTATTGTTTGCCAAAATGCCGTTAAATGAGTGCTTAAAATGTGCCGTAAAATAGCGTATTCGGTTATTAACGCTAAAAAAGTACCCACTAAAATACTACCTTTCGCAGCATTGTAAATGCCGGCGGTTTTGTTGAAAATTGCCACATTTTGCGGCGGGTTCAAATGTTTTTTCATACTTTTGCATGTTTAGTTATTACTAAATAGCACCCCGTTACCCCGTTCTGCTTTGAAACTTGGCGGGGTTCGGGGTGTTCTTATTTTGCTACTCTCATTTGGGCAGGGTTGAAAAAAGCGTGTTTAGCGGCAAGTTCGGCTTTTTCGCTTTGTTTTACTTTTAGATAAGTTTCGGTTTGCGTTATGGTTGAGTGTCCTAATATTGAGCTAATTACATCAATCGGTAAACCGGCTAAATACGTGTTTGTTGCAAATGATCGCCGGGCGGTATGGCATGTAATTAGCTCATATTTCGGGCGGGTTGTATTTTTTACTAAACCGTTGGCGGTACTCTTTGCCGTTGTTGTTGGTGTATCTATTCCGGCTAATTTGCCGAGTTCTTTAATGTAAACATTCAATTTTTGGTTACTAATCGGGCGGGGCGGTGTGCCGTTGTTGGCATCTAATATGCCCGTTACTATCGGGTGTAACGGTATCTTTACTTGCTCTTTGGTTTTGTTTTGAGTTTTGTAAATAAACCCCCCCCGAATGTTGGCGGGTGCAATTTCTTTAAAGTCGCAATACCTCAACCCTGTATAACTGCCCAAAATGAACAAATTCCGGGCGTTCAATAAGTACGGCTTGTTGGTTAAGTCGAGTTCTAAAATTGCGGCAAGTTCGGTTTCGGTTAAGTAAATACAATCGGTTGCGTTTTTCTTTGCTTTTACGTTATCTCTTATGGTTTCATAACCGGCAAAATACCCCTTTACCTTTGCTTTGCTCAAAAAGTGTTTAAGCGTTTTAATATAGTTGCCCGAACTGTTCGGGTTGAGGTTGTACGGCGGTTGCGTTAAAAACAATTCAAAGTTTAGGCAAACATCTAACGTAACGGCATCGAAAACCGGCTTAACTACTTGTTTTTCAAAGTATAACTTTAAATACTTTAACGTGTTGGCAAATTTGCGCTTAGTAGGGTAACTTACATCGGTACGGGTTGCAATGTACCGTTCAATAAATTCAAAGAGTTCCGGCGGTGTGTCGGCGGGTTTTTCGGCGGCAACCTGTTTGTTTAAAAAACGGGTATTGAACGCATTTACAAACACATCGGGCGGCGGCGGGGTGTTGCCGTTGGTGTTGAGGTAATTATGGTAAAACTCATTTACAAAATTTACCGCCCGTTGCAATAGCCTGTTAAGTTCGGGGTGTGCCGGTTCTGTTTTTCTAAACGCTTGTTTGGCGGCATCAAAATTAGCGGCATTTGTGCTTATACCCATGCCGAACCGTACCCGTTGCCCGTTGTATGCAATGCGCAAACATAGTGCTTTACCGGCTAAATAAAATGCAGTTTTCATATCTTTTTTTGCTTTGTTGTAATGATAACACAAAGATAAGCAAAAGTGTTTAATCTTAGGCGTTTTCTTAGGCGGTTTTTTCTTTGTTGCTTTGTTTTTAGTTTTATTTTACTTATTTACTATGTTCTGCAATTCTTTGTTTTAAAGCGTTTATGTAAATATTTTTGAGTGTATATAACCAAATAAACATAAAGGTTCTATTCCCCTACGGGCTACTCAAAAAAGCCGCAAATCCTTGTTGTGTATGGGTTTGCGGCTTTTTACGTTTAACCAGGGCTGTTATCTTGGGCGTTTTTAGCAATGCCGCCTGTTGTGCCGGCAGTTTGTGGTTTAAGTGGAGGTGTATTTAAAAAAAAGCCGCCCGGCATGGTTGTCGGGCGGCTTTTTTATGTTGCTGTTAAACAGCAGGCTACCATTTGCCCCGGTTGGGGCCGGCGTTATTCCGCGGTTTGCTGTTGCCGGGGCCATTGGGCTGGCATTGTTGCCCTTTGTTGCCGGGACCACCGCCACCGCGGGGGCGTGGTTGGTTGAGGCGTTGTTGCTTCAATTCATCGAGTTTTTTCTTCTGCTCATCGGTAAGCAGGGTTTTGAGTTCTTGTTCCCGTTGGTCGCGCAGTTCGGCAAATTTTCGGGCGCGTTGCCGGTCTTCGTCATTTTGCCGGTTGCGCAGTTCTTCGGCCTGTCTGGCATATTTCAGGTTAATTTGCTCGGCTTTTTGTTGTTGTTCGGGGGTAAGGTTGAGGCGTTGCTGCATTTTTTCGGCCTGATTATGGGCGCGCTGTTCGGGCGGTGGCGCATTTTGCGCACGCTGTTTCATTTTACCGCGCAGATGGTTGAGTTTTTCATCTTGTTTAACTTTAAAACGGCTAAACTGTTCTTTGGTGAGCACACCTTGCAACTCGTTGTCTTTTTGGCGGAACAGTTCTTCTATCAGGTCAAACTTTTGGGTTCTGGAAGCGTTGGGGTCGCGTCGGGTTTCGTCAATTTTTCGGGCATAGCGGAGGTTAATTTCCTGTACGGTTTGGGCTTGTTTTTCGTTTAATTCCAGCCCTTTCACCATTTTTTCGGTAATATGCCGGGCGCGTTGTTCGGGTGTGGGGTGCGGCCCGTGCGGTGGCTCCTGGGCAAACATGGTTGTTGTTGCAAGCAGCCAGGTAAACAGGGCAGCAATTGCTAAAAGTCTGTTTTGATTCGGTTTCATGGAAACGGTTTTTTTGGTGTCAGTAATGTTGTTTTGGCACTTTGACACAAGGGCTGCTGTGTTTATTCCACCGGCTTGCCCTGCAGAAAGAATTTAACAAAATATTAACAAACGTTGCCGGAAAAAGCCAATTCATGAGATTATCGGCCTGCCCGGCAAGCAACAGCAGCAACAAGGATGATAAAAAGTTAATCGTACACCTTGGGCTTTGTTGGCAAGCCATATACCCCATGTTTTGGAGTACGCATGTATGCGGAGGGTTGGCCGGTTATTGTTGTTTACCACCGGCTGCTGTTGGTTAAACCATTCAAAAATGCCGCCATACAGGTTGTGTACGTTGGTATAACCCAGGGCAAGCAACTGCTCGCCAATGCGCTCGCTGCGGTAGCCCACCGAGCAATAGACCACAATAGGTGCATCGGGGGGTATGCCGGCCAGGTTATCGGGCGAAAAATGGTCATAACCAATCCATAGGGCATTTTCTATGTGGCTTACTTCGTACTCTTTCCACTCGCGGGCATCTAAAAACAAGTATCCGGCGGTATTTTGGGCTTGCTTCACCCCAATAAGCGGAACGGTGTTTTTATACAACCCTTTAAGCATGGCACGATATGCCGGGTTTTGCACCTGTGCACGGGAGTTGTTGCATGAAAACAGAAAACCCAGCGCCATTAGCAGCGTGGCGTTGCGCCCCCACAAAAAGAAACGAGCTAAACCCATTTGCGGTAAAATGTGAAAACTTTTAACTTAAACACGCGGGGTAAATACAAGGTTTAATCATGGCAGCATTTTGCCCCTGCAATTTACCCGTTTGCCGCACCTGCAAATGCCAAATACAGCCGGATTTTATTCTTTTCCCATGCTTTTATTTCATAAGATTGTGAAAAATGTGCCGGCATTGTGCTGATTAGCTAATTCTTTAGTACTTTTAACCTCGTTTACCAAACTTGCCCCCTAAGTGTGCAACAACTAAGTTAATCACCAAAGAAACAACAAAAACAACTTGTTAAATTATGAAGAAAATTGCTCCTGTTATTCTGTTATCCTGTTTTACTTTCTTTATATTATACACTACCTCCTGCAACAGTGGCGGCGGTATGGCAAAAAGTAAAAAAAGCAACGACAGTACAGTGGTTATTCACGATCTTGCCGATGCCGACGGACTGAACCCCTTCACCTCCAGCAGCGCCAATGGTTTTTATATACAATCAAACATTTTCCAGGGGTTGCTGGCTATTGATTTTAAAACCCTGAAACAAACCGGACAACTGGCCGTTGACCGCCCCAAAATTGAAGAAGTTGCCGATGGCGAATACAAAGGCGGTATGCAACTAACCTATGAAATACGCCCCGAAGCCGTATGGGACAACGGCACACCGGTTACGGCAGCCGACTATATTTTTTCTATTAAGGCGGTAAAAAACCCAAAAACCAGTTGCGGCTCATTGCGCCCATATCTCGAATTTATTGACGATATAGTGGCTGACCCCGGCAACCCCAAAAAATTTATCGTTTACTCGAAAGAAAAATACATTTTGGCCGAAGAATTTAGCGGCGGAACCGTGCTGCCCGAATATATATATGACCCCAAAGGGCTTATGCGCGGGTTTACCATTAAACAACTGAACGACAAAAAAAATGCCGCCAAACTAATGAGCGACCCCAAAATTGACGAGTTTGCCCAGCAGTTTAACTCCCCTCAATTTGCCCGCGAAAAAGGATTTGTGGTTGGTTCGGGACCTTATGAATTTATTGAATGGGCAACCGGACAATACGTAATTCTTAACAAAAAGAAAAACTGGTGGGGCGATAAAACCGGCGGCGCCCTTTATGCACACCCCCCAAAAATAACCTACAAAATTGTAAACGACTGGACTACAGCCGTTACCGCCCTTAAAGGCGAAGACTTAGATGTAGCGCATGGCATACGTCCCAATGACTTTCTGGAACTGAAAAAAAACGAACAGTTTAAACAGCTTTACAACATACACACTCCCGATGAACTTTCTTATGTGTACCTTGGCCTGAACCGCCGCAACCCGCGCCTGGCCGATGTGCGTGTGCGCAAAGCATTGGCTCATCTGGTTGATAAAAAAGAAATTATTGAAACCCTGTTGTATGGAATGGGGTCGCCGGTAATCGGGCCCATTAACCCTATTAAGCCCTACTACGACAAAAGCATTGCCGACATGCCGTTTGATATAGATAAAGCAAAGGCGCTGCTTAAAGAAGCCGGCTGGGAAGATACAGACGGAAACGGCATTGCCGATAAACTGGTAAACGGTGAAAAACTGGAAATGAAACTCGATTTTAAATACAATTCGGGCAACGATACCCGGAAAAATATTGGCATTCTGCTGAAAGAAAACGCCAAGCGCGCCGGTGTGGAAATTAACGTGGTAGCCCGCGAATGGACGGTATTTCTGGAAGATACCAAAAAACGCGATTACGATATTTTCTGCGGCGGTTGGATTCAGTCGCCCATTTTAGATGACCCCAAACAAATATGGCATACCAGTTCAGACCACCCCGACGGCGATAACCGCGTAGGTTTTGGCAGTGCCGAAAGCGACAAACTCATTGATGAACTGCGCATTACCTTAGACGAAGCCAAGCGCAATGAATTGTACAAAAAATTTCAGGAAGTAGTAGCCCAAGATCAGCCATACATTTTCTTGTATGCCCCCCAAAACCGGCTGGCCATACACGCACGCTTTAATGCCGAACCCTCGCTTAACCGCCCGGGGTTTGACGAAAAAGCCTTTACCCTTAAACAAAACTGGATGGCCAACAACTAAGTATCATAGCAGCAAACCCGCGCAAAACACCCCCTGCAAAACATAAGTGCCCACACCAGTGCAACAACAACTGCCGGCGCTTTTTGGGCAAAAACCGCCCGTTTTTTTCTTAGGGGGCGGGGGGTGTTTTGCACACTGCGGCTGCCGCTTTTAACAACTCCTGTTTCAATTATACCGGCAACTAAAGAATATTTGGCATGTTTAAATACATACTTCAGCGTTTAATTATCTTTTTACCCACGCTGCTGGCAGTATCGCTGGTGGCCTTTGCTCTTAGTAAACTGGCGCCCGGCGACCCCGTAGAGTTGCTGCTCAAAGGGCAGGCCAGCGAATCGGGGCAAAAAGCATCGGTACAGGCTTACGAAGAAGTTGCCCGAAGGTTAGGCCTCGACCTGCCCGTTTTTTACGGCGCCCTGTCAACCGCTGCCTACCCCGACACCCTGTACAAAATAGTTAAAAAATCTGAGCGGCAAAATTTAGACAAGCTCATTAGCCAATACGGCAACTGGCCGCAAATTTCGGGCTATTACCTTGCCCTGAAACAATTGGAGGCAAACACCCAAAATATAGTTGCCGACAGCGCATCGTACTTAGCCAAAAATACCGTTTCGCGCCAGGTAAAAGAACTTTTGCTCAACCATAAAGACGGTAAAATTACCTACGCACTTGCCGAAATACAAAAAATAATGCCCGACAGCGGGGTTATTACCCAACTAAAACCCCTTACCAACCAACTGAACGCCGGCTACAATAAAATTAAAGCCGAAGCCACGCCACACAAAAACTATATTCCCGATATTAAATGGTACGGCTTTAAAAACCAGTACCACCGGTGGATTACCAACTTTTTCAAAGGCAACTTCGGGTATTCTTACTTAGACAGCCGGCCGGTTGGCAGCAAAATCTGGGATGCCCTGCGCTGGACACTCATCATCAACTTCATTTCCATTATTCTGGCTTACCTTATTGCCATTCCTATTGGTGTAAGTACAGCGGTTAAAAAAGACACCCCCTACGACCGCATAGTTACCACGCTGCTTTTTATTTTATACTCACTGCCTTCTTTCTGGATAGGCACATTGCTGATTGTGTTTTTTACCACCCCCGAATACAGCCCCTTTCTTGATTGGTTCCCTACCGGCGGCGTTACCGACCTGCCCGAGAGTACGCCCTTTTTTACCCGCGCCTTAGACATTATGCACCACTTAGTTTTGCCCGTTTTTTGCGTAACCTACGGCTCTTTTGCTTTTATTTCAAGGCAAATGCGCGGCGGTATGCTTACCGTGGTGCGCCAAGATTATATAAGAACCGCCAAAGCCAAAGGGCTGGAAGAAAAAACCATTGTGTGGAAACATGCTTTCAGAAACTCGCTTTTTCCGGTTATTACCTTGTTTGCCTATATTTTTCCGGCAGCCATTGCCGGCGCTGTTACCATTGAAGTAATTTACAGCATACCCGGTATGGGTAAATTGGCCGTTGACTCTATTATTGCCCGCGATTGGCCGGTGGTGTTTACCATTCTTATGTTTGCCGCCATTCTTACCATGATTGGCAACCTGGCTGCCGACCTGCTTTATGCACTGGCCGACCCGCGCGTGTCTTACAGCAAAAAATAGCCCATAAATTAAGTCCCGAAAATTAAGACATGAAACAAAAACTTGCAGCAATTACGGGTAATGTCCTTTGCTCAACCCAAAAACAGGGTATCCATTTTACCATCTACAACTCATTATTATAGCGCCATGTTTTTCAGAAAAAAGAAAGAACAGCAAATAGAAACCGCCATACAACAACGCGCCGCAGACCAAAGCTATTGGGCAAATGTAAAGCGCCAGTTCTGGAAAAACCGGGTGGCAGTATGGTCGTTGCGGGTGTTTTACGTTATTTTGTTCATAGCCATTTTTGCCGATTTTTTGTCTAATGAACGCCCGCTCGTGTGCAAATTGGATGGCAAACTTTTGTTTCCGGTGCTGAAACAATATACCGTATCTGCCGGATTGAGCAGTTGGGACGAAAAATTTGTAACTACTCCCTGGCACGAGCACCACTACGAATTTGCCGTTTGGCCGCCTATACCCTACTCTTCTACCACCATTGACAAAAAAAACCGCAATTTTACCAGCCCGTTCAACAAGCAGGAGGTAAAATCCTGGCGGTGGCACCACCTGCTGGGCACCGATGAACTGGGACGCGATGTTGCCGCCGGCATGATACACGGTACGCGCATAGCCATTTCGGTAGGGGTAATTGCTATGACCATTGCCTCTGTAATAGGCATTTTGCTGGGTTCTTTGGCCGGATATTTTGGCGATGATAACCTGCAAATGTCGCGCATACGGCTTATTCTTAACCTGTTGGGATTGGTGCTGGGCTTTTTTTATGCTTTTGTGGCGCGGGCCTATGCCTTGGGCGCAGGTGCCGAAGAATCGGGGTTTATGGTGCCTTTTCTCATCAGTTTGGGCATTTTTACTGCCATTATGGTGGCAGCAAACCTGCTGGCATCGGTGTTAAAACAGGTGCCGGGGTTAAGCAGCCGGGTAAACATTGCCGCCGATATTCTGGTCATGCGGCTTATTGAAGTGTTTAACTCCATACCCGGACTGCTGCTTATTTTATCTATTGTTGCGCTTACCAAGCCCTCTATCATTAACGTTATGATTATCATCGGGTTTATTTCCTGGACCAGCATTGCAAGGTTCATCAGGGCAGAATTGCTGCGCATTCGCAACCTCGAGTATATTGAAGCCGCACAAGCTATGGGATTTAGCGAGGCGCGCATTATTTTCCGCCATGCCATACCCAACGCACTTACCCCGGTACTTATTACCATAGCCTTTGGCATTGCCAGCGCTATTTTAACCGAGGCCTTCCTGTCTTTTTTGGGCATTGGCGTTGCTGCCGAAGAGGTAACCTGGGGGTCGTTGCTAAATTTAGCCCGAACCAAATTCCAGGCATGGTGGCTGGCAATTTTTCCGGGTACGGCCATTTTTATTACCGTAACCATTTTTAACCTCATTGGCGAAGGCCTTACCGATGCCCTTGACCCGCGGCTGAAACAATAAAAACTCCCGATAAGCGGTTACTGTTATAAATCCTGTTTAACCTGCTTCAATTGCTTTTTTGTGCGTTTTGGTTTTTTATCTTGCCCGAAAATTGCCTGCATCGGACGGGTGGCAACTATAACCGTTTTGTTTTTGATTTCGCCGGGGGTTTTGTCGCAACCAATTTCGCCCGATGCTTCTTACCTTAGCCTGCAATGGCAGCAACAACGCTTTGAAGGGTTAACTACCTACCTGCTGTTTCATGACAACAGCAGCAACCTGCCCTACCACCAGCATTTTTTTTACGACCCCTTTGGCAACAGCGTAGAAACTTTTACCCAAATCAGCGCTCAGGCCCGCTATTTTCTTAACCGGCGAACCTTTGTGCAAGCTAACCTGCCTTTTGCCCTTAACCGCCGCATAACCGCCGATACCCTGAACATGAAACAAAATGGACTGGCAGATATTACCCTGGGCGGCGGTTATCAACTCTATAATTCGCTGCTGTTTAACCCCGCCGCCCGGGTGCAGCATTTGCTTACCCTGCAAGCCGGGGTACAATTGCCCAGCGGCGATTTTGAACGGTTTAGCAACATAAACGAAGTGGAGCCACACAGTATGCCCGGCACAGGCAGTGTTAATTTTGCGTTTTCGGGCAGCTACCGGCTGCAATTAAAGGCGCTGCAAATACAAACATCGGGCAGCTACAACCTTAACCGCAAAAATAAATACACCTACCGGTTTGGCAATATCATGCAGGTTAACCTTCAAATACAATACCGGCAGCCATTGTTTAAAAACATAGCCCTTGTGCCGCAAACCGGTATT
The DNA here is from genome assembly GCA_002212725.1 of Sphingobacteriales bacterium TSM_CSM. GTDB lineage: Bacteria > Bacteroidota > Bacteroidia > Chitinophagales > UBA2359 > UBA2359. Next base: position 11,858 of record MTCR01000057.1, on the reverse strand, counting down.
TGCTGGCTAAACCGCTACCAGGATTATATGAACAACATACCAACCCCCGAATATACCCGCGCCCAATGGCTTTTGCTAAACCCGGCGCTTGGCATACAGGCAGGCAGTGTGCAGTTACAGGCAGCCTGGCTAAAACCCGTATGGTCAAAAATTACCGGCCCGCAGCCCACCCTTAAAGGGCAATGGCTGGTAAACCTGCTGTACCTGCTGCCACAACCCAAAAGATGGCAAACACCCGCCCCGGCAAAGCCTCTGCGTAACTAAAGTTGCATAACAGCCAACACAAAAACCCTGTTTTGTGTTATTATTTCAGCCATAAAGTTTATACCAAATAACAAGTAACATGAAACTAACCAGATGGTATTTTGCCGCTTTTTTTCTTGCCGCCACCTGTACGTTTTGTTTGTCATCATGCGATGAGGACGACAATAACAACCCCGATTATAACCTTAGCTTTAAAGTAAAACCACTGGTAAACGGACAACCCTTTCAAATGGGTGTTGACTATACCTCGCCCGAAAGCCAGCGGTTTATGTACGAAAAGTTTCTGTTCTACCTTTCCAAGGTAAAGCTTATTGCCGCCGATGGTTCGGCACAACCCGTGTCGGAGGTGCTGTGGTACGATTTGGGCAACCCAAAAACGGTTAACATAAAAATACCCGAAGGGCAATACAATGCCCTGCAATTCAGCCTGGGGCTTGACTCGCTCATGAACTCCTCAGACCCTACCGATTATGAAGAAGGACACCCCCTCAGCTACTCGCAAAACAACTATTGGACTTGGGCCAGCAAATATATATTTGCCAAATTAGAAGGCCGCTGCGATAACAACCTGTCGGGCACGGGTTATGCCGGCGCATTTTCATACCACCTCGGACTTGATACGCTCTACCGCGAAAAATCGGTTCCGCGAAACTTTACCATTACCAACAGTGCTGTTACCAACGTAGAATTAATTATTAACGTTGACCAGATTTTTGACGGCATTGACATTGTAGAAGACAATTTTACCCATTCTACCAGCGATTTTGCCCTTGCCCGGCAAATTATGGATAACTTTGTTGCCGCCACGCAATAAAATAGCGCCATATTGACGCCCTATGACACCCGAACAAAAACGCCTCTACCTTAAAATTCAAAGCTACTGCGCCCGTGCAGAGCGCTGCGAACAGGAAGTAAGAGAAAAATTGACTTTATGGGGTACACAACCGGCCTATATTGCGGGTTTTATAGAATTGCTGTGTGCCGATGGTTTTATTGACCACGCCCGCTACGCCCGTTTGTTTACTTCCGATAAATTCAGGCTGCAAAAATGGGGTAAGTTAAAAATTACGCATCACCTAAAGTCCAAAGGCATTGCCAAAACCCATATAGAAGCCGCCCTGCTTACCGAAATTGACCCTTTTGAATATGAGCAGGCGCTACAGCAAATGGCGCAAAAAAAACTGGCGGTTTTAAATGAAACGCTGCCGGCGTTGGCAAAAAGGCAAAAATTACAGCAATACCTGTTTCAAAAAGGGTATGAACCGGCATTGGTACAAAAACAACTCAACTACCTCTTCCCATAGTTTCCCGTTTTATGCACACAGGCATACAGGGCGGTAAAAATAAGACGGGCGCATTTGCACCGCCGCCGTTTTTCAATCAGTCAAAAGGGTTTTTAAATGCCGGGTTATTTACAAATGCCGTATCGGTAAGTGTATGCATAAAGGCAATAAGGGCATCTTTTTCTTCCTGGGTAAGATGTTTGCCGGTGCCGCCAAAATCGGTAATCATCAATACATCAATGGTGGGCGAGGGCTTTATATGTTCGCTGTAGTGTTCCATTACCTCCTCTAAAGTAGCAAAACGCCCGTCGTGCATATAGGGGGCGGTAAGGGCTATATTGCGCAGGGTGGTGGTTCTGAACAAACCATTGTCTTCGGGGCGGCCGGTAATGGCGCCTAACCCGGGGTCGGCAAACTGCCCACCGGTGGCAATGCTGTCTAACCCGTTGTTGTGAAACAGGTTATCGGTAAAAAACTTGCCGGGGTCGCCGTGGCAGTGAAAGCAATCTCCGCCGTATTCGTCATAAAACAACTGGAAACCTAAGTCTTCTTGTTCGGTAAAAAACACGCCGGTTCCCGGGGTACTTGCCAGGTCAAATTTTGAAGCGCCACTGATGATGGTTCGTTCAAATTGGGCAATGGCCCTGGTAACTTCGGTTTGGGTAATTTCTTTTACTCCAAAAGCTTTGTAAAAGTCAATGCGGTATTGCAGGCTGTTCATAAGGTCGCAAACGGCGTTTTCCCAGGTGTTGTGCATTTCAATAGGGTTGGTAACGGGTTGCAGCGCCTGGTCTTCCAGCCCGTTGGCGCGTCCGTCCCAAAAAAGGCGGTTGGTCCAACCAAGATTTATAATAGCCATGGAGTTGCGGTTGCCTTCAATATTATCAATGCCGGTGCTAAACCGCTTACCATGGTCGCTAAAGGCAAACTCAATAGCATGGCAACTTGCACAGGATTGTGTGCTGTCGGCCGATAAAATAGGGTCGTAAAACAATTTCCTGCCCAACGCTATCCCTTCTTCGGTAAGCGGGTTATCGGGCGGTATGGGCATGGTTTGCGGCAGCGTAGGCGGAATTACCAAGGTATGTGGTGTGGGGGAATGCGTGTATAAATTCCAGTTTATTTGTAAATCACTGCCGCACTCCCCCTGCGGCTGCGGGTCGTCTTCTTTACAGGAACCAACAATACCCAAAACAAACAGGGTAAACAACAGCAAAACCGCGTTTTTTTTCATGATGCTCTTTTTTAAACCATGACCTAACTACATAAAAACGATTTTTCGGGCCTTCTTGTTTTAATTTAACGCCAAAATAAACAGGGCAGGTTGTTTGCATACCCCCAATAGGGCCGCAAAATCTGTTATGTTAAACGCCTGCAGCATAAAAATAAATAGCCAATTTTAGCAAATTTATAATCTTAAGCCGGTTTTGCTATACTACTTTAACTGCAAAACAGAAAAAGCAACTGCGCTGCCAATTGTCATCTGCCTTTACAAAAAAACCCGTTATTAACCGGTTGAATTTTGCATTTTTTTTACGCAAAAATTACTGTTTCTAAAAAAATACACCTACTTTTATCGGCAATATGACATTTTGGGTTATTGTTAATTAGTAAAACCATCTTCTAAAGTTAATGCTATTGTATATGCTGCTTTGCAAAAACTCAAAAATTCCTTTTGCCTTTGGAGAATTAAAAAATATCCATCAAACATAAAATTAATCTAGAATGAAAAATTTGCCATTTATCTTAATTGTATTATTGCTTTCAGTTTTGGTGGTTTCGTGCAGCAAAAAAGCAACCGATAGCGGGTCAACTTCGGTGCAGCAAAAAAATGCCGATACCGAACAGGCTAAAATAGAAGAGGAAAGGCTGCAAAAAGAAAAAGAAGCCGGAAAAGCAATGTCAACCACACCTACGCAACTGCCCGGCTACACTCCCACCGGCAACCCCGATGTTGATGCGGCCAACTATGCCAAAGCCAAAGAAGACCTCTACAACAACAACCCCGGACAGTACCAACAATGGGCAGAAAGTGTCCAAAATGCTTACAACCAGCAAAACCCGGGCAATACAGGTGCCGTTCAACCGGCTGCCCCCCAAATTGCCGAAATTCCTTATGCAGAATACATTCAAATACCACAGGAAAAACGCGATTATATTGATGCCCATCCCGAATTGTATAAGGTGGTGAAGTAGTTTCTGCAAAAAGGAATTTTCAAAAAACAGAGCCAACAGTTATTTTTTCTCACTCAAAACATCTACCTACATGAAAAATTTTTACTCATTTATGCGCTATATTGCCCTGTTGGCAATTTTAGCGCTTTTATGCAATGTTGCATGGCAACAAACTGCACATGCCCAATGTACCAATGCCACTTCCTTTGGCACAGTAACCCTGCCCACCGCCGGCGGAACGGCAACCATTAATTGTAACTATGCCGGTGAGTACGGCACCTGGAACGGAGCTGTTTCAGGCACAGTTTACGTCTTTACCTCTACCATTGCCACCGACTTCCTGACCATTCGCTCAGGCACACCCACCGGCCCTGTTGTAGCCTTTGGTACGCAGCCCATAACCTGGATTTCGGCTTTTACCGGCGCGGTATATGTACACGTTAACACCGACCCTGCCTGCGGCACTGCTTCTGCTTGCAGAAACATAACCGCAACCGTACCATTCGGCTGTTTAAACACAACCTCCTATGGCAGCCAAACCCTTCCGGCTGCGCCGGGCAGTTTTCCAACCATTACTTGTAATTTTGCCGGCGAATACGGTACCTGGAGTGGCGCGCAGGTAGGTAAAAAGTATATATTTACCTCTACCATTGCTACCGATTATCTTACCGTTCACACAGGCTCCTACGACGGCCCTGTTGTTGCTTACGGTACGCAACCCTTAACATGGAACTCGTCATACACCGGCACGGTATATGTACACGTCAATACCAACTCTTCCTGTGGCACTGCCGGTACTTGCAGGGATATTGCAGCTTATATTCCAGTACCCAACGACTTCTGCACAGCCGCCATACCCATTTCGTGCGGCACCCCGGTTACAGGCAGCACGGTAGGCGCTACTTCCGATTCTGCATTGGGTTCCTGCGCCACAGGCTCCGGGGTTACCCCAAACAATGGCATTTGGTATGTACTTGGCGGCGCAAGCGGCGCTACTACCATAAGTTTATGTGGCAGTTCTTACGACACCAAACTGCATGTTTATTCGGGCAGTTGTGCAGCGCTAACCTGCATAGCCAGCAATGATGATTTTTGCGGGTTGCAATCGCAGGTATCGTTTACCGCCGCTGCCGGAACTACTTACTATGTTTTGGTAAACGGATTTGGCTCCGCTACCGGCAGTTTTACCCTTAACGCAACCTGCAGCCAAACACCGCCCTGCGCCCAAACACCGGTTACCAATACCTACACCAACAGCACTGCTGTTGCCATACCCACCGGCCCCGGCGTTGTTACCTCTACTATTACCATAAACAATGCACTGGCAAAAATTACCGACGTAAACCTTACCACGTTTATTACACACACCAATTGCGCCGACCTCGACATTACCCTCACCTCGCCCGAAGGTACGGTAGTTACCATTACCACCGATAACGGCGGCGTAAACGACAACCTCTTTAACGGAACCGTATGGGACGACGATGCCGACCCCGGAAATACACCGCCTTTTGCAGCAGCCACCAACGCCGCCTTTAATTGGGTGGTTGACCGCGCCTATACCAACCTCCTTACCGCCACACCGCTGGTTCCCGAAGAAGCTATGGGAGCCTTTCTTGGCGAAAACCCCAACGGAACCTGGACGCTTACCATAAGCGACGACCTTTCAGCAAACGGCGGAAACCTTAGTTCATAGTCTTTACAAATTGGCAGTACAGCAGCAGCAACTTACGATGCCGTAGCCTCCTTCTCAAACACCACCCCGTTAGACCTTACCCCGTCCGATGGAACCGGCCCGGCGCTTACCTCTACCATTCTGATATCGGGGGCAGGCACCAGCCTTACCGACCTCAATATGAGTACTTTCATTACCCATACTTTCAATAGCGACCTCGATATTACCCTTACTTCGCCCGCCGGTACCGTAGTAACCATTACCACCGATAACGGCAGCAGTTTTGACAACGTATTTAACGGAACCCTTTGGGACGACGATGCCGACCCCGGCAACCCCGCACCTTTTGCCGCCGCCACGGCTGCTGCCAATAATGTTGTTACAGACAGGCTGTACTCCAACCTGGTAACCGCCACCCCATTGGTTCCCGAAGAAGCGCTCAGCGCTTTTTACGGCGAAAACCCCAACGGCACCTGGACACTGACCATTGACGATGATCTCGGCGGCGATACTGGCACGCTTAACTCGTGGTCCTTGCAGGTAACTACCTGCTCCAACACCCCCACCTGTGTGCCGCCCTCTAGTCTGGCAATTTCTTCTATTACTGCAACATCTGCCGTTGCTTCATGGTCTTGTCCGGGTTGTACCGGCACCTTTGTTCTGGAATATGGACCGGCAGGTTTCACCCCCGGCACCGGCGCTACTGCCGGCGTGGGCGGCACGGTCATTAATCCGGCTACTTCACCGCAGGCCATATCCGGGCTTAGCGGCAGTACTAACTACCAAGTGTACGTGCGCCAAAATTGCAGTGGCTTTTTCAGCGGTAATTCCAATGTGGTTGGTTTCAATACCCTGCCTGCAAACGACCTCTGTGCCAATGCCATACCGCTTAGCTGCGGCGGCGCGCCTGTTACCGGTACTACAGTTGGCGCTACCATAGATGCCGTGGGCACTTGCGGTACTGCCCTCGGCACCGCCGGCGGTGTATGGTACACCATTGTGGGCGCAGGTACCAACATTACCGTAAGTACCTGTACCGGCACTACCTTTGACACAAAATTAGGCGTATTTACCGGCGCTTGCGGCGCCTTTACCTGCGTTGCCGGCAACGACGACGCCTGCGGGCTGCAATCTTCGGTTACCTTCAGCACCACCTTGGGTACTACCTATTATATATTGGTAACCGGCTTTGGCACCGCTACCGGACCCTTTACCCTTACCTACACCTGTGCACCACCCATTAATGACAACTGCGCCAGTGCATTGCCCATTACCTGCGGCGGTTCGGTTACCGGACAAACGCTTACCGCCACCGCCGATGCTGCGGCAGGAACCTGCGTTACCCCCTTAAACACTGCTCCCGGTGTGTGGTACTCTTTTGTAGGAAATGGCAGTTTTGTTACCGCCACTACCTGTAATGCCGCCACCACTTTCGATACCAAATTGGGCGTATTTACCGGCACCTGTGCCGCCCCCGTTTGCCTAACCGGCAATGATGATGACCCGACTTGTGGTTTCGCTTTCCGCTCAACGGTTTCGTTCTGTGCCGCGCCGGGCGTTACCTACCGCGTTTTTGTTACCGGTTTCAGTACTGCTACCGGTGTATTCCAGCTTAATCTTAGCTGTACGCCACCCATGTCTGTAAATGCCGGCTCCGATGTTACCATTTGCCAGGGAACCAGCACTGTAATTGGCGGAGCGCCCACTGCAACCGGCGGCAACCCGCCCTATACCTACCTTTGGTCGCCTTCGGGCAGTTTAGATGATGCCACCAGCCCCAACCCCACCGCTTCGCCCAACGTAACCACCGTTTACGGCGTATTGGTTACCGATGCCTGCGGCGGCACGGTCAGCGATTTGGTTACCGTAAACGTTACCCCCTACCCGGGCAACAACGATTGTGTGAATGCCACGCCTGCTTCTGCCGGCGTACCCATAAACTTTACCACCGAGTGCGCCACCACCGACGGTCCCGATGAACCCGGCTTGTGTAATAGTTTTGGCGATACCAACGTACAGTCCGACATCTGGTACAAATACTACAGCGGCAGTTCGGGCGATGTTACCGTAAGCCTTTGCGGCAGCGCCTACGACACCAAAATAGCCATTTACGAAGGCGATGTGTGCCCCACGGCAGCATCGGCTGTTGCCTGTGCTGATGATGATTGCGGGTTGCAATCAGAGGTTACCTTTAATGCCCGATGCAACACCTGGTATCTCATTCGCATAGGCGGCTATCTCGGCTATACCGGCGATGGCGTTATGAACATTACCCCTGCGCCTGTTTACGATGCCACTGCCACGCAGGTAAGCGAATCTTCGTGCAGCGGCGTACCCGACGGCTCGGCTGCGGTAACCGTTATTGGCGGCACAGCCCCCTACACCTACCTGTGGGATAACGGCGAAACCGCGCAAACCGCCACCGCCCTCAGCCCCGGCTCGCATACCGTAACGGTAACCGATGCCAACGGCTGCTTTGTGGTAACGGCTGCGCTTATTACCCAGCCCTCTATCATCTTCTGCTTTGCCGATGCCACCGATGTAACCTGCAACGGAGCCAATGACGGTACTGCCACTGCCAGCGCATTTGGCGGCACGCCGCCCTACACCTTTAACTGGACAGGCGGCTATACGGGCAGCTTTGTAAGCGGACTTGCGCCGGGTGTCTACACCCTTACGGTAGCAGATGCCAACGGCTGTATCTGCACCCAAACCGTTACCGTCAGCGAGCCGCCGGTGTTCGACATTGTTTCGGGCGGCAACATTAACGAGGGCGACAACGGCACGTTCTACAACCTCTTTGAGGTAACCATTGCCGGCGGAAGCATTCCTTATGATTTTGACTGGAACAACAGCGGCTATGTTACCTACTCAATAGTGTATGACGTGGTAGATACCGACGGCAACGGCACACCCGACACGCCGGGCGTAACCGTAAGTGTGGTATATGCCGATAATGCTACCTTCAGCTTTACCGTAAACGACGGCAATGACTGTGCCGGCGGCGAAGGGTTCTCCTTCTCCAACAACACCGGTGGTAATCCAATATTGGATATTAACAGTTGGACAGTAGGTCCCGACAACGGGTTTGGCACCGGCAGCATCAACGTAAACGCATCAGGCGGTGTACCCTGCCCGGGTTACAACTACCAATGGGAAGGTCCGTCGTCTTACAGCGGCATATTCCCCAACAGCCCCAACCTGAGCGGCTTGCCTTACGGCTGGTATATTTGTACCGTAACCGACTGCGACAGCCCGCAACAAAGCACTATTGGCTGGTTCTGGGTTCCGAAAGAAACCCGCGGACGCGGCAAACTTGCCGAAGGTGAAGCCATTACCGCTTACCCCAACCCGGCTAAAGAGCAAACCACCATTGAGTTTAGTCTTGACCAAACCACACAGGTAACGTTAGCTGTTTACTCCCTGGATGGCAAGTTGGTAGCCACGCTCTACAAAGGCATGGCACAGGGCGGTGAGTTATACACCATTCCGTTTACTACAGCCCACCTGCCGGGCGGTGTTTATACAGCAACGCTCACTGCCGAAAACGGTGTGGTGCAGCAGCACAAACTGTCTGTAATACACTAAGGCGGTTGTTAGCCTGTTTGCGGGTAGCAGTTAGCCCGTAAACACAAAACGGCAACTTTTCCAAATGCGGAAAGGTTGCCGTTTTTGTTTCGGGTAATTTGATTATATGGGAACAGTAAATTTAAAACCCGGTTTGGCAACCACAATTAGATGCAGATATACTCCTCAAATTAACAGCATCGGGTATTTTACATTATTGTTGCAATTTTTCTGCACAAACATGATTTGAATCATATAGCAATACCCCTTCTGCTTTTACTTTTGGTTAAGGAGTAATTTTTTATTCACATTAAAATCAAAAGAAATGAAAAAGAACTATTTAAAACTGTTTATGGTGGGCATTGCAGCATGTTGCCTGTTTTTTGCATGTAAGACAGGGGGCGGAGAGCAACCTGCAACAACCGGCGGCAGCGCAGGTATTGACGCAAAAACTGCCAATGGCGGACAATCTACCGTTCAAGACGATGTGTCGCAGAAAAACATTGTACAAACTGCCATTGGTTCGCCCGACCATACCACGCTGGTAGCTGCGGTTAAGGCAGCAGAATTGGTAGATGCTTTGAGCAATGCCGGGCCTTTTACCGTATTTGCGCCTACCAACGCCGCCTTTGACAAACTGCCCAAAGGAACAGTAGAGGGATTGCTGAAACCCGAAAAGAAAGCAGATTTGCAAAATATTTTGCAATACCACGTAACGGTTTCTGCCCAAAAGAAAGAAAGTTTTACCGACGGGCAGGTATTGGGTATGGTTAACGGCGACAATGCAACCATTGCGGTTAAAGATGGAAACGTAACCATTAGCGGAGCCAATATTGTGGCTTCTATTCCTACTTCAAACGGTATTATTCATGTAATTGATGCTGTATTGCTGCCGCCTGCTCCTAAATAAACAGTGTCTGTGTTTCGGAAAAATACAAAAGCCCCGGGGTTTGCATAAACTCCGGGGCTTTTTGTTTCAGGCAGGCAACCGGTATGCTATCGCATTAAAACGGTATTGCCTTTTTGGGTATATTCCACGCCATCTTTAGAAATGGCAGTGGCATAGTACACGTAGGTTCCTACTTCCTGCAATTGTTCTTTATAGGTACCATCCCAGCCTTGGGTAATGTCATTGGTTTCAAAAACTTTATTACCCCATCGGTTATATACCACAAAGCTAACCAGTTGGGTTACATTAAAGGGTACAATGCGCAACTCATCGTTTACGCCATCGCCGTTGGGTGAGAACCCGCTTGGTATGAGCATATAACTGTCAGATTTTACCGTAATGATTACCTGGTCTGAGCTTTGGCAGCCTTCGTTGGTGGTATTGGTTACGGTAAAGGTGGTGGTTTCTGTGGGTGTAACAGTAGGTGTTGCCGAGGTGGGGTCTGCAAACAGTTGTGCAGGTTCCCATTGCAGGTTGGCTCCGCCGGTTATATTAAAAGTATAGCTTTCGCCTTCCAGTATGGTGCGGTCGGGGCCGGCATCAATGGTTGGGTTGGGGTTAAGGGTGTAATAATAATCGGTAATATTGCCGGCGGCATCGGTTCCGCGTCCTATATAAGTAACGGCACTGGCCGTTGCGGAAATGCTGAAGGAAGCCCCGGTTCCCAGCACAGTGCTTTGGTTGGCGGCATCAAACCACTCTATGGTAGCAAAAGTAGTGGGTACAGAAAGATTGATTTGGTCGCCTACAACCGCACAAAGGGTGTCTTGTATTGAATTTTGGTTCAGGACGGTTATGGTAACGCTGTCTTCCGACAAGCAGTTTGCATCAAATGCGCTGGAAAGGTAGTAGGTGGTAGTTACAGCAGGGGTAGCTACGGGGTTGGCAATGGTAAGGTCGCTCAAAGAGGCGTCGAATGCCCAGGTATAACCGCTTTGGTCGCCGCCGGTGGCATTCAGTGTTACCGATTCTCCTGCAAAAATGGTAACATCATCGCCGGCTTTCAAATCGGGTTGCGGAATAAGGGTAACAGCATACAGTGCGCCGGCGGGGGTATTGGGGCCGGTTCCCGATGCCACATAGGTTATCTGAGTGGTTCCCATTACAGGTGGGGAAAAGGTATTGCCGTTGGCCAGTATGTTGCCCGGGTCGCCGGCGAGGTACCATTGTACATTGGCAAGGGTATCGGGGGCGTTCAGGGTGTTTTGCGAACCCACAATGGCACATACGTTTTCGGTTACCGATACTGGTAAAACGGTTACGGTAACCTGGTCAATACCCTGGCAGGGGCCGTTTTGCACAGTAAGCGTGTAGGTAGTGGTAACCGTTGGGCTGGCGGTGGGGTTAATGGAGAAAGGGTTGTCTAACCCGGTTGAGGGGAACCAGATAACAAAAGTGGCATCGGCCACGCCGGTGCTGGCATCGAGGGTGGTGCTTTGCCCGGTTTGTATGGTTTTATCGGGTCCGGCATCAACATCGGGTTGCGGGAATACCGACCATTGGTATTGGTTAAAGATGCTGAAACATTCGGTACCGCTTACGCCGGTAGCAATGTATTCAATAAGTGAATCTGCTACGCTTACCAACAAAGAAGACCCTATGGAAATGGTATCATCGGGAGCATCGGAGGTGGCCCACCAATATTCACCGTCCACATCGGGCAACAGCACCAGGGGCGAACTCACGGCAGCACAAAGCGTATCGGTATAATCAATTCCGGCATCAAATACTTCAGACTGAATGTGGTCTGAAATGCCCAACCCGGTGGTGCTGGGTATGGGTATGAGGCTAAACACCGGCACATCGTCATCGGGGTTGTTAATGACAATAATATTGGAGCCGCCGTCTTCAATTATATACAGTTTACCATCGCGGCCAAGTTCTATCTGCCCCAGCCCGCTTATCCAGCCGCTGCCGCCCAGCGGAGGTTGGTAGCCGGTATAGG
>MTCR01000059.1 GCA_002212725.1 Sphingobacteriales bacterium TSM_CSM | reverse complement strand
TGCAGTTTTGCTGTAGTGGTAGTTGACAACCAAAATCCCGCCATTACCTGCCCTGCATCGCCCGTTACTGCCGAAAACGACCTGGGTCAATGCGGAGCAGTGGTTAACTATTCGGCATCTGCTACCGACAATTGCGGAACCGTTTCGGTAACATACAGCATTAACCCCGGTTCGTTTTTTATAGTTGGAACAACCCCGGTTATTTCGATTGCCACAGATGGATCGGGCAACACGAGTCAATGCACCTTTACCGTGGTGGTGACTGATACAGAAGATCCTGTATTGGTATGTCCCGAAAATCAAACACGGAATACGCAAAGTCCTTTGTGCGGATATATAGCCGATTCCCCGGAATTTAACCCTCTGGTGGGTAGCGATAACTGTTTGCTTCTGATAGCTTCTTATGAATTAACCGGAGCAACTACCGGTGACGGGTTACTTCCGTTAAATGGCGTTGAATTCCACAAAGGAGTAACCACTGTTGAGTGGACTGCACAGGACTTATCGGGTAACAGCACGGCTTGCTCATTTACCGTTACGGTGCTTGATGATGACAATCCGCAGGTGAATTGTGTGGGCGATCAAATTCGGGCAACCGATTTTAACACATGCACTTATACCACTGTTGACACTGAATTTGACTGGACAGACAGCAATGACAACTGCGGTGTAATTGTTTCGGCAACTTATACGTTGGATGGAGCAACTTCGGGAAGCGGAGCGAGTACGCTTGCAGGTATAGTATTTGCAAAAGGTGTTACCACCGTAACCTGGACAGTAACTGATGATTCCGGAAATACCGGTACTTGTACATTTACGGTAACGGTAAATGACTACCAATTGCCGCAAGTAACTTGTACAGCTACGCAGGAAAGAGTTGCATTGCCCGGAACCTGCCTCTATACAAGCACCGGAAATGAGTTTGACCCTCTTGGAACAACCGACAACTGTGGCGTAACATCTGTGGTTTATAACCTGTTTGGGGTAACAACCGGAAACGGATACAGCACACTTGCCGGGGTTAATTTTAATGTGGGACAAACAGTAGTGGTATGGATTGCCGCAGATGCAGCAGACAATACCAACACTTGCACCTTTAATGTTGTGGTAAAAGATGAGGAACCGCCTGTACTTACCTGTCCTGACGATATCTTGCAACCTGCCGCTGCCGGAACCTGTGCAACTGCAGTAACATACACAGCCACTGCTGCTGATTTGTGCAGCAGTACTACCATTGACATATTCCCGCCATCGGGCAGTAGTTTTGCCGTGGGCACCCACAGCGTAGAAGTAACTGCAACAGATGTTTACGGAAATGCATCGGTATGTAACTTTAACGTAACAGTGGTTGATACTGAACCTCCTGTGGTAACTTGTCCTGATGATATTATCATACAGGCTACGTCCGGTTTGTGTTCATCGGTTGTAAACTTTGAACCACAAGCTGCTGATAACTGTGGTAATACGACCATAACTGCCGTTCCGGCATCGGGCAGCACCTTCAATACAGGCGCTACCCCGGTAATAGTTACTGCTGTTGACGGTGCAGGACTTGTAAGTGCACCCTGTACGTTTACGGTAACTGTTATTGACGTAACGGCTCCTGTACTTACTTGCCCTGCCGACATTGTTCAATCTGCGGCAAGTGGCGGTTGCAGTGCGGAAGTAACGGTACCGCTGCCTACTGTTTCTGATTGTGCAATAGTTACACTTACCAATGATTACACTGGAACCGCAAATGCAAGCGGCATTTACTATGCCGGAGGAACCTTGGTAACTTATACGGCCAGCGATGTTGCCGGCAATTCCTCTTCATGCAGTTTTCTGGTAAATATAACCGATGTTACAGGCAGCGGCACAGCCATTGCTTGTCCCGCCGATATTGTGCAGCCTGCATTGGATGGCTTTTGTAATACCCCTGTATATTGGGAAGAACCCGAACCCATAGATTTATGTGGCGGCACTATAACTTCATTAGTATCAAGTATAGCACCGGGTTCTACCTTTGATGTAGGAGTAACTACTGTGGAGTACACAGCCATAGATGAAGCAAATAATACAGCTACCTGTTCATTTACCGTAACGGTAACCGATACCCAGTCGCCAACTATTATTTGTCCCGAAAATATTACCCAAATAGCTGCTGAAGGTGAATGTACGGCAACTATAACCGTGCCGTTTATCAGTGCTTTTGATAATTGCGCAGTGGTTAACCTTACCAATGACTATACCAATTATGCTGATGCAAGCGGCGTTTATAATTTGGGTACCACTCTGGTAACGGCAACAGCTTTTGATGCTGCCGCAAATCAAACATCGTGCAGTTTTGAAGTTACTGTTACCCAATCTTTCAACATAAGTTGCCCAACTAATTTCAATTATGTGCTTCCAACAGGAGCATGTAAAATGCCGGTAAGCGGGTTATCGCCGGTGGTATCGGATGCCTGCGGACTTGCATATACAGTAACTTATGATGCAACAGGCGCTACTGTGACATCGGGCAACAATGACATTAGCGGACATGAGTTTGTTGTGGGCACTACTCAGGTTGTTTATACACTTGCCGATACCGATGGCAATTATCTTGCTTCTTGCAGTTTCAACATTGAAATTACTGATGCGCAACTACCCGAAATTACATGCCCGAAAAACATCAGCGTCAGCAGTGCTTTGCCGGTAACTGTTTTTTACAACAATCCCACGGCTACCGACAATTGTATTGTAAACAGTGTTTCATTAGTATCTGGTTTGCCATCGGGTTCTACATTCCCGTTGGGCGTATCAACAGTTACCTATGCAGCCACCGATGTTTCGGGTAATTCGGTTACCTGTTCATTTACCGTATCTGTTCAACCTGCAATTTTCCCCATGCAAATTTCTTCCATAGTGCAAAGTAACTCTGTAGTATTTCCCGGCCCTTACAATGGCTCTATCAGTTTAACCGTTACCGGAGGCAATCCTTGTCCGGGTGGTGTTTATAACTATGTATGGGCAGGGCCTGTAAGTTGGATAGGCGGAGGGTCTGCTACCGGAAGCACTATTACCGGCATACCAAATGGTTGGTACACCGTAACTGTTACCGATTGTGGCCTTGATGGAATTGCGGGTACAGGCGATGAGCAAACCCTTGTGGGTTGGTATTATGTGCCCTTTAAACTTGGTGGTGGTAAAACCGGGCTGGAGAATTTGGGCAGCATTGCCATAGTTCCTAACCCGTTTGAACATCAAACCACGGTTATTTTTAATGCCGACAGAAGTTGCAATGTGGAAGTAAGCATAACAGACTTAAACGGGCGCGAAGTAGCCATACTTTACAATGGTTTTGCAGCGGCCGGTGAAAGTTACACACTGCCATTTGATGCGCGCGGTTTGCCCGAAGGTTTGTATATATGCAGAATTATTTCTTCTGATGGTATGCAATTACAGGAAAAACTGCTGCTTATGGAAGGACAGCGTTAAAAGAAGGTTTTTTGTTGAAATGTGAATTTTCTTTCCGCCGCAGGAACATACTCCCTGCGGCGGATTTTTATTTTTCAGGCATCAGGGGGTTGCTGGTCGTTGGGTTTTTTACCTTCTACATAGTGGTATTTTACTTCCCAATCCAAAATACTGTTGCTTTGGGGGGGGTGAATTGTGGGGTGTTGTTTCGGAACCCAAAACGGGTCTTCCTGTATAATGTCGGGTTGCGGTTCTTCTTCTTCCAGTTCCCATTGGTAACGGGGGCGCGGGTTTACGTGCCGGTAAACATAAGCGCAAACAATGCCGGTAATTGCGCCGGCAATATGTCCTTCCCACGATACGCCGGGTTGTATAGGCAGCAGCCCCCAAACCATGCTACCGTAAAAAAGCACTACAATGGATGCAAGTGCTATGGCTTTTACATCTTTGCGGAATACACCGCTGAAAAACACAAAAAAAGCCATACCGTAAATGAGCATACTGGCGCCAATATGGTAAGATGCCCTGCCGCCAACCCATACCAGCAGGCCGCTGCCCACCCAAATTATGGCTATTACCTTTGCCGCAATTTGCCGGTAGGAGTATAACACCAAAAAGCCCAGTACCACAAGGGGCATGGTATTGGATATGATATGCGAAAAATTACCCAATATATCGTTTCCTCGGGCATCGCCATGAATAAATGGTGCGGTAAAAATACCCAATATGCCCCGCAGGGAGCGGGGGTAAACGCCCAATCCACCCAGGTCAATACCCGAAAATACTTCAAATAATTTAATAATCCATAAAAAGGCAACGAAGTAAACCGGCCAGAGCAAACTTTGTTTCAGCCGGTTTTTTTCCAGGTTTTCGGAAGGCAAGTTGTTGTTCATGCAGGCAAGATACAGCAAAACCCTAAAAAAACAACCTTTTTTTAGTCGGTATCTTTTTCTTCGGCAGCATTGGTTTGCAGGTACACCTCCAGCAGTCCTTCGGGCAGGTGCAGGGAAATGGTTTTTTGTTCTTCGTCTATTGCTTCTACCAGGTCTTCATGCAGCGGAATAAGTATTTCGCAGTTTTGGTAATATACCTGCGCCAGTTCGTGTTCGGGCAAGGCAAATACATCTTCCACCATGCCTATGGTTTGGCCTGTGGCGGCATTGGTTAAGGTAAAGCCAATAATAAATTCCCATTCAAATTCTTCCTGTTCGGGTAAAAAATCATCGGGCAATTTATTGGTTTCCATAAACAGGGCTTTGTTTTGAAGGGCAAGGGCTTCCTCGCGGCTGTTTATGTCTTCAAATTTTATAATCACCAGTCCATTGTTTCCGGATACCGGTTGAATATGTTCTACAAAATAGGGCAGGCAACCCTCTTTGGTTTGCACCAGCAGGTAGGGCAGTTTGTCTTTGAGTTCCTGAAGGTGGTCGAACAAAAAAGCCTCAAAGTAGGCTTTTACATCTCCTTTGAAGCTTTTTGGCTGACCAATGTACCCGACAGGGATTAAATCTTCGGGTTTCATGGGTTAAATATGTTGGTATGTTGTATTAAATCGGGCTTAGTCTTCGGTGGTGGTTTCGGGCGCGGTATTTTCGGCATCTTCAACCGTTTCTTCTACCTGCGGGGCTTCTTCTTCAACAACGGTTGTAACCACTTCTTTTACCACTTCAACTGCCGGTGCGGCAACTACGGTTTTGGGTTGTGCGTGTGCGGCAGATACGGCAATGTTAAAACGGGCGATTCCTTTTTTTACCCGCTCATCGAGCCATTTTTTGAAAAGGCGGTCGGCTTCTTCCTGCGAAAAAGCGCCTTTGGCTACCCCGCGTTGCAGGTGTTTTTTATACATAACACCCACTGCCGATAAGATAGAGCGCACGGTATCGGTAGGTTGAGCGCCACAGCCGAGCCATTTTAATGCTTTGTCATAGTCAACATCTACGGTAGCGGGGCTGGTAACGGGGTTGTAAATGCCAATCCGCTCAATAAATTTACCGTCGCGGCGGTTGCGCGAATCGGTGGCAACAATGTGGTAGAAAGGTCTTTTTTTGCGTCCGTGTCTTTGTAATCTGAGTTTAACTGCCATCGGTTAAGATAGTTTTATGTTAAAAAAGCCCACCTGCCCGATGAACGGGTAGCGGGAATTGCGGGTGCAAAGGTACGGTTATTATTTGGGGTTTTTTGCCGGAATGCGATTTTTTTATCGGTTTTTTTTAAAAAATGCGGTTTTGTGGTCATTTTTAAGGTATTTCGGGGTTATTTGGGGCTGTAATGCCGGCGCAACCATTTGCTAAGTCCGTCTAAACCCGGAAACAGCACCCGTTCTGTTATGTTGGCTTGGTCTAACTTATCGCGTATTTCCCATTTCAGTGAAGCCGGAATGATGATGCGGAAAAATAATTCGGGGTGGCTTATTAACCATTCATCGAGCAGTGCGTTTGGGTTAGACATGAGTGAGAACAACGCATACTGGTTTACAATTCGCTCATCTAAAGAAGGAGGTTCAAGAAACACCACAAATTCTGCTTTTTGCAGGGTGTCGAATTCTTTAATGGTAGTGCAGGCAATTTGCAGCATTTCGGCGGTAAAAATATTGGAGCCTTCTTCAGACAGGATGTAGCGCAGCCGGTGCGGTAAAAACTCATTGTTTTTTACATAATTTACACACCAGATTACCCCGTCGGTATCAAACAGGTTGAGTTCGGAGGTACAAAAATGCAGGGCAACATAGGGCGAATAGGTCCAGTCCAGCAATCGGGTAGGTAGCCCGTAATGTTGGGCAAGCGCCAGCAAATTCCAAATGGTGTTCATATCCTGGGTAACCCTGTCTTTGCGGGCATATTTCCTGAAATTCCGGAGCAAATGTCCTTCCAGGGCTTCAAACGAACCGCCCAAACGCATCAGGCTGGTTTTAAGGGTGTGGTCAACATCAGACAAGCCTCTATATACAAAAGAGGAACGGTATCTGCCCAAAGCAGGGTCCCAGGAGTTGCTGAACAATGCATCTTGCAATTCTGTCCAGCTTTTTACGGTTATGTCATTGTTCATGGTAAAAAGAAAATTGGGTTCGTTACTATTGGCTACTTGCCTGCTTTGGGTGTCAGAAATGAAAAACTTTAAACCGAAGAGGGTAAAAATGCCCCATTTTTGAACTAAATTCCTAAATTTGTTCCCAAATTAAGGGTTTTACGCTGCTGTACTTTTCCCCAACACTATAAACCACCCCTTATCGGGTACAAAAATACACAGCGTTTCAACTTTTTACTGCATTTTCAGGTTTATACCCTTTACTTTCTTCTATCCGGCTTATATGAAGTTAAAGTTCAGACTTCCGCAACTCATCAGCACCGGCGGCAAACAAAACGAAAATCTCGATTATGTTTACCCCGATGCCGCCAATATTAGCCCCGACTCAAAACTGTTTATTATCTGCGATGGCTTGGGTCCGTACAGAAACGGTAACAATGTGGCCGAAATTACCGGCAAACTGTTTTATGACTACTTTACCCGCATTGCTCCGCCCAAGCAAAGAGTTGGACAAATTTATATGAACGATGCGCTGCGGTATGCCGAGCGCAAACTCTGGCAACATGTACAGGAAAACCCGCTGAAGCAGGGCATGGGGAGCAGCCTTATGCTGCTGTATGTTAATGATGATGGCAGCATTTCCATTGCATGGGTAGGCAATATACGCGCATACCATGTACGCGACAAGCAAATTATTTATGAAACCGAAGACCACCTCACCATTTTGCGTGAAAACGGACGCAATATTTCGGTTGAACCGCGCGTAATTTCGGGAAGTGAACCGGTTTGGGTAAGCGTAACGGTTATTTCCGACATTCAGTCTGATGATTATTTCCTCCTTTGTACCCAGGGTATTTACGAAACTTTTGACCACCGCAATATCAAATACCTGCTTTCGCAGGGCGACGGAACCGATACCACCAACCGCGCCATTGTTGCCAAAATGCAGGAGTTGTGTACACAAAACTGGGACGATGATTTTTCTCTGTTGCTCATACCGGTACAGGAGGGCACTACCGTTTCTAAAGCAACGGGGTTGCCCAAAGCCGCCGCCAACACCGGTGAAATAGTGCCGCCCAAAACAGCACAGTTAGACAACCTGCCCAGCGGTATTGTAAAGCGCAAAGAAAGAAAACCCGAAACCACAAGCCGGAAACCGCTTTTTTCGGGCGGAAGCAATATGAACATGCCATCGCCGGCGCGCGCGGGTATTATTTCCCTGTTGGTACTGTTGGCCATTACAGCCGCTTTTGCCTACCAGTTTCTTATATCAAAGCCCGAAGACGTGTTTAAGCGTTGCCTGAACAAGGCAACAGAATACATGGCCGCAGGCGATTTTGAAAATGCGGTAAAACAGTTTGAAAGCGCATTGGAAGTAAAACTGCCCGATACCTCGGCTTTTACCGGCGTAAGGGAGCAACTTGCGCAGGCGCGTTATTCTTGGCTTTCAAAACAGGCCGAAAATTTTTTCAATACGCAAAACTGGGTAAAAGCCCGTATAAAATACGAAGAACTGTTGGCACTTAACCCTGCCGATACTTTGGTAAAACAACAAGTTGACGTGCTGAACCAAACTATTGTTGCCGAAAAAACAAAATTGCTGGCTAAGGCCGATACCCTGCTTGGAATGAAAGATTATGCCAACGCCAAACAATTGCTGTATGAAGCCCTTTATTTTGACCAAACCAACGACCAAATACTGCAACAAATTAACCAATGCAACCAATACCTCAACCTGCAGCAACTATCTCTGGCAGATGCCGTGCAATTGGTTACCCGAATGGACTCGCTGGGCGAGTTTAAAACAAACCGGCTAGCCGTGGTTACCACTTCCCATACCGATACTACCGGTGTTTTGAGCGATGGCGATATTTTTGAACAGGAACCCAACCCCGATAATATTTACACCGACCAATTGCCCGTTACCACAACCACTACCACTACCCTCAACGATAAGTACACAAATTTGGTTAAGCAAGGCGATGATGCTATGAAAGCAGGTGATTTTGAAACCGCCAAATCGCGCTATACCGAAGCACTGTCTTATAACCGGAATACAACTCTGGAAGAAAAAATCAACGCAAGCGAGCAGGCAATTCTTGAAAAAAAGTATAACGATGTTATTGCCCTTGCCGACCAGGCTTTTAATGGCGCCAATTATGAAAACGCCCGGAATTACTACCTCGAAGCGCTGAAATATAAAATTAACGATGAGTATGCTGGCTCGCGTGCCGAAGAATGTCAGGATAAACTGACGAAAGCTATAACGGCAAAAGCCACCAACCAGGCAAAAACCGAACGCTATGATAAACTTATTGCCGAAGCAGAAGCCGCCTATGCCGCCGAAGATTTTGCAACAGCAAAAGGTAAATACAAAGAAGCTTTGCAGGTTTCTCCGGCCGAGGCTGCAAGAATAAACACTAAAATTGCCGAGTGCGATTCTAAAATTACCAACCTCCAATCTGAAAGTTCTTCCAAAAAACTCAAAAAAGCCGAAAAAATCTGCAAATCTGCCAACTATGGCGAGGCTTGCTATGATTACCTTAAATCTAACAACCTCCTTTACAGCGTTGATGCCCAAATATTGTTGCAGGTCAGCAAATACTTCGAAACCAAAGACCCGGCCAAGGCTAAAGAATGTGCCAATATTGCCAATAACCGCTAAATTTAAGCACCATATTTATTTAATCTTCGTTTTTTTATGTATCCTAACAACCAGCGCCTTCTTTTCTTTGCCTTACTGCTGTTTGTTGTGCTTCCTGCTTGTAATACGGGCAACAACAACACTTCCACCAATGCGCAAATCTCAAATTCAGGCACAGTAGTAAATCCTAAAACCGGTATGCAAAAAGTAACTTTTACCGCAAAAGACAGCCTTACCATTACCGCCAACCTGTTTCATAAAAACCCCGACCTTACGCCGGTTGTATTATGTCATCAGGCAAATTCAAGCAAAGAAGAATATACCGAAACCGCCAAACGCCTCAATGAAATGGGTTTTAACTGCCTTGCTCCCGACCAGCGCTCCGGTGGTAATTTGGTGGAAGGCGGCAACAACGAAACTGCTGTTTTAGCGCAAAAAGAGGGTAAAAGCACCAATTATACCGATGCACAGCAAGATATGGAGGCAGCAATAGATTATATGTACAACCTGTATAAAAAACCGGTTATTTTGGTGGGCAGTTCTTACTCTGCCTCGTTGGCCTTGGTTATTGCCATGCATAACGATAAAGTACGGGCAGTAGCCGCATTTAGCCCGGGAGAATATTTTGCCGGTATCAAAAGCGAAACTTTTGTGCAGGAGTCTATTAAAAATATAAAAAAGCCGGTGTTCATTACCTCGTCAAAAAAAGAAGCACCAAGGGTAAAAGTGTTTTTCGATGCCGCATCGGGGCAAATCAGAGAAATGTATGTGCCAAAGGAAGAAGGCATACACGGCGCCCGCGCTCTTTGGGAAACCACCCCCGGCAGCGCCGGTTACTGGTCGGCTTTTACTGCCTTTCTCACCAAAATAAAATAAATCATACATAAAAGGAAAACAAAAACCGCTTTGTACAATAGCGCAAAGCGGTTTTTGTTTAAAAATAATAAGTAAACCAAATTTCTTACTTCGTTACAAGCGAAATTTCAAGTTCAAACTCATCATAAATAGTTTTGTCGCCTAAACTGTCAAAAAAACTGCCCGAGCCGTATTTAATGTCAAACTCCGAACGGTCTATGGTAATTTTTGCCGTAGCTATGTTTTTATTAACGGCATTTTTGGAAACAGTGGTAAAGAATTTAACAGGTTTGGTAGTGCTTTTTATTGTCATGTCGCCAAGCACTTTGTACTCACCCGGTTTACCCATAGATACCACCTTGGTAATGTTGAATTTTGCAGTAGGGTAGTTGTTTGCGCCAAAAAAGTCATCAGATTTCAGGTGACCTACCAATTTGCCTGCCCATTCGCCTTCCAAATCGGTGCAGGTAATTGAGTTCATGTCAATTTCAAAATTGCCGCCGCTCAGGTTTTCACCATCAAAGGTAAGCGTTCCGCGAACTAAATTTACCGTGCCCGTGTGTTTGCCTGTTACCTTGTAACCGGTCCATAAAATCTTGCTGTTTTGCAAATCTACACCATAACTCATGCGGTCGGTGTTGCCAAAACTCATTAAAGCAATTGAAAGTGTTGCCATCAAGAACAATTTTGTTTTAAAAGCTTTCATAAATTTTTACTCTTGTTTAAATGAAAAATGTTTTTTTAGTCGTTTAAAATCAATGTTTAAACATTGAATGTGCAGATAAAACGCTTTACACTTCATAAGGTTCACTCAAAAGCAAAAAAAAATGAAAAAAATTATGGAGGAGGTATAGCAGTCAGTAACCCTATATGTTCGCGCCCTTTGGTCCAATGCCAGTCATTTCGGGCATTAAAAAAAAGGTACCAGCCATTGCCATACTTTTTAACATCTAAGGCATAAACATGGCTGCGCATCCAGTTGGGTTGTCCGGGTGCAAGTAAAGGGTACTCATCGGCATAATGCCAGTCAATTCCGTTTTCGGAAGTAAGCAATTGTATGGCAGAACTGCTTTTATTGGTATGGAGGTTCAGGTAAATGCTGTTCTGAAAACCGGCAAAGCCATCTGCACAGTAAATTGCCTTTATGGCGCCGGCGCCAAGATTACAACGGTTATCGGCTGCATGAGGCGATATTACAGGTTCGGGAAGCGGCATATAAACCCCGTTTATTTTGTCCGATGTAGCAACTCCTATGTATTTGGGTTCGTTAAATCCGCAATCGGGCAGGTGTACCAGCGAAGCGCTGTAATACAACCGGTATTTTTTGCCGGTTTTAACCAAACACGGATTGCCCACGGCGCTGCCCAGTTTTGCATCGGTATGCCAGGGCAGGGTGGGTTGCAGCAGGGTATGCGGTTTGCTCCATGTTATCAGGTTGTCCGACTCGCGCATCACAATTTCCGAATACCATTTTAACCCCGGCAGCCAGGAAATGAACAACTTAAAGGGCGTATAGCGTTCATACAAGAGGTAGTACTTGTTGTTTTCGGCAAAAATATGCGCACGCATGGCACCGGTAAACATCAACCTGTGGTGTTGCCATGCCAGCCCGTTTGCAGAAACATAATGGTGCAAGCCCCAAACCGAATGCGCAAATAAATGCCATTGCCCGTCGGTACTTTCATCGGGAGTTAAAAAAGTGGGGTCTGCAATAACAGGCGAGCCATAAGGCGGCGAAATTACCGGGTTTTGTTCGTGCAAATGCCATTTTAGCCCGAAAAACTCGTATAAAAAGGGTTGTGCCATACAAATTATGCTTTTTTAAAGGGGCAATTACCTGTTTTTGGCGGCAACTGCCCCTTTTTTATCTTTTTACCGTACAAGGGTTACATTGCCTTTTACAAATTCCTGTGTTCCATCGGTAAAAGTGGCAACGGCATAATACACATACACACCCAATTCCGCATTCACTCCGTTCTTGCTTCCGTCCCAGCCTTGCAACAGGTCAGTTGAGGTGAAACTGTACATTGCATTGCCCCACCGGTCGTAAATATACATTTCCACTTCTGCAACATTGTAACCCGTTACCCTGAAAATATCGTTAAAACCATCGCCATTGGGCGAAAACGCATTAGGTATAATAATAGAGTTTTGCTGTATAATGGTTATGGTAACCGATTCGGTGGCGGTACAGCCCCATTCATCGGTAGCGGTAACGGTGTATGTAGTAGTCTGATTGGGCGATACTGTCGGGTTTGAACCCGACAGCCCATCCCAGGAAATGGTAATTGCTCCGCCCAAACCCGATGTTGCCGATGCGTTTAACACAACCGATTGCCCGGCCAATATGCTGGTATCGGGTTGCACATAATCAAACACCACCGCACCAACCTCAATGAGCGCGGTGGTGGTATCGGTACAGCCGCCTTGTTCATATACCACCCAATATGTTGCATCGGTTACAGGGGCTATTTGCGCGTTTACCGGCGTTGCACCCAAAGCAGGGTTGTTGTTATACCAGGTAAAAGTTCCGGGCAGGCCGGCTTGTTCCAAAATGCTCAGGTCATAAGAATCGCCGGCACAAATATTGGCCGGTTCAATCGGGTCAAGGGTAATGGCAAGGTCAAACATTACCGGCGTACCTGCAGCAACCGACAGGCAAACATCGGTAAGGTCAATGCCGCCCGCGCCATCTGCATTGCCTGCAACTGCCGATATATAGTAGGTAACACCGGCTTCCAGTGGCGCACCTATGGTAAAGGTTCCGTTGCTGTTTTGTGCATATACCGTGCCAAGGGTTGTACCGCTTCCGTTGTGCAGCAGATAGGTAAAGGCATCGTTATCATCTAAAAACTCATCGCCGTTGTTGGCTACGGTTACCTGTCCGTTACCGCAAAAAGTATAGGGCGTCAGCGGCATTGTGCCGGCATAGGTAACACAATTACAATCGGTTACACCGTCAATAACCACCGGCGCACAACTGCTGCCATCGGTAATGGAAATGCTGTAAGGTATGCCCGATGCCAGCGGTGCAGAGGTAAACAACCCTGTTACGGCATCATAACTGCCCGGAACCCCGCTTACAGAGTAATTGGTATCATTTCCGCCCGATAAATCAATTACCACCGAATAAACCGGGCCGTTGCAATCTGCGCTTACAAGGGTGGCGGTCAGTTGCTCTTCAAAGAGTATGCTCACATTGTCAGTACCGCTGCAATCCGGTGTTGCGCCGGTTACGGTCCAGGTAAAGGTATAAGTTCCAATACCGGGTACGGTAACATCTGTAATGCCATTGCCCGGGTTGGCAAAAACAACTCCTGCGGCAGCGCTGCTCCAGGTTCCGCCGGTGTTGGGCGATGCGTCTAAAGTATAGGTAAGTCCGCAAACGCTGTCATCGGGGCCGGCATTTACCAAAGGCGAATTGGTAAAGGTAATTTCCACGTCATCAGTATTAAAACAGCCACTTATGGGGTCGGTAACAGACCAGGTAAAGGTGTAAGTTCCAAAATTGGGTACCGTAACTGCTGTGGCAGCATTGCCGGGGTTAACAAAAACAACTCCGGCGGCGCTGCTCCAGCTACCGCCTGCGGCCGGCACGGCCGCAAGCGTATAAGTCAGCCCGCAGATAATATCATCAGGTCCGGCATCAGTCACCGGAATGGGGTTTTCGGTAACCGTAGCGCTTGCCGTTCCGGTGCAACCTGCTGAATCGGTTACGTTTACGGTGTAAGTTCCGGCAAAGAAAACCGCAATATCAGGCGTAAGGTTTCCGCCGGGTGTCCATTCGTAGCTCACAAAACCGGGCGTGGCGTTTAAGGTAGTAGTTTCACCCGGGCAAATTTCTGTAATGCCGCTTACTGTTACCGGCAGCGGTGGGCAGTCGCACACAGGGCCTGCATTTGCAATTACAATGGGCGGACAAACGCTGTTGTCGTCTATCTGGTAGTTATAGACCGAAGCACTTGGCAGCGTTTCGGTATAAACGTTGCCTGCAACGGGTGCGCCGTTTACCGTATAAGGCCCCTCGCCGCCAACAATGTTTACAGAAACGGTAAAAGTGCCCGGTGTGGGGTCGCAGATGGCATTATCAGCGGCAGTAAGCGGTTCGGTAAAATTGAAAATTTTATCGGCAAAAACACTTCCGCAGGTTTGAGGGCAGTTGCCGGCAACATCGCATACCCAGCGGAACCGGTAATGTCCAAAGGGGGTAACAGTTACCGTAACATCGGGGGTAAATGCATCGGGCAAGAAACTTACCGTTTCCGTACCTGCCGGTCCGTCAATAAAATCCCATTCCCAATGGCAGGTACCGGCAATTGGCGTACAATCTATGCCAAAGGCCGCCAATACATCGTTCCATTCCACACTTCCTTCGGGGCAGTTGCTGTTGGTACACAAGGCACCTAACACAGAGCCGGGGTTTATGCCGGTACTGTTGCCGCAAACATCTTCTTGCTCGGGCGGGCAGGCGCCGGTAAGTTGCGGCTCGTCTATAAAGCCTACCATTACATCATCGGCGCTTTGGCAAATTCCATTGTCTTCGTTCCAGGTAAATACATACACATCGCAGGCATTTACGGTTACATCGGTTATGGGGTTGCCTGCATTGGTAAACGAGGCAGTGCCGCCGCCGGTGTAAGTCCAGAAACCGGTTGTTCCATCAGATTGCAGGGTATAGGTATAGCCACATATAAGCGTATCTATCCCGGCATTTACCACAACTGGCGTTTCAATTACGGCATTTAACGTGGTTTCACCCGTACAGGTAGCGCCATTGCTTACGGTTACGCTGTAAACCCCTGCAGTAGTTACGGTAATAACCTGACTTGTTTCACCGCCGGGCGACCACAGGTAGCTGCCAAACCCGCTGCCGGCATCTAATTCTGTACTGCCACACAGATTGTTTACCAAAATTACCGGGCTTAAATTTGCGTTTTCCGATACTGTAACAGCCGCCGAGGCCGTGCAGCCTGCCGTGTTGGTAACCGTTACACTGTAACTGCCTGCGGTAGCTGCTGTTACAGATGGTGTGGTTTCGCCGCCGGGCAGCCAGGTGTATTGTGCCAGTCCTCCTGTGGCAGACAGCGTAGTGCTGCCACCGGTGCAGAAAGTGGCAGAGCCGCCAATGTTTACCGTTGGCGCAGCATTAACCGTAACTGCTACGCTTGCCTGCGAGGTACATCCATTTGTATCGGTTGCGGTTACCGTATAGTTGCCGGCAGTATTGGTGGTTATAACGTTGGTGGTTTCACCGGTATTCCAGATGTAACCGGTATAGCCGGCGCTTGCGGTTAAGGTGGCGGTTTCGTAGTTGCAAATATCGGTGTCGCCGGCTATAGTTGGGGGCGAAACGGTGAATACCGTTGCCGTAACCATTGCCGGGCCGGTACAGCCGTTGGCATCGGTTACCGTTACACCATAACTGCCCGATGCCGAAACGGTAAGCGTTTGCGTTGTTGTGCCGTTTGTCCAGAGGTAAGCATCATAACCGCTGCCGGCATCTAATACCGATGTGTCGCCGGGGCAAAAACTAAGCGTGCCCGCAATTACCGGCGCCGGATTGGTATTTACCTGAACAGTAAACACATCGGAACCCTGACAGCCAAAGGCATCTTCAACCGTTACGCCGTAACTGCCCGATGCCGAAACGGTAAGCGTTTGCGCCGTTGTGCCGTCTGACCAAAGGTAAGTGGCGTATCCTGCGCCGGCATCTAAAATTGCTGTCTGACCCGAACAAATTTCATCATTGCCCGATATGGCAGGAGTTGGCAGGCTGTGAACCGTAATGGCAGCGCTGCCCGATGTTGTTCCGGTGCAATGGGCATCGGTAATGCCCGCAAGGCTATAAGTGGTTGATAGTGAGGGCGTTACCGTAACCGTAAACGGCGATGCCGTTGCCGAAACGGTGGTGTTGTTGCCAAAATTATCGGCATAGGTAATGTTCCAGGGCTGGTTACCGGTAAGGGTAAAGGTAAGGGTGGCCTGTTCGCCGGCGCAAATATCGGCATTTCCGGTAAGGGCGGCCGTGGGCAGCGGATAGAACACCACCGGCGAACCCTGTGCCACATCAAGGCAAGGGTCGGTAAAATCTACACCGCCCGAACCATTTGAATTGCCTGCCACCAGCGAAACATAGTAAGTAGTGCCATACACCATTGGCGGAGCAAAACTAAAAGTGCCCGTTGCCGGGTTTTGTGCAATTACCGTACCCAATGAAGTGCCGCTGTTGGTATGCAAAACATACGCGGCGGCATCATCGGGTTCAAGGGTTTCGTCGCCGTTGTGCAGGGCGGTAAATGTTTGCCCGTCGCAAAGTTCGGTAAGCAGGGTAGAGGTCATGGTTCCGGCAGAAGTGGTGCAGTTGCACAGTACCTGCGGGTCGGCAATAATTTGCGGGTTGCAGTCTGCGGCATCGGTAAGGGTAAAATTGTAGCCGCTGCCCGATGGTATTTCGTTGCTGGTAAAGGTATAAACACCGCCTGTTTGGGTAATGCTGCCCGTTGCCGAACCGGTAACGCTGTAAGTAGCCGCATCGCCGCCCGAAATGGTAAAGGTTACGGTGTATCCCGTATTGGTAGCATTGCACAAGGTACTGAGATTTGAAAATGCGGGCGAATTGCTGAGCGTTACCGTAGCCGAGCCTGTTAAGTTTGTTGCAACACAACTGTTGCCGTCTGTTAAACCGGTAAGCGTATAAGTGGCATTGGCTACAGGCGAAACGGCAATATTCCAGGGCGAAGCGGTGGCGTTTTCGGTAAAGGTGTTGATGCCATTGGTGTAGGTAACGGTGTAGTCGGGAGCGCCGCCGGTAATGGTTACGGTAATTGTTGCGCTTTGCCCGGGGCAGATAACACCACCGCCGCTTAAAGTTGCCGAAGGTGGCGGCGTTAGCGGCAGGGTTACCTCGGTGGAGTCGGTACAACCGGTAACATTATCGGTAAACAGCAGCCAGTAACTGTTTCCGGGTTGGGGCTGCACTATGGCAGGCACGTTATTTCCCAAATAGGGCAACCCTTCGTACCATATAAAAGCGCCGTTGCCGCTTCCGTTCAGGGTGGTAAGGTCGTAGTTGCCGCCTTCGCAAATGGCAACGGGCGTGTTTACCGAAAATGCCGGCAACGGAGAAACAGTAATGAGTACCTGGCTTGAATCGGTACAGCCGGTATTATTATCGGTAAATTGTAACCACACCACACTGCTTGTAGAATAAGAAATGGGGCCGGTAATAAGGCTACCCGATGATGGTATGTCGTTGTACCATTGGTAAGTTCCAGGCTCAAAACCGTTTAGCGTATTCACATCAAGCAACTCGCCGATGCACAGTTGTGGCGGTACGGTGTAACTAAACAGCGGGTCGGGTGCTACGGGCAAAATTACCTGTGCCGAGTCGGTACAGCCGGTAACGGTTTGGGTAAACAGTACCCATACCGGTGTGTCGGCAGTAATGGTTACGGGTTGCGTAATCAGGTTGCCCTCAGAGGGGAAGGAACTGAACCATTCATAAGTGCCGGGTTCACCGCCACTCAGAGCGTACACGTCAATCTGACTGCCCGAACAGGTTGCGGGCGGCGGCAGGGTGGTAAAAAACGGCGGCGGGGTGTAGGTAAAAGGTACTTCCAGCGAATCGGAACAGCCGGTGGTGTTATCGGTAAACAATACCCACAGGTTAATGTTTGACGTAAGTGTAATGTTGGAAATGGCGCTTCCCGATGAGGGCAATCCGTTAAACCATTCAAACGTGCCGTTTCCGGTTCCGTTCAGGGTTGTCAGGTCAATGGGTTGGCCGGGGCAGGGCAGGGGAGGAGCGTTAATGGTAAAGACCGGCGCCGGCGCCGGCGTAATGGTAATCATAGCCGAATCGGAACAGCCCGATGCGGTTTCGGTAAATTCAGTCCAGAAGGTGGTAGCAGCCGTTATGGCAACAGGTGTTGTTACCAGATTTCCCGAAGAAGGCGTATTATCGTACCATTCAAACGTGCCGTTGCCGGTTCCGTTGAGGGCAGTAAGGTCAATTTCCTCACCGTAGCAAGGTGCGGGCGGCGGGTTAAGGGTAAAAGCCGGCGTGGTAATATTTACCTGCAACTGCACCGAATCGGTACAACCCGAAACGGCATCGGTAGCCAGCAGCCAATAGCCTGGCCCGGCAGAGGAGGCGGTAATGAGCAGGTTGGTTCCCAGGTTGGTTCCGGCTGAGGGCAATCCCACAAACCAGTCAAATAATAAAGCGGGGTCGGTTGGCGTAAGTGCTTCCAAATCAACCAATCCGCCTTCGCAGGCATCGGTTTGTATGGGTTGCAAAACCGGATTGGGTGCAATGGTAATGGTGGCAGTTACCGTTACCGGGCAAACCGATGCGGGTGCTCCGGCGGTGTTGTAGGTAATGGTGTAAGCAGTACCTGAAGTACTTGCATCAACGTTAATGCTGCCGGTTGCGCTCATGTTTAAACCGGCGGGTGCAGCGGTAAAGGTGCCACCTGTTACACCGGTAAGGGTTGGGTTAATGACCAATCCGCTGCCCTGACACACATTATCGGGCGAGTAACTGAGGGTTGCCACGTCGTCGCTTCCTGTTGAGGGAATGTTAACGGTAAGTGCATCGGTACAGCCGTTGGCATCGGTTACGGTAACGCCGTAGGTTCCGCTCTGCAACCCGGTAACGCTGCCGCTTGTGCTGATGGGCGAGGGCTGCGGCGGAATGGTATTCCACTCAAACTCATAAGCGCCGTTGCCGCCGGTGGCATCTACCTGTGCCTCGCCGTTGGCATCTGACGAACAAATATTGGGAACTGTATTGAGCAACTGCAATTGCAGGGGTTGCGGCCCGAAAATGGAGAAACTGACCACCGAAGTGCAACCGCCGTCGTTTACCGTTACCGAGTAATTGCCTGCCGCAAGGTTGGTTGCCGTTGCCGAACTGCTTACATTGGGACTCCAGGTATAGGTAAACGGAGGTGTTCCGCCAACGGTTCCTATGGTTGCTTCGCCGTCGGCAATACCGTTGCACGAGGCATTGGAATTGGTTTGTACAAAAGCAGCAAGGCTTCCTGCCGCCGGATTTACGTTTACCGAAGCATCGGCAGTGCAGTTGCTTACGTTATCGGTTATGGTTACCGAGTATTGCCCTACGGGTACTGCCGGCAGGTTGGGGGTAAATACATCGGGCAAATCGTCGTTATTCGTATCCCATGCATAACTGAAATTACCGCTTCCGCCGCTTACGCTGCTGTTTACCGAACCATTGGCATTGCAAACCGCATTGGTAGCCGTAAGCGACACTGTTGGCGGTGCCAGTACATTTACCGTTACCTCGGCGGTGGCTATACAGTTGCCGCTGGCGCTTAATGCCGTTACCTGATAGGTGGTGGTAGAACTTGGTGTGGCAGTTACGGTGTTGCCCGTTGCGGGCGTTATACTGCTTGCCGGTGACCACTCAAAAGACGCAGCCGTTCCGGTAACGGTAAGCGTAACCGGGCTGCCCTGGCAGGCATTTTGCGGGCTGGCCGTAACGGAAGTAATTTGCGGCGTGGGGTCAACAATTAAGGTAATTTGGCTGTGGGGTGAGTTGCCGCAGCAATCGGTTTCCATGTAATGGTCTATGGTAAAAGTGCCGGGTGTGTTAAAGGTTAAACCCGATATGGATTCGTAAGGCGGGCCGTCGTAGTTATTGGGAGTTACGGCTCCGCCCAAATTCCAGTGGTAAATTAACCCGTAGCTGATGGTGCTGGTAAACGAGGCGGCATCGCCCTGGCACAGGAAATACTCATTGGGGTTGCCGGTAGGGGTGGCGGTAGTAAGAATGCCGGGTGGCGCCGAGCCGTCTATGGCTATGTTGTGAAACCCTACGTATTGATTTGTGCCCAGTACTATGGTTTTGCGCCCCGTGCTGTTGTATTGGGTTACGGGTCCGGCGGGGGTAACGGCGCCGTTGCCAAGGCTGGCAAAGGCCGGTGTTCCGCCGGTGTAGGTTACATTGGTAAATGTGCAGGAAACATTGGCTACGGTAATAACCGGTTGAGCGGCAAGGTTAAAACTGTTGGGGTTGTTGCCGCCTGCGGTCATGGTTTGGTTTGCATTGTTTACCGATACCTGTGGCGGTGTGCCGGTTACGGCAATTTTAACGCTTACACCCGGTGCGCCGGGTTGCCCGTTACCGCCTGCGCCGCCTGCGCCACCACTGCCGCCGCTGCCGCCGGTGCTGCAATTGCCCCCAAAAATACCACCGCAGCAAATTTGGTTGCCTGCTGTTCCGGGAGCGCCGGGTGTGCCGGGTTGGCCGGCGCTGCCGCTGCCGCCCGCCGCAATTGATTGTTGGGTAATATTGCAGTCAATAAAATTGCCGCCGCCGTTGTTTACCAGATATGCGCCAAAAGCGCCGCCGCCGCCGTAACCGCCGGTGCCGCCAATGCCGCCGTTGCCGCCTGAGCCGCCAATGCCGCCGTTGCCATTGCCCGAAAAAGAGCAGGTACAATCGGTTCCGCCCGAAGAACCGCCTCCTCCGCCTCCGCCTCCGCCTCCTTTACCGTTGGTTCCCGAAGCACTTTGTGCCCCCGGAACAAAAAAAGGAGCAGTAATGTTGGGTGCAGGAGGCGCTGTAGCCGGTGCATTGGTTCCTGCACCGCCGGGTTGACCGTTTACGCCGTTGTTGCCATTGGTTGGGTCGGCTCCGCAGCCAAAAATATTGCAACCATCGCCGTTGGCGCCGCCGCCGCCGTTACCGCCATTGCCGCCACCGCTTGCGCCGGCAGTTCCGGCCGTGCCGTTTTGCCCGTCGGCATTACAACCGGTATTATCGTTTCCGCCGTTTCCGCCTGCACCGCCGCCTCCTGCACCGCCGGTGCCGGGCGTAGAAACGCCGTTTTGCCCGGCGCTTGCCAAGCCCGGAAGCAGTTGGGTGCGCACAATCTGGTAGTTGCTGCATCCATCGCAATGCAATGCATAGGTGCTGGCGCCCGAACCGGCGGTAGTTGGTGCATTTTCGGTACTTATGGTAAGGTCTTGCAGCCTGAAATAGCTGATTTGATAGCCGTATAAGGCCACAATGCGGCGCTGATTTACCGGGCCTTCGGTATTTAAGGCAGAGCGGTGAATGGTGGTAGCGCCTGCCTGACTGGTTTTTGTCCAGTTGTTGCCGGGGTCAAAGCCGCCCTCCAGCGTCATGTTGCTGTAAATATTAATGGGGTTGTCAATAGTATAAGTGCCGATAGCCATTTTTACGGTGGCATTGTTGCAGGCCGCCTGTGTAATGGCGCTGACGAGGTTGGTGGGGTCTGCGGGGCTTAACCCGCCTCCGCTGCCGGTTGGGGTTACGTAAAAATTGGTACAGACATCGGGTGGCGGCAGGCTCACCCCCAACGTTACCGAAGCCTCTGCCGTGCAGCCGTACACATTGGTAACCGTTACGGTATAAGAGGAAGTAGCGGAAGGGGTGAAGGTGGGGTTGGCCGATGTCGGGTTGCTCACGCCGGCAGTTGGCGCCCATTGGTAAGAAATAACATCGGGAGAGGTGAGGGCGTTGAGTTGAATGCTTCCGCCGCTGCATACCACAATGTTGCTGTTCGGGTAAATATTTACCTGTGGCAAGGGGTCAACGGTAATCTGTACCTGGTCAACCGATTGGCAGAAATCGGAATAAACAGCCGTTACTTCGTAAACCGTGGTAACGGTTGGTGTGGCAATAACCGATGCACCCGATGTGGTGTTTAGCCCTGCCGCCGGCGACCATGAGTAACTGATAACGCTTACTCCGGGCGGCAGCGGTCCCGAAATGCTTGCATTAAGCGGTACCGATTCGCCGAGGCAGATAGCAACATCGGGTCCGGCATTTACCGGCGGGTTGGGGTTGGGTTCTACAACTATGGTGTATGAAAACACGTTGGTTCCCAAAATGGGGCAGGCGTTATCCTGGGTGGTTACGGTAAAAAAGTGCGTGCCTACATCGGCAGTGGTGGGTGTCCAGCAGAAGGTGGAGGTGGTGGGGTTGGCAACAGGTCCGGGGGTAAATATGCCGCCGCTGATGCCTGCATTCCAGGAGGCAGTAATGGTATTGGGTGCATTGGCATCGGTACTGACGATATCGAAACAAAGCGGTTCGCCGGCGCAAATGGTGGTTTCATATACATTACCGCCATCAATACCCGATGATACCGGTGCGTTGTTGTTGCAATTGATTACGGTAAACTGCATATCGCGCACAACCTCGCCAATTTTAATGCCGTTGCGGTATTCTTCTACCAGCACGCACAAAACCCCCACCTGTGCCTGATTGGGGGTAAAAGAAATATCGCCGGTTACGGGGTCAATGGTAACGCCGCTAACGGTGGTTAACGGGGTGGTTCCGTTAAAGCTGCCGGCATAATCAACCAAAGAACCGGGTGCCTGATTGCAGTTGGTTAAAGAAAAAACCAATTGGTCGCCATCGGCATCTACCACGCCGTGGTTGTAAAAAACCGGCTGGTTTACACACGAAAACGGAACGGGCGGGTTAAGAAACTGTGGCGAGGTATTGCAGGTGGGTTGTGTATTGTCAATATGTGCTTCCACGTAAAAACTCTGGTCGCCGGGAGAATCGAGTGTGGTAATGGCGTAGTTTCGGCAACACTCGCTCCAGCCCAAAATCCAGTCGGTGCCGCAACCGGGCGGCAGGGTAAGCGTTCCCGAGTAAATCCATTGCTGTACGCCGTACTGCCCGTTTCCGCCGCAGGCGCTCTCTTCGCCCGGGCAAAGCGGGGTAATATCCTGGGGGTTGGACGCAAAAGGCGGTATGGGCGGTGTGAGGTTAACGGTAATAGAACCCGTTACCCCACACTGTGCCGAACCATAGTACACCGGGTAACTGTTTGCCGGCGATATACCGTTGCAATCTCTGAAAAATTTGAGTATTACCAGATACTGATTGTTTGAAAGACAGCCATAGGTAAGGTCGGCTCCCATGGCGTGGGTGGCATAGAGGGGCTGCCTGTAGCAAATTGTTATGACCAAAAGAGTGACACAAACCAATAAAAAGCACAGGCGGGTAGCAGTAATACACATAGGCAACATAGGTTTTTTCGTGTTTCGGCAATCTTGACGTGTAAAAATAGCGAAACTCTGAAAACTTGCACCTTTGAGTGTTAATTTTATCCTGCTTATGGGCTGGTTTTAAAAAAACAAACCGAACACTGCACAATAAGCAGTATTCGGTTTGCTACAAGTACCGGTTGTAAAACTGGTTAATAAGCCTTGGCAAATAAAATGCGCTGTTTGGAGGGTTTACCGCTATATACGCATTTGCCTTCTTCCATCGGGTTATCCATAGGAATGCACCGGGTGGTGGCTTTGGTTTGTTCTTTTATGGCTGCTTCGGTTTCTTTGGTGCCGTCCCAATGGGCATAAATGAAGCCGCCTTTGGTATTAAGGACTTCCTTAAATTCATCAAAGGTATCAACCCGGGTGGTATTTTCTTCCCTGAATTGGAGGGCGGTGTTGTAGAGGTTGTTTTGAATATCGGTAAGCAGGTTGCGCACGGTTTCACCAAGGGTATCAACAGGCACGGTTAATTTTTGCATGGTATCGCGGCGGGCAATTTCTACCACGCCGTTGTCAATATCGCGCAGGCCAACGGTAATGCGCAGCGGAACACCGCGCAGTTCGTATTCGGCAAATTTAAAGCCGGAGCGTTTGGTATCGTCATCATCGTAAATGAATGAAAGCCCTTGCAATTCGGATTTAACCTTATCAATAGCGGCATCAAAATCAGACTGCCGTTCTTTGGTTTGTTTGTTGATAAGCGGAACTATTACCACCTGCGTGGGCGCCAGTTTGGGCGGAATTATCAGCCCGTTTTCATCGGCATGTGCCATTATGAGCGCGCCCATTAACCGGGTAGAAACGCCCCACGAGGTAGCCCATGCATAGTCTTCCACGCCTTCTTTGCTAAGGAATTTTACATCAAAAGCTTTGGCAAAGTTTTGTCCCAAAAAGTGCGAGGTGCCCATTTGCAGGGCTTTACCATCTTTCATCAGTCCTTCGCAGGTATAGGTATCATCGGCGCCGGCAAAACGCTCGCTTTCGGTTTTATAGCCTTTTATTACCGGTATGGCCATGTAGTTTTCCATAAAGGCGGCATATTCATCCAGCATAAGGCGTGCTTCGGCAATGGCTTCCTGCGCGGTGGCGTGTGCGGTGTGGCCTTCCTGCCAGTGAAACTCGGCAGTTCGCAAAAACAGGCGGGTGCGCATTTCCCAACGCACCACGTTTGCCCATTGGTTAATAAGAATAGGCAGGTCGCGGTATGATTGTATCCAGCGTTTGTAGGTGTTCCAGATAATGGTTTCCGAAGTAGGGCGCACAATGAGTTCTTCGGCTAATTTTGCCGTAGGGTCCACTATTACGCCGTTGCCTTCGGGGTCGTTTATGAGGCGGTAATGGGTTACCACCGCACATTCCTTGGCAAACCCTTCTACATGCGATGCCTCGCGGCTGAGCAGACTTTTGGGAATAAACAACGGAAACGAAGCATTAACATGGCCCGTAGCCTTGAACCGGGCATCTAAAACCGATTTCATGTTTTCCCAAATGGCAAAGCCGTAGGGTTTAATGATCATGCAGCCTTTTACGCCCGAATGCTCTGCCAGCCCCGAACGCAAAACCAAATCTTCGTACCAGTCTTTTTCCTGCGCGGGGTTTTGCGCTTTTTCCTGTACCTCTTTGCTCATGGTTGTATTTTGTCTGTTGAACGTTTAAAAAGCCCGCAAAATTAAGGATACTTTACCAAAATTTGTACCCTTCCGAAGGGTTTTACCTTGCTTTATGCGGTAAATATAAACAGAAATGCCTTTTAAGGGGCAAAAGTTCCCCGAAGTGCGGAAGCGCTGTAGCATTAATGTTGCCCCATTTTGCTACCTTTGTGGTTTTGTTGCCGGAATACCCGACCGGTTTTTATTGCCACCCCAATAAACAATAACAGGAACTATGGTCATTAAATCAGCCGAATTTGTTGGCAGTTTTGTTAAATTAGCCCAATGCCCGCCACCCGATAAACCCGAATATGCTTTTATCGGGCGGTCTAATGTGGGCAAGTCGTCGCTTATTAATATGCTCACCGGGCGCAAGGGGTTGGCAAAAGTATCGGTAACGCCCGGAAAAACGCAGGCTATCAATCATTTTATTATTAATGGCAAATGGTATCTGGTAGATTTACCCGGCTACGGGTATGCCAAAGTAAGTAAAGAAAACCGCAAAAAGTGGGAAATCATGATACAGGAGTACCTTTTAAAACGAGAAAACCTGCAATGTGTATTTTTGCTGGTGGACAGCCGCATACCGCCGCAGCAAAGCGACATGGAGTTTGCCAACCGTTTGGGCACTACACAAATACCTTTTGTGGTGGTATTTACCAAAATAGACGACAAAAAATTTGATACCAAAAACATCATCGCTTTTAAAAAGACCATGCTGGAAACATGGGAAACCCTGCCCGATTTTTTTCTGACCTCTGCCGAAAAACACAGGGGTAAAGATGAACTGCTGTTTTACATTGAAGAGGTAAACAAGCAGTTTAAAAAGGGGTAAAAGCGGTAAACCGGAAGTAACTGATTATAAAAAAATATGACAAAAAAATACAATCCGGTTGTTTACTTTGAAATTCCGGTAAGCAACATTGGCAGGGCAGTTAATTTTTACAAAGCAGTTTTTAACTTTGACTTTTACAAAGAAATAATTGACCATAACGAAATGGCTTTATTTCCGTTTGCTGAGGAAAATTCGGGAATTTCGGGGGCATTGGCAAAAGGAGATATATACAAACCTGCAAAAGAAGGGGTTGTAATATATTTCAAGACAGAAAATATTGCGGAAACGCTACATTTGGTCATTACAAATGGAGGACAAGTTTTGTACCCCAAAACAGCTGTTGGGGATTTGGGTTTTGTAGCCGAATTTGAAGACAGTGAAGGAAACAGAATTGCATTGCATCAATCAATAAATTGATAAGGGTAATTATTCAGGTTGTACCT
The DNA here is from genome assembly GCA_002212725.1 of Sphingobacteriales bacterium TSM_CSM. Classification (GTDB taxonomy): domain Bacteria; phylum Bacteroidota; class Bacteroidia; order Chitinophagales; family UBA2359; genus UBA2359. The sequence continues at coordinate 15,831 of MTCR01000059.1, read as the reverse complement.
TTTTCATTGGTGATGTTTTTTACTAATTTCCTTTCATATTGCCGCAAAGAACGCAAAGTTTTGCGCAAAGTTTTTTTGCTCTTTGACCAATGCTTCAAATGAGCAAGAAACAAGAGAAAATGCCATGAATTACTGATAGCACCTGAATAGTTACAAAAAATTTTCCGGAAAAGCCCGAAATAAGCCATACAACAGTTGGTAAGCCAATAATTTACCATAGCTTTACAGGGCGGGCTATTGTACTTCGTATGTTGGGTTCAGGCAGAAAGTGCGGCAAATATGCGGAGATGGGTAGAGTAAGCGGCACACTGGCAACCGGCTGATTTTCAGCAAACTGCATATAACCTACATCAATCAGCTTAAAAAATGGAAAAAGGATACAAAAACCTTGTTTACTTCTTTGGCGTAATAGCGCTAATCACTTTCATCGGGTTCTACAAGAAATATTTTTCGCTGGCGCCAGACTTTCCGGGGTTTAAAAACATACATCATTTTCATGCTGTCATGCTGTCATCATGGCTCGGCCTCCTGATTGTTCAGCCAATTCTGATAGCGAACAATAAAATAGTTGCTCATAAATTTATAGGTAAAATCTCCTGGCTGCTTGTTCCGGTAGCCTTTGTATCCATGTTATTGGCTTATCACAATCAATATCTCCGCTTTGTGAGTGAAGGGCAATCAGAAGAGTTTGTTCTTTCGTTTGTATTTTCGCCTGCAACAGATGCAATTCCTTTTGTTATATTGTATTTGCTGGCAATTTTAAACAAACAGGAAACGCCAAAGCACATGCGTTACATGCTTACCACAGGCATTGTGACAGGAGGGCCGGGTTTAGGGCGAATTTTTATGACCTGGTTAAATATGGATGTTTTCATGGCAATTCAATTGGTTATGTTGATTACGTTTTTTACATTTATTGCCATGATAATTTATGACCGATTGAGGGGGAAGTCTTTTGGCATTAATCCTTATACAATTGCCTTTGTAATTTGGCTTATACCAAATGTTTTAATTATATTTTTTCCGGCAACAACTGTATGGCAAAATTTTGCCAGGTGGATTGTAACCACTTTCTGAACAGTAAGTAAAAACTGAAAGTGATTTGTTTTGCTGATAAAACAGGACAGCGCCGTTTTGCAGACAGCATACACATTGGTTTTACAATTGGAGTTGAGGTGCCGTTATAACAGTAATTTGCCTGACACAATACCTTAGTTTACGGCTGATTGAGCAGTACCTGTACCCTATACCATAGTGCCGGAAACCCGCCCCATGTTAATGCAACCGGAAAATGAAAAAAATCAGGCAAAGAGAAAGTTAGTGCGGCTTTATCAGTAAAAGGCCATACATTACAGCCGAAACAAGCGACTAAAAGTAAATTAGAAAAATGAGGTGTAACAGGCAAGTGCACACATAAGCTAATACCCTATTTAAAATAAGACCAACTCAATTCCATTATCAGTAAACTTAAAACACAATGGCTAACAACCTATTTGACAACAACAGTTTGTCTTCCGAGTTTTTTTACATTGAAATGAAAGAGGTGACCCAAAATGGCAAAGTCTGGGACGACAGCGGCTCCGGAGCGGATAAAAACATAGCTGTCTGGAGGGTCGATCCATCGCCCGGTTTTTACAGTTTGGGGCATTATGCTACGCTTTTTCACGATTTTGACCCAAACAGAGGGCAAAATGCCCCCGTAGCTATTACCCTTAAGCCCAAACCGGGCTACGAATATTTGTTGCAAGCGCCCATTGGCTTCGACAAGATTTGGGACGATGCAGGCAGCGGCGGCAATAACGATTGCAATATCTGGCGCATGAAATGCCCCGATGGCTATGTGGCAATGGGAGACATAGTAAGCCAAGATGGGAATAATCCGGACATAGGTTCTGTTCGTTGTATCAAAAAATCTGCTGTAAACGCTTTAGGCGAAACAGTACAACTTGTAGCCAATGCAGATTATATCGATTTTGCAGCCAAAGGCGCTTCGGAACCCAAGCCATTTTGGGACGACAGTGGTTCGGGAGCCAAAAAAGACGTGTCTATTTGGCTGCTGAAAGCCTCCGGTAGTGCATCGGCAAAAAATCAGGTTTACTTATCAACGGGTACTTTTAAGGCAGGCAAATTTCACCATATTCTACCGGCTGATAATGCGTATGCTTTGGTGCTGAATTTTCCGCAAAATGATATTATGGAGAAGGTGGAAATGAGTACCAAAAAAGTTAAGTTAAAGGGTAATATGGCGCCTACCGAGGAAGAAATGAAGGCATCGGAAATAGTACAAGAGTATTTTGTTCCATTTTTTGCGGTACAAGACCCCGATTACAAAAATCCGTTAGAGCAGTTCAGGGTAAGCCCATACTATAAAATCAGAAGAATTACGCGGTATGAAGTAATAGACAGTTACGAGCCGGTTAATACAGAAACCAAACAATTTTCTGTCATGATAGGCAAAAACGAAGAAAGCAATTACAACAACGAAATAGGCGTTACCCTCGGTGTGTCTGTAACCGCAGGCGGAAAAGCCGGCGTACCATTGGTGGCAGAGGGCGAAGTAAGTGTAACTGCCTCCATTGAGGCTTCTTACAGCCATTCGTGGGGCGGCGCTACTTCAAATTATGAGGAGCGAACTTTTATGTATCCTCAAACGGTAACAGGCGGTTGTTTTGGCGTTTTGTTTCAGGCAAAAAGTACCTACACCATTTACCGAACAGACGGTACACCGTTAGGTTCACCGGTAAAAGTAAACATCAACGAATTTTACACCGATGAATGGAAACCTGCCAGCTTAACTCCCGCAGCCACATCTACACCCGCAGCAGAAGGAAATACGGTTAAAACCGTTTCGGTAAACACCATTACCTTTACCATAGAAGCTCCTGTGGGTAAAACCATTATCCTCGAAGGGCGATTGGAAATCCGCGACGGACAATTAACCAGTATGCCTTCTGTTACCACCGTTCCTGCCAGCATAACTACTCCGGCTCCAACATTGGTTCCGGTTGGTAAAACCATGGTGTTTGATGCCTCTACGCCTCCTATGATTGTTAACAACAAACTTTCGCGCTCCTATACCAAAGAAGCCTGGATAAAAATTGCCGCTGACAATACAGGTGGGAACAATATTATTTCGGGAGGAGTGTCCGGATTCCATGCTTTTTGGATAAACAATCGCAAAGTATGTTCGGGGCATAACGATGTGTGGGATGCCGTAAAATGCGAAGATGCCGTATCGGAGGGTTGGGAGCACTATGCCGTTACCTACGACGCCGATACCCAAGAAATGAAACTATACAAAAATGGCAAATTGGTTAGTTCGGCAAAAGATGTACCGGCTTACGGAGGAGGTAATTTCGTCCAATTAGCTAGGTGGAGTAATTCAGGCGGGGATGGGAATATTTTTAAAGGCGAAATGGCAGAAGTACGTATTTGGAATTCGGCGCTTACCGCCGAACAGATTGCCGCACAAATGAACGTTGCTATGCCTAAAGCAACCAAAGGACTGATTGCAAGATATCCCGATGCCTAAACATTTGGGTGGGTAAATGTCTGAAAATTCGGGCGGTACATACAACACACAAAACAATGTATGCACTGCCCGAATTTACGCACCTGCCTATGAAACGGCTGTAAAAGCAGAAAGGTTTTTATTACCAAACAACAACAGCGCCTGCACCGGTTTGCCACCGGCACTGGTCTATGCAAAAGCCGTACCCAAAAACAAACGTTTGGGCGCAATATTTCTGAAATCCGCGGGGCATTGCAAGAGGTTGTGCCAAAGGTGAAATCAGTACTTATCACTTGCCCGTGAGCGCTGGTTTTTTTGCGGGCTTTGCGAAAAATTTTGCGAACTTTGCGGTTAAAGCAATACTTATATCGGGTAAGCACGCAAAACCAATTTAATAAAAGGAAAACATTTGCCCAAAACCTGGCGGCAGATACTTTTCATTCAGCCTCTAAACGGTTTTCGGGGGAAATATAGTTCTCACCAATTAAAAATAAAGCGAGACAAAAAAGATAAAACAAAAAAATGATAAACGAAGAATTCGTACCTTTGACACTCGGTGCGAATTTTGCATTTTAGCCCGAAACAGAACGTATGCGAAATTTAGAAGACTTGGAAAAGAATGCCTTGAAGTTTTGGCCCAAGCAGATTGCGGAAAGGGAAAGGGCTTCGAGCATCATTCCGAAATTGATTGAGACACAAGACAAGTTTATCAGCCTGTTGAACATTGCTGATGCTTCGCCGCTTGCATGGAAAGATGCTTTGAAAACTTCCGGTTCGATGCCTGCAAACCTGTTTTTGAAGCACCTTTTGGTGCTTTCCGATATCGGAGGCGAAAAATTGATGCGGTTCAAAAAGGAACTGCCTCAAGTGTTTTCAAAACAAAAAATGTCTTTTTCGTGGCAGGGCAAACCGCATGAGTACATTTTGAAGTCGTTGAACGATACGAAAAATTGGAACAACACACAGTTGAAAGTTGACGGAGAAGGATTGGCAAACCCTGCCGAATTATCCGCTCAAATGGAAGATATAGTCATGCTGATTTTGTTTGGGAGTACCGCAACAGCGATTGGACTGCCATCCGAAATTGAGGAAAAGTGTATGATTGGCAGCCTAATCGGACAAAAGAAGGAATTGGATGCCTTCGTTCGACAACGATATATTTGGGTAAGCAGGATTACAGGCGGAGCCACATCGAATTCTTTGGGCAATTTGGCTCAACAGTATGTGGTAGAGTACCTGAAAGCCAAGTTGCCTGATTGGGATTTTTCCAAAAAAAGTGTCCCTGGAATTTCACAGAACGATAGAACTTCAACTTCCTTCGACATAATTGCTGCCTCACCAAGCGGAAAGTGTTGTGCAATCGAGGCAAGTTTTCAGGTTACGACAAACAGCGTGATTGAACGAAAAGCAGGGCAGGCGCAGGCGAGGCAAAATCAACTGCACAATGCAGGGCACAAAATTGCCTACATCATTGACGGAGCGGGGAACTTTCAACGCCAGTCGGCTTTGAGAACACTCTGTCAGTACAGCGATTGCACGGTAACTTACAAGGACAGCGAGTTGGATTTGCTCGTTGACTTTCTCTTCAAATTCGAGAAAACTAAAACAAAATAGGAATGGCACATTTAAGCGAAAACTCAACGCGATTAGGGTTTACATTCTCCGAAAACGGATTGCTCAATCCACAAATGGCAATGCCGAATGTGGAATTTATTGTATTGCCGTATTTCAATGATTTGGCAGAAGTGTCTAACAAGCAAGTTCTTTACAATGAACTGAACAATTTTATCAATCAAACTAATTCAAAGTCAACAGTAGCCATTTTGACATCGCCGATTTTGGCGGCTGATTTCTGTATCGAAGCAACTCAAAACGCTAACTTAAAACTTTGGGTTGCTGTCAAATTAGCCAACAGGATTGAAAAGAATGGAGAATTAAGTCAAACCCATGCCGCTCTTTTGATTTTCACAAGGTATAAGGATAGTTTGAACCATACCAAGACAAGAATAGGATATTCTTACTGCCCTTCCTGCGACCGAACCACAAAGGATTATGGCGGGAAAAAGCATCTTTACCATGAGTACGGAACCTTGATGTCAGATATTTGGCGAGACATTGAAGTGGACTTTGACCAAGTTCCTGACAGCCTAATGGATAGACTACAAGATTTGTTTGGTTTGCCAGAGTATAAATCAGTTAACACCCACGATTGGAGAAAAATATATACAGCAAAAAGTGCGATTAGAGGATATAAAGAATATAAGAATGAAAAAATAAATACCCTGCCCAACTCCTTGCTTCTTAAAGGTGACTGCATGGAGCAATTGAAAAGTTTGCCCGATAACAGCATTGAATTTTGCTTTGCTGACCCACCCTACAATATTAAAAAGAAGTATGAAAGTTGGAATGACGGAATTGACATCCAAGAATATTTTGAATGGTGTGACCAATGGCTGTCTGAAATGGCAAGAGTATTGAAACCAAGCTGTACTCTCGCAGTTTTGAACATTCCTCAATGGTGCATTAGACACTTTAAGCATCTTAACACAATTTTGGATTATCAGGACTGGATAGTTTGGGAAGGGTTGAGCCTACCAGTAAGAATGATTATGCCAGCCCATTATTCCATACTTTGTTTTACGAAAGGTCAACCAAGATCTTTGCCCGGACTTGTCCGAAACCAACACTCTTTGTTGGAAAAGGCTGCGATTGAGACAATGAAAGAGGGCTTTTGTGTCCGCCCGAACTGCATGTCTAAACGCAGAAAGCAAAAAATCAAGGATACAGAAATTTCATCCAATCTTTGGTGGGATATTCATAGGTTGAAACATAATAGCCGGAGAGTTGACCACCCTTGCCAACTTCCGCCGATGTTCATGTACCGCCTTATTTCAATGTTCACAAATGAGGGCGAATATGTTTTAGACCCATTTAATGGCGCAGGAACTACCACTTTGACAGCACAGCAGTTGAAAAGAAACTATGTTGGAATTGAATTATCGGAATACTACCACAAAATTACCCAAAACCGACATCGAGAATTGGAAGAAGGAATTGACCCGTTCAGAAAGAACGATGAAACCCCCAAAGCAAAAAACAGCCATGTAAAAAGACTTAAAAAACAAACGTATGAAGTAAGCAAAAAGCAGTTGCAATTAGAAGTTCGCCAGATAGCACAAAGAATTGGAAGAAAGCCAACGAAAGAAGATATAATAGAATTGAGCCAATACCCTATCGAATATTATGAAAATTATTTTGTTTCATGGGGAGAAGTTACGGCGGCAGCAAGGACTACTGGAATGACAGAATATAAAAACAAAACCTACCAAATAGAGCAACAACAGTTACGACTTTTTGAAGAAGGCAAAGTGAAATATCAGAGAAAAAAGGAATTAACTGACTAAAAGCCAATAAAATAAAAAAGGTGAGAACAATGCACTTACGCCAACCGCCGCCAAAACCAAACCCGCAAAGCTAACGCAGGCTGCGGTATGCGTGAGTGCCACCGGTAAATTTGCTGCCCGAAAAATTTTTCAAGACATCATTAAAATCCGAATAAAACAATAAAAACAAAGGCAACATGATTTTCAGAGCTATAAAATTTGTGGCAGAAGCACATGAGGGGCACTACCGCAAAGGAACAAACGTTCCGTACATATACCACCTGATGAATGTAATGAAAATACTCTGTGATTGCAATTGCGAAGAGGAAATCATAACCGCCGGTATTTTACACGATGTGGTTGAAGATACACCTGTAACCATTGAAGTAATTGAAAGAAAATTTGGTAAACGTGTTGCAGGTATTATAGCAGGCGCATCGGAACCGGAAAAAACGGTAAAAGACAGCCAATGGCAGGCAAGTTGGAAGGAAAGAAAACAACACACCATACACTATTTAGAAAAGCATGCCAACCTTGACAAACTGCTGGTTTCTTGTGCCGACAAATTAGACAACGCCAAGGCTATAAGACAGGATTATGCACAATTTGGAGAAGATTTCTGGAAAAGGTTTAATGCAGGTAAAGAAGAACAGAAGTGGTATTACCAGTCATTGGCAAAAGCTTTTTTAGACCGCGGCCAAGAATTTGGACAACCTCTGCTGGGAATTGCCGAAGAACTAAGCGAAAATGTAAATCAAATATTTAAGGACTAAAACGCCGGTAACATGGCATTTGTGACAGGATTACCAAAACGCATACCTGCATTGTTTGGGTGCATTTGTGTTTTTTTGTTGCAATGCCCGTTGCTATGTTAAGCCGCAAACCGCTACCAAGCAAAATAAGCAAAACAGCATTAACCACATAAGCGCCTTGAACCGGCAGAATGGCTGTGCGCAACGATGTAAATGTAAAAAAAAATACACACACGCAAATTTTTCTCATGCAGCTGATTGTAAACCATTATGCTGTTTTTTTCTGAAAATGCCTGCACAACAAAATTGTTCTCTTAATTTTATATAAACAACAAAATTTTAATTCTACATGAAAAAATTGTTTTTCCTTCCAATTTTGGCATTTGTTGTATTTGCCTTTACCCACGTATCTAATACCTACTATGTGGACACCACAGCCAGCAATATTGTATGGATAGGCGAAAAAGTAACCGGAAAACACACCGGTAACGTAAAACTTAAAAGCGGAACCCTGCAAATGGATAACGACAAATTGGTGGGCGGCTCCTTTGAAATTGATATGACGACTATTAGCTGCACCGACCTGGAAGGCGGCATGGCCGATAAATTGGTATCACACCTTAAATCTGAAGATTTTTTTGGTGTAGATAAATACCCAACCGCCCTGTTTACAATTACCCGCGCCATACCGCAAGACACTAAGGGCAACTACAAAATTATTGGCAACCTTACCATTAAAGAAATCACCAACCCAATTGTGTTTAAAGCCAATGTAGCCAATAATGGTGGCAAAATTAGCGCCACCGGCGATATAGTGGTTGACCGCTCGTTGTACAATGTGCGGTTCGGCTCCGGCTCCTTTTTTGATAACCTTGGCGACAAAACCATTTACGATGAGTTTATGCTCAAGGTATCATTGGTAACCAAGTAAAAAAAAAGTAACTATTTAGGTGCTATCTGTAAATCCCGGCATTTTCTCTTGTTCCTTGCTGATTGGAAGCATTGCCCATAAAGAGCAAATAAAACTTTGCGGAACCTTGCGCAAAACTTTGCGCTCTTTGCAGTAAAATGAAAGGAATTTAGTTAAGAACAGCAACAAAGGTACGACGTAAATAAGTACAAAAAAATAACAATTTACCACCAACAACCCGCCACAATGCCTTGCAGCCTTTGTAAGGGCTGTGTAATACCTAAACGTAATTTTTTACCCTAATAACAGACTGCAAGGCAGTTTTTTACTATTTTGCCAATAAACGGCGTACAAAAACATAACATTGCCACAATGAAAGAAACTAAAGCCAACTTACTTAAAGCCGAAAACATAGCTGTTTTACTGTTTACCGAAACCGAAAACCGGAATTTAATAGTAGCCGGAAAAGATGAAGAAACCCTGAATGAAGAGATATTCCATTTGGCAAAAGAACTTTTTGGCATAGAAAAATACTGGCACAAAAGAATTGTGCGGTGCGGAGAAAATACGTTGCACCCGTATAAAGAAAATCCGCCCAATAAAATTATTCAGGAAAACGACATCCTCTTTTTTGACTTTGGACCAATAATAGAAAAGTGGGAGGCAGACTTGGGCCGAACTTATGTAGTTGGCGCCAATCCACTAATGCATAAATTAAAAAGCGACATTGAAATTGCATGGCAAGAAACAAAAGAATGGTTTGACAACCAAACTGATGTGAAGGCTTCGGAATTATTTGAGTTTGCGGTTGGTAAAGCAACCAAATATGGCTGGGAATTTGGCGGAGAAATAGCAGGACACTTAATAGGCGCGTTTCCGCATGAGCGATTAGAACCCGGAAATTACCAACTCTATGTTCACCCCATGAATAATAACAGCATGTTTGAACCCGACAAACAAGGACAAAAAAGGCATTGGATTTTAGAACTGCACTTTGTTGACCGTAATCATAAAATTGGCGCATTTTACGAGCAACTCTTAACGTAACACAACAAACCCAAAACAAATTGCAAGGCCTTCCAAAGGGTAAGCCGGTAAGTTTATACCTTTTTTACCGCACGCAGGATTTTTTAACGGCAAATTATTTTTAATACAACAAAAATTTAACTAAAGTGAAAAATTTAACCTTTGTTTTCCTGTTTGTTCTTGTTCTTTTTTCCTGCAAACAAGAAGCCGGAAAAACAACCGAAACAAAAACCGCCAAAACAGATTCTACTGCCATTGTTGTTGAACAGGCACTGGCAGAGCAAATGGCGGCATTTTACACAGGCTCCTTACCCTGTTCTGATTGCGATGGCATTGAAACAATTCTTACCCTGAATGCAGATGAAAAAAGAACCTTTGCCTTAGAGGAACAGCATAAGGGCAAAGAGAACAAAACAGTGGGAAAAAAAGGCACCTGGTCTGTTAATGGTGATATGGTTACCTTGAACGCGGAATCGGGTTTAATGAAATACCAGCTGACAGAGGAAGGTTTGGTTAGTCTGAATGCAGACGGAACTAAGAGAGATTCGGTATCTGCCAAACAATACCTGCTCAGAAAAGTACTGGGCGAATAAATAACGGTTTTGCACAACAAGTTGATAACCGTTGCTTAAAATGAGTTTTGCTGTTCATGCCGCCAAACGGCAAGCCCGATGGCCGGCTTACAACACAACCGCCATTATTACAACTGCTAATGTCTTACCACTTATTCGGGAGTTTCGGTAACCGTTACCGTACCTGCAACACCTGTGTTCCATTGAACCTGTACAGAAGGCGTACCCTGCCCCGACACTATAATGCCATTGCTGCTAACCGTCCACGTATAGGTGTTACCAGCCACCGGCGTTTGTACCGAGTAGGTGGCCACCGAGCCGGAGCAACTTATTTGCGCGCCAGTTATTTGCGGTTGGGGCGGCGGTGTACCGGCCCATTGATTGCCGGTGTAGGCCGTGCCGCCGGTATAGTTATGGTCTATGGTAAGGGTAAAAAGCAACTTGTTGTAGCCTGTTGTACTCTCCCAAACCCCCGTGTTGGCTAATTGTATGGCATAGTAAGGGTTGTTTTGCAGGGTGGTTTCGGGGTCGGGCAGGTACAGGAATGCCTCATATTGGCCATCGGGCAGGCAGCCAATGCCAATGTTTTCAAACAGGGTAACGGTGGTTTCGCCAAACCAGTACTGCGGGTTAAGGTTGGGCAGGGGGCAGGTATATTCTTGCAGGGTTGCAGTGTTGCGCAGTATGAGCGCCACATTGCGGGCATTTACCGGCGCCGCAAAACCGGTATTTTGCAGGGTAATTTGCAGGCTGAACGCATTGCCCGGCTTTGCGGTTTGGGTATAACTGCCGGTGAGCAGGGTAAAGCGGTAGCCCAAGCGGCGTTTAATTTCTTCTATACAGCCGCCGCTGTTCCATTGTGCAATTACATTGGGGTGATAATAATCATTGCAGTAAGTCCAGTGGAAACGCTCCATTTCATGCAGGGCATTGGTACAGCCCGAATATGCCGAAGTGCCGCAGGTTTCGCCGCCCATAACCAAGTAGCGGCTCTCGGCAGCCCAGTAGGGTTTTTCGGTAAGGGTATCGTTAAAGGTGTAATCATTGTAATCTACCAGAAAACAATCGTTGTGCATGGCCAACCGGCTTAGTGTAGTTTGGTTGTAGGCATTGGCAAGGGTAATGCTGTCGGCGGGCAGCAGCAGGTTGTAAAACACGGATTTCAATTCGGGGTAGCGCAAAGAAACGGTGCGGCGCAGGGGCAGCGCACTCAGCAGGCTGTCGGTAACTTCTTTGCGGTCGGCCCAGTTTTGGGCGGTAAGCGGGGCGTTTTCAATACTGCCAAAATAATCGCTGTAAAAATTTTCGCCCCAAACGCCCCAAAAGCCGTTTTGCAGGGTAAGTATTACATCGGCATGTTGCTGCAACAGCGGTTTTAACTGCGCAATATGTTGCAGTACTATATTTTTGGGTGCATCGGCATAGCCATAGGGTGGCAGGGTTTGGCTAAGGGCATCGGAGTTTAACTCATTTACATAACTAAAGCGGGGTATTACCTTAAAACCCGCCTGCCTTGCGGCGTTAAAATCTGCCTGAATGCCATTGAGAAATGCCGTACTGATGGGCGAATTGGTAAAATTATTTAAGATAAAATATCTGAAAACCAGGGTCTGGTTGGTGGTTGCCCGAATATTGTTTAATTCCGATACGGTTAAGGGCGTGGGGGCGCTGCCGTAGGTATCGGTATAGCGGTAAAAACCCCGCTCGGGGTTGGGTATATTTTGGGTAGAGGCGGTATAGGTTACCGTTGTTGTTTGGGCAAATGCAAGCGGCGGCAGCAGCAGCAGCCCTGCTGCCAACAGGGCAAACATTGCATGGGTAAAAACGCGGTGTAAGTTGGTGTGGAGCATATTTTACAGGCTTTTTATTGTTTTCAGGTGAACAGTTATACCTTTTTATAAAAACTCTGAAAAGCCGTTAATGTTTTACCGCCTTTTTAAAACTTTACAACCGCCGCATAATTAACGCACCTTTTGCTGCTAAAACCGGGCAAAAAAGGATAAAATGGGTGGTTAAGAAAAAAACAGCTTTTTTATTTGAAATTTACAAGGGTCTGGCTATATTTGCAAAAAGAGTACCGAATTTAGCCGGATTTATTTGTCATATATTTTAAGTCCCGAACAATGATATTAAGTGAGAAAAAAACCATATAATAAGCATGTAATTAATGCTTTAACTATAACAATTATTGATGGAGGTATTATGTAGTTGCCGGAATGCAGCATCTTTTGACACAGGAATGTCCCCAAACATCATTCAAGGCTATATTAACAGAACAGCAAACAGCAACGGAACTCCAGGAATAATGGGTGGCAAGCCGTTATCAGTTTGGCTAAAAAAAATTACAAGCAGGACAACAATATAAAAGTTGACATTTTAACAGATGTGTCAATAAGGTTCAATGAGAAAAGAAAAACAACTTAACCAATCTTGAATGAAAAGAGATACAGACATTTCGCAGGAAGTGGCACTCATTTGGAATACCGCCAATGACGTGCTTAGAGACATTTTTCAGCGGACAGAATACCCCGACATTATTTACCCGATGGTGCTTATACGCAGGATTGAAGGTGTATTGATTGCGAAAACCGGGCAACTGAAAAAGCAATTGGAAAGCCAACTGGCTAAAGTGGACAAAAAAACGGAAGAACAAATCCTGAACGGAAAGGTCTTGCAGGAAATAAAATTCAACAACACAAGCGGAAAAACCCTTGCCATTCTTGCCGGCGAAGGCGAAAGCAGCATCAAGAATAATTTTATTGCTTACCTGAATGGCTATACCGACAATATCAAAATCATTATCGACCGTTCGGGCATTCGTGCTCACATCAACAAACTGGCAGAGGAAAAAATCCTTTATACACTCATCAAAGATTTTTCGGAGATTAACCTAAGCCCCGAAAAAGTGAGCAACATAAAAATGGGTTATGTGTTTGAGGAGTTGGTTCGCAAATTTTCGGAAGCCAACAATGCCGAAGCCGGAGAACACTACACCCCCCGTGAAGTAATTGTCCTGATGACGCACATGCTCGATATGGATGAGAAAGCCATCAAAGACGGACAACTTGTTACCATTTACGACCCTGCCTGCGGTAGCGGTGGTATGCTTTCGGCAGCCAAAGAGTTTATTGAAGAAAAAATAAACCCCAATGCCAAAGTGGTGCTGTACGGACAGGAAGTAAACGATAAAACCTGGGCAGTGGCACAAGCCGACCTGTTGCTGAAAGGCGAAACGGCTTACATTACCAAAGGCGATACGCTGTATGAAGACGGTGCAGCGGGTGAGCAGTTCGACTTTATGCTTTCCAATCCGCCTTATGGCAAAAGCTGGAAGAAAATTCAAAAAAAAGTGCTTGCCAACAGCAACGGTCGTTTTGATGTGGGGCAACCCCGCAGCAGTGATGGGCAGTTGCTTTTTACCCTGCACATGATTAGTAAAATGAAACCTGCCGGGTTGGGCGGTTCTGCCATTGCTATTGTTCACAACGGTTCGCCTTTGTTTAGCGGTGATGCAGGAAGCGGTGAAAGCGAAATACGCAGATACATTTTAGAAAACGACTGGTTAGAAACCATTGTAGCCCTTCCTACCGAATTGTTTTACAACACGGGCATTGCCACTTACATTTGGTTAGTGCGAAACAACAAACCCTCAACACGAAAAGGAAAAATCCAACTCATTGACGCTTCCGGTTTCTGGAAACCAATGAAACGCAGTTTGGGCAACAAACGCAGACGCATTGATGAAACTCAGATTAACGAAATCATCCGGATTCACAAAGCATTTGAACCCGGACCCTACAGCAAGATTTTTGAACTGGAAGATTTTGCATTCCGCAAAGTGTTTTTGGATTTGGAGGAAACCGATGAAAACGGCAACCCGATAACCGAAGAAAAAGAAGTAACGGTTGCTCAAAACAAATTAGACGACACACTGCTGATAAAAACAGCCGATGACAAAAAGCGATTAGCCGAACTGAAAGACAAAAAGGGAAAAGAAGGCGAATTTACCTTTACCCTGAACCCTGAAAGCGAATTGGCTACCAAACAAAAAACGGCTGACACAACAATTACCATCCGCAAAACATTGGACGGCAACAAACTGGGGCTGAAAGCCACCATCAACGTGCCGAAGATGGTGAAAGACACCGAATACATTCCGTGGAAAGACGACAAAGAAGCTTTCCTAAAAAAAGAGGTAGAAAAGAAATGGCAAATCACCAAAGAGGAAAAGGGCTACGAAATACCTTTTACCAAACATTTTTATGTGTATCAGCCCTTGCGTGAACAAGCCAAAGTAGTAAACGAAATGGCGGAACTGGAAAGCGAAAATCTGGAACTGATGAAAACCTTAGGAATTACCTTATGAGCAGATACGAAACATATAAAGAAAGCGACTTTGTAGGTATTGGGAAAGTGCCTGAACATTGGGAAGTGAAAAGACTGAAACATCTTGGAGAAGCCATTATTGGCTTAACATATAGCCCTAATGATGTAACTGAAAATGAAGAAGGAATTTTGGTTTTGCGTTCATCAAACATTCAAGAAGGATTTATTTCTTATGAAGATTGCGTTTATGTTGACAAAGAAGTTAATCCTAATTTGATTACTCGAAAAGGCGACATTTTAATTTGTGCAAGAAATGGAAGTGCTCACCTTGTTGGAAAGAATATCTGTATTGATGAAAAATCAGCAGGTCACACATTCGGGGCATTTATGGTTGTTTTTCGTGGTAAATTTTGGAGATACTTATCTTACTTTTTCAATTCCCCAATTTTTACATCTCAAACGGGAATGTTTTCAACAACCACAATCAACCAATTAACCAGTCAAACACTCAACAACCTAAGAATTGCTTATCCATCGGATAGTATTGAACAAGAAAATATTTGCAACTACTTAGACGACCAAACCCAAAAGATTGACCGCCTGATAGCCAACAAAAAAGCACAGGCAGAAAAACTGAAAGAACTGCGGCAAATTGAAATAAACAATGCCGTTACCAAAGGGCTAAACCCCAATGCCGAGATGAAAGACAGCGGTATTGAGTGGCTGGGCAAAATTCCGAAGCATTGGGAGGTGAAAAGGTTGAAGAATGTTGCCAATTACATTCAAACTGGAATTACACCACCTTCGGGAAATAGTGATTACTATGATGGTGAAATACCTTGGTATGGTCCAGGTGGTTTCAACGGAGAAACTGTTTTAAGTAACCCTGCAAAGTATATCACTAAAAAAGCGATTGATGATAACGAAGCGAAGTTGTTTCCAGTTGATTGCGTTTTTATGATTGGAATCGGTGCAACAATAGGTAAAGTGGGAATAATCAAAGAGCCGAGTTCTTGCAATCAACAATTAAACATCATCAACTTCAAAAGTTTTGTAAACCCTGACTTTGGCGTTTATTTTTTAAAGATTTATGAATCGGTGATAATCAATATTGCAAACTTTTCAACGCTTCCGATTTACAATCAGGTTCAAACTGGAAACTTGAAATTTCTATTGCCACCCAAAAAAGAGCAAGACGAGATTTTCGACTATTTGCAACAACGCACCACTGCCATTGACCAACTCATTAAAAACATTGAAGCACAAATAGAAAAACTGCAAGAGCTAAGAAAGATTAAGATATATGAAGCCGTAACCGGCAAAATTAAAGTCTTATGAGCAAGGAAATTGT
>MTCR01000062.1 GCA_002212725.1 Sphingobacteriales bacterium TSM_CSM | reverse complement strand
TTACCGTAGAGTTTGAACTGGGCAACAACCTGGAAGAAGCCGCCAACGATGTGCGCGACAAAGTATCGCAAACCATAAGGCAACTGCCGGCCGATTTAGATGCGCCGCCCGTGGTATCGAAAGCAGATGCCAACTCCGATGCCATTATTTCCATGACCGTTACCAGCAACACCCGAAACCAACTGCAAGTAACCGACTTTGCCACCAATGTGCTATTGGAAAAACTGCAAACCATACCCGGCGTAAGCACCCTGCAAATCTGGGGCGAAAAACGCTACGCCATGCGCATTTGGATGGACCCGGTAAAACTAAGCATGTACGGGCTTACCGCACAAGACGTTGTAGCCGCACTGCAACGCGAAAACATAGAACTGCCATCGGGTAAACTGGCCGGCAACAGCACCGACCTTTCGGTAAGAACCTACGGCAAACTTACTTCAGAAGCCGATTTTGCCAATCTCATTATTTCCAATAAAAACAATAACCCCGTTCGTCTTTCAGACGTAGCTACCGCCGTACTTGGCCCCGAAAACGAAGAAACCGTGCTGAAAGAAAGTGGCATACCCATGATTGCCCTGGCACTTGTGCCGCAGCCCGGCTCTAACTATGTAGCCATTGCCGATGAGTTTTATAAAAGGTACAACCAATTAAAAAAGGAAGTTCCCGAAGATATTAAACTGGACATTGTTCTTGACAATACCCAGTTTATTAAAAAATCTATTTCCGAAGTTGAAGAAACCTTGCTTATTGCTTTTTTGCTGGTTATTCTTATAATTTACCTCTTTTTCCGCGATTGGCTCATTGCCGTAAGACCGCTTATTGATATACCGGTTTCACTCATCGGGGCGTTTTTTATTATGTACGTTTTCGGGTTTACCATCAACATTTTAACGCTGCTGGCTATTGTATTGGCCACCGGACTGGTGGTGGACGACGGAATTGTGGTTACCGAAAATATTTTTAAGCGCCTCGAAAAAGGAGTACCCAAAATGAAAGCCGCCCTTGAAGGCAGCGAAGAAATTTATTTTGTGGTTATTGCCACCTCTGTTACCTTGGCTGTGGTGTTTTTACCCATTATTTTCCTGCAGGGTTTTGTGGGGCGGTTATTCAGAGAGTTTGGCATTGTGGTATCGGGGGCGGTGCTTATTTCGGCATTTGTGTCATTGTCTTTAACGCCGGTGCTCAACGTTTGGCTTACCAAAAGCAAACCCAAACACTCGTGGTTTTACACCGCTACCGAGCCGTTTTTTGCCGCACTTGAATCGGGTTATCGAAAAACGCTGCGCCTGTTTGCAAGGATAAAGGTATTATCGGTACTGCTGTTGGCAGCCTGCTTTGCCGGCATTTATTACCTGTTTCAAATGTTGCCCGCAGAATTGGCGCCGCTGGAAGACCGCAGTCAGTTTCGCCTCTCGGTAACCGCACCGGAAGGAACATCTTTTGATGCCATGGATAAATACATGGATGCGCTGGGGCGGCTCATCATTGACTCTGTTCCCGAAAACCGCATGTTACTTACCGTTACAGCCCCCAGTTTTGCCGGCAGCGGCTCGGTTAATTCGGGTTTTGCCCGCATTGCGCTGGTAGAACCCAAAGAGCGGCTCCGCTCGCAGCAGGAAGTGGTAGCCGCCGTTAACAAATTATCTTCCAAACTTACCCAGGGGCGCGCCTTTGCCATACAAGAGCAAACCATTGCCACCAACAAGCGCGGCGGGTTGCCTGTTGCATTTGTGCTGCAAAACATTTCTTTCGATAAACTGAAAGCCGCCCTGCCGGCATTTCTGGAAGAAGCCTCAAAAAGCGAAGTATTGCAACAAATAGATGTGGATTTGAAATTTAACAAACCCGAATTGAGTATTGAAATAAACCGAAGCAAAGCGGCAGACCTCGGCATAAGTGTTGCCGAAATATCGGAAGCGCTGCAAATGGCTTTCAGCAACCGCCGCATCAGCTATTTTACCATGAACGGCAAGCAATACCAGGTGTTGGGGCAATGGGAACGCGGCTACCGCGACGACCCTACCGACCTTAAAAATATTTATGTAAAAACCGCATCGGGCAGTTTGGTTAGCATTGATAATGTAGTGCAAATAAGCGAGCAAACAAGCCCGCCTACTATTTACCACTTCAACCGCTATAAATCGGCCACCGTTTCGGCAGGGTTGGCGCCGGGTAAAACCATTGGCGATGGTATTGCCGAAATGCAACGCATTGCCGACAAAGTATTAGACGAGTCGTTTAATACCGCACTTACCGGAGCGTCAAAAGATTATGCCGAAAGCGCATCAAACACCGGCTTTGCCTTTATATTGGCGCTTATTCTCATTTTCCTTATCCTGGCAGCCCAGTTTGAGAGTTTTATTGACCCTGTTATTATTATGCTTACCGTACCAATGGCTATTTGCGGAGCTTTGCTGTCGTTATTATTTTTCGGGCAAACTATAAACATTTTCAGCCAGATAGGTATGATTATGCTCATAGGGTTGGTAACCAAAAACGGCATTCTTATTGTAGAGTTTGCCAATACCCTTATGGAGCGCGGTAAACCAAAAACCGAAGCCGCCATAGAAGCCGCCGTTATGCGTATGCGCCCCATTGTAATGACCAGCTTGGCCATGTCGTTGGGTGCATTGCCTATTGCTTTATCTTTGGGCGATGCCGCTACCAGCCGCATACCATTGGGCATTGTAATTGTAGGGGGCATTATGTTTTCGTTAATTCTTACGCTGTTTATAATACCGGTTATGTACACCATCATCAGCCGGCGCAAACCTTTACCCCAACCGGCAGAAAATACCTCTTTATGACACCATTCAGGTTTTTGCTTGCTGCCCTGCTTGGGGGCTGTTTGCTGTTGCCGGCAACAGCACAGGAAACCCTTACCCTGCAAAATGCCATAGAACTTGCATTGGCAAACAACTTTAACCTTCAAATAAGCCGCAATAACATACAAGCGGCGCAGGTAAACAACCACCCGGGCGCCGCCGGCATGTTGCCAACCGTAACCCTGCAAAGCAGCACAACAGGACAGGTAAACAACCTGAGCCAAAAATTTACCAACGGTACCGAAATAAAACGCGGCGGCGTGCTGGCCTTTAATACCCAATTTGCCGTAAATGCCGAATGGACACTGTTTGACGGATTTAGAATGTACGCCACCCGCCAACGACTTAAAGAAGAAGTGGGTGCACAAACCAAAATCCTGAACGGACAAATGCTGGAAATGGTAAGAAGCATAACCGAATTGTACCTCGAAATTGTGAAACAACAGCAATTGCTCAACAATACCGATGCCATGCTGGCCATTTCCGATGAAAGGGTGCAACTGTTTAAAATGCGTTTTGAAAGCGGGTTGAGCGCAAAAATGGACTACCTGCAGGCGCAAACCGATTACAATACGCAATTGTCGCAAAAATATACACAGTTAAACAGTCTGGCACAAGCCAAAGAAAACCTCAACACTTTGTTGGGACGGAATGCCGCCACCGGTTTTGCCGCAGAAGACACCACCCTGCTCAATGCCGTTTGGGCACTGCCCGACACGCTCAATACCGATAACAACCCCGATGTGCAATTTACCAAAACGCAAATTGGCATTACCCAATTGCAGCATCAGGAAATTGAGGCGGGTAAATATCCGCAGGTGAACCTGTCCGCTGCTTATAACTTTAACTACAACCGCTCGCAGGCGGGGTTCAGCCTGTTTAACCTCAATACCGGCCCCGTTGCCGGCATAAACATAACCTGGAACCTGTTTAACGGCGGGGCCGTAAAACGTGCGCTCACCATTAACCAAATTGCGCAGCAATCTTTGCAAACCGGTCTGGAGCAAACCCGCCTGCTGCTCGAAAACCAATGGGTGCAAGCCCGGCGCAACATAGCATTTTACCGGCAACAAGTGCAATTGGAAGACCAAAATCTGGCAACCGCCGCCGAAAACATGACCATTTCCATGGAACGGCTGCGCGCCGGCGTTGCCAACTCGCTGGAATTGCGCGAAGCACAGCGCAGCTACGAGCAGGCGCTTATGCGCAAAACCGAAGCGCTCTACCAAATTAAACTTGCCGAACTTGCCCTGCTCTACTTACAAGGCAACTTGCTGAAAGAAAAGTAAAAACCGCGGCGCAAAAAACTTAGCCATTCTCAAAGGCAAAGTAAAATTTTTGAGTTGTTGTAGGGGAACTGCCAAACAACACATAAAAAACAGAAAACGCTATTGTTTTTGTTGGCGCTTATGTTTTACCTCTTATCATTAGTGCCCGTTGTGAACCTTGCGTTTAAATTTTACCGTAAAGAAGGCAAATGTTTGTTTTGTATTAAAAACAAATGGCACTTATTTAGGTTGCACCTTTTGTTTGGTGATGTTCTTAACTGAATTCCTTTCATGTTACCGCAAAGAACGCAAATAACTGCCTTGAATTACAATAAGTTAGAATATTTTCATTTTATACTCCGGCAATAATAACCTACGGGTTTATCTGCACCACATTTACTGTGCCCGCAACACCCGCATTCCACAAAACGGTAATGCTGTTGGTTCCCTGCCCGGCGGTAATTACCCCGCCGTTAACTGTCCATGTGTAAGTAGCGCCCGGCGGGCCGGCCGGCACCGAATATACATCACTAACGTTTTGACACACAGTAACATTGCCGCTAATAACCGGCGTAAATGAACAGGTATTGCCCACTTTCATGCCGTTACCAAAACTGGTAACCCAAATTTCATTTTGGTTGTAGGGGTTAAAATACACCCTTTCGGGTTGTCTGAAAGGATAGCTGCTTACCAGTGTCCAGGCAGGAGTAACAGCGTTCATGTTGGTGCTGTGCCATAAACCCTGGGTTTCGGTAGTTAAAAAAGCCTGTGTACCGTTAGAGGGGTTAAAAGTTATGGAAGTAACGCGGTCAAACTGGCTGCCGGTGAGTTTTGTCCAGGAAATACCGCGGTTGGTGGTTTTGTATAAGCCGCCCAAACCGTTTGGCGGGCCGCCCCAGCCGCTGAAAACACCTGCATACCATGTATTTTGGGTAGCATCGTTGGGGTCAATCACAATATCTTTAGTCCAGTAATACATGCCGGGGTGGCTTACATCTGTCCATGCATTGGTGGCAGGGTTGTAAATAAACACTCCCGAACTTGCGGTAAAAGTACCCGATGAGTTTCTTCTCCCTGAGTAGGTACAAACCATGTTGCCGTCGTTCAGTACGGCAATGCAAGCCGGGTGTCCCTCGGTTCTTGGTGGTTCGGGCAGTTGTGTCCAGGTAGAAGCTGCCAGCAGGTTGGCATTGTTGGTCATCCAAATTCCGCCCTGGCTGGCAGCGCCGCCGCCACCGTAGTGAATAACCGATGCATACATGCGGTTGGCATTGTTGGGGTCAATGGCCAGCCAAAAAACGGGGTGTCCGAAGGAGTGCATAGTTGTCCAGGTAGCGCCGTTATCGGTAGAGAAAATTATTTTACCGTTGCTGTCCGATACATCAAGGCGGGCATCGGTAAGGTAGGTGCTTTGGTAAATATCATGCACATTGGAAGTACCGGCAAAAACGGTTCCCGAAGGGTTTTGCACTATTCGGTACATAGAGTTTACCGAAAACCCCGAATAGGTAAAGCCCCATGCAGTTCCCGCATCGGTACTGCGTATGGCGCCAATATCGCTGTAGGCAGCCATTATGGTGTTGGCATTCATCCAATGGACTTGCCAACAGGTGGTATTTTCCAGCCCTATGCTGTGGTACGTTTGGTTTTTGGGGGTAGGACTGCCGGCGGGGTGTTGGTCGGCAGTGCTTACATACGCCTGTTTCCAGTTAGCGCCGCCATCGGAAGTGGTATGCACAAATCCAAAATCGCCAAATAGTACTTTGCCGGAGTTGTTGGGTGCTACGGCAATACCAAAGGCAGATTCGCCCCAACTCCAGTTTTTATCGCCCTGCCAGCCGCTCCAGCCGGTTTGTATGTTTTGGTTGTTGGTGCTGTTAAACACCTTGCTCCAGGTGCTGCCGCCGCTTGTTGATTTAAATATCAATGGCGCATTCAGCGCATTGTCGCTGCCGGCTAAATAAATGGTATTAATGTCGTTTCGGGCCATGCCGGTGTACATAATAAAATCGGAACTGAAATTAATGCCAGACGAGGCGCTTATCCAGGTTCCCGATGCATTATCCATAGTATAAACCCCTTTACCGAAGCTGTAATAATCCCAGGGCATTACCAAATTATAGACATCGGCAGTGTTGGCGGTAATGCAGACAAAACGGGTGGTTGCCCCGGTTTTTGCACCCGAAAAATGCCATATTACCTGCCCTGCGGCAATACCAGTTGCAGTAAGCGGTGCAAAACTTGTTCCGCCGTTGGTGGAGTAAAAAATCCCCTCGTTGGTACCAACGTAAATGTTGTTACCATCAAAAAATGCACCGCACAGTATAATGCCGGCGCCCATATTGGCAGCGTGTTTTACCAGAGTAAAGTTAGTTCCGCCGTTGTTTGAAATAACAATATCGCCATAGTAATTCATTAGCAGTTGGTTGGGGTTATCGTAGTTGGCAATTATGCGGTACACTCCCCCCAAAGCGCCGTCGAAACCGGGCAGCGGGTTCCAGGTAGCGCCGCCATCGGTAGTTTTAACCGGGTAACCTTCGTTACCATCGTTATAGTTGCTGTAAGCTATGAGCGGGTTGTTGGTAAACTCATAAGTGGACAGGTTAAGTACCGGCAGGGCAGAAAAGTGCAGTTGCGTGTAGGAATTGCCAAAATCGGAAGAGTGAAACAACTCACTCATATCGCAACTGATGTAAAACTCGTTGTCGTTGGCGGGGTTAATGGTTGGAAAAAACAAAGCGCCGCCGCCGCCCACCCCACGCGGCTGCCAGTTTGCAGGAACCTGTGCCCAGGTAAAACCATGTACAACCATAAACAACCCGATGAAATGCAGCAACCGTTTCATTTTTATTGAATTTTATGGAGTGAAGCAAGAAACACCACATCAAATGTAATAAGTAATAGCAGATTTTGGATTTACCGGCAACCGGTTTCTCAAATAAAACTATTCGGCCCGATGAATTTGCATTTATTATCCTGTATAGTATGTAAATATTGGTTTTATTTGCAAACATCATAAAGCAGATGTGTATATTTGAGCCGGCATATTGGGCAACAGAAATGGGCGGTAATTAGTAAGGCATTTATGGGGCATATTTTTTTCAAATTCGTTTAAACGGCAAATATATAATTTGCTCTAAGAAGCCAAACAGCAACGGCATATAGCACGCTGCCGCCTGTTTTACCCGTTTACACAACACCACTTCTTTGTATGCAACAAATAATTAACTGGGAAGAATTACCCGCGCTAAGGCTGCTGCTGCCTTTTACGGGCGGCATATTGCTGGCCATTTATACGCCGGTAAACTGGTGGCACCTGCCCTTTTTTGCCCTTAGCCTTTGGGTTTGCCTGCTGTTGTTGGGCAACTGGCGCCTGTGGGAAAAAAGCTACGGATGGCAATGGTTGTTTGGTGCGTTGTTATCGGTATTGCTGCTGGTGTGCGGCTTTAGCATTACACAACAACACCGGCAGTTGGAACGGCCGGGGCATTTCAGCAGGTTTTTGTCCGATTCTTCGTTTGTACTGATGCGCCTGAACGAGCCGCTTATTGAAAAAGACCGCTCCTATAAGGCAGAGGCAGCAATTCTGGAAGTACACAACGGCACATCAACCCAAAATACCGAAGGCAAGGCGCTGCTATATTTTGCCAAAGACAGCCTTGCCGGCCGGTTAAAGTATGGCGATGTGCTGCTGGCCAAAGCCCGTTTTACCAACATTGCCCCGCCCAAAAACCCGGGCGAGTTTAACTATAAACAATACCTGGCATACCAGCAAATTTACCAACAGGGCTATATAAAACAAGGCATGTACCACCAATTACCGGTAAACACCGGAAACCGGCTGTTTTCATTTGTATATGTTTTGCGCACCTATTTTATAAACGCCATTAACCGCTATATACCGGGCGCCGATGAAAAAGCGGTGGCGGCAGCCTTGCTGCTGGGTTATACGCAGTTTTTGCAAGATGATATGCAGCAAACCTACTCGCATACCGGAACAATACATGTTTTGGCAGTATCGGGCTTACATGTGGGCATTATTTACCTGGCAGCCGGCAGCCTGCTGTTTTTCTTAGACCGCCGCGGCCGGTGGGGTATTTGGGTAAAAATGGTTTTATTAATTGGCATTGTGTGGCTGTATGCCCTGTTATCGGGTTTACCGCCTTCGGTTAGCCGTTCTGCCGCTATGTTTACCTTTTTCTCTTTGGCACAGTTATTTAACCGGCGTACCAATTCGTACAATATTATTGCTACGTCGGCCTTGCTGCTGCTATGTATTGACCCGTTTTTAATTACCCGCATCGGGTTTCAGTTGTCGTATGCCGCAGTAGCGGGCATCATTTTTTATCAGCCCAGGTTTTACGAACAGTTCAGCGTACAAAACAAGTATTTAGACAAAATATGGCAGCTTAGTTCGGTAACACTGGCTGCGCAGTTGGCAACAACGCCGCTTACCTTGTATTATTTTAACCAGTTTCCCAGTTACTTTTTGCTTGCCAATTTGGTGGCTGTTCCGTTATCGGGTATTGTTCTGCAACTTGGTTTTGTGTTTTTCCTCATTTCGCCGTTTACGCCAATAGCCAAATTGCTGGGTTTGCTGCTGAGCTGGGGCATTAAGGCACTCAACACCTATTTGTACTATGTGCAGCAGTTGCCTTTTTCGGTAGTGCAGGGTTTATCGGTATCGCACACCGAAATGCTGTTATTATATGTTTTTATTGCGTTGGCTACGTTTTTTTTCCTGTACAGGCAGGTAAAATACATGAAGTGGTCGTTGCTGGCACTGTTGCTGCTGACATCGGGCTGGGCGGTGGCCAAATACCGGCATTTGCAATACCGGGAAATTTGCATCTATCAACTTAAAAACGCCACTGCCATTGAGTTGGTAAAAGGATACAATGCCGTGGTAATAGCAGACAGCGCAGGCATGGAACAATTTACAGATGCACCTGCCACCGTTGCCGGCCGGCCGCCTATAAACAAACGGCAATACCTGCCCCTTGAACCCGAAAACCTGCCGCAAACAGCGCCAACTCCTACCCTGTTTGCTCAAAACCTGTTTTTGCAGTTGCCTTTTTTACAGTTTTTTAACCATAAAATGCTACTGCTTGCCGACTCGGCTGATTATTGCCCTCAACCAACCGCTCAAAAAATAGCGCTTCATCTGGGCATACTTACCCAAAACTGTAACGCTCCATTAGAACAACTGCAACACTGCTTTACCTTTGATACCCTTATTATTGATGGCTCAAATAAAGGCTGGTTAGCCCGAAAATGGACTGCCGAAGCCGACAGCCTCCGCATTCCGGTATATAACACCTACGAAAAAGGAGCATTTGTACGAAACTGGTAATTGCCCGGTGTAGTCATTGGAGTTAATGACTACAACAAGGGATGGCATAATTCATGGTTGCCTAGAATATTTGCCGCACACACCGCACAGCCTTTTGCGGGCGGTTCCTGCTGTAAAACAAACAGTTAAAGTGCTTGCTCAATTACCACGAACCGGGCAGTTTAAAGGTAAAATATGGTTGGCTGACAAAAAGTCGTAAAACCGGCTTCCGGTTGCCCAATGTAACCGGGCGCTTGGGTGATAATCGCTGCGATTTACACGCCGGTCATACTCCGGCAATTCTTTAGCCAAATCATAAACATTAAACACAGTAATACCCCATTGTTGCAGTTGTGCTGCTATGGGCTGATTAATATAGTTGTCGCTAAAATCAATAAAATCATCGGTCAATTTAGGAAATAGTATTACAACAAGCGGAATGCATTGCCCGTTAGCATAATTCACAAACCGGTTCAGGTTTTGTAAATGTTTTTCCATGCAAGCCGGCTGTAAATAACAGTTTTCAGATAATTGGCGGGTGCTTTCATTGGTGCGCAGGTATTCATACAAAGACCTGTTTTGCTCTTTGAAATGCGCGGCAAACTGCCATTTTTGCTTTAACTGCATTGATTTATAATAAACATAATTAACGGCAAAAGAATGTTTCACCCAAAACCATTCTTCTGTGCCCTTTTTAGTTTGCTGCTGCTGTGCATCGGGCATAGCAGGCAACTTTGTAAGGTATTCGGCATCGTTAATATAATGCACCAATACAATAAGGTCTGCCCTGGCCGGAAAGTTAAGCAGGTTTTGGTATTCATCAGGAGTATCGGCCCCCGGAACTCCAAGGTTAAAAACACGGTAACCGGCAGGCAATTTGCTTTGCAACACATTGGTAAAACGCATTTCGGGGTGGTTAATTCCCACCCCTGCGGTAAAAGAGTCGCCAACTATTGCAACATTGCAGGTGTTGTTGGCTTCGGGCAAGCGCACTTCTTCATCGCGGTATCCTAAACTGTTGGTATGCCAGTACCATTTTACCCAAAGCTTTGAACTTAGGGTTTTACCGGAACCAAATGTGTAGGGGTAAAACATAAAAAATATTTCAAGCAACACAAAGGTTGCAAAGACAGCAAATACAAGCAAAGAACAACCTGTTGCCAGTTCAGAAAACCGATGCCGGTACAAACCAAATACACAAGCAGCACCACTGCCCAATGCAGCAACAAGCGCGCCTACCCTTAAAAATGCCCATAAGAGGGCATGAAATTCGGCATTAAGATAGCAGGGCGTAATTATAAGCGCAAAAAGGGTAAAACAAAATAATGCAAGGGCAGATACAGCAATACTTTTCATAGGCATACAGGTTATGGGTAATGGTTGGCATTAATCACACTAAGAAATAAGTTGACAATAAATAATTCACACATAATTGGTTGAAAATCAATTTGCTTTTTCCAACAACTGTTGCAATTGATTTACCGGCAAAGTAACAAAAAGTGAGAGTAAAAATTCAAAATGCCCGTTTTTACATAGGTTTAACAGAGCGGCTTCGGTTTTGGCAGCAGTATTTGTATTCAGCAAATTGCAAAGGTTAAGTTGTGTTAGCTCAAAATAAAGTGTTTTATCTGCAGCGGTATAAGTGGGGTGTGTGGCATAAAAAATTTGAACTGCATCTAATAAATCTGATACTGAGGTTGCACTTTGAAGTTTACCCTGCCACAAATAGCGCCCCGAAATAAAATGTCTGTAATTATTTTCTGTTAAAGGCGCATTTACGGGCAGGGTTATTTGCCGGTTTAGCTGCAGCCCATCGGGAACGGCAATGAGCGCGGTGTTGCAAGATGCCACGTTTGTTCCTTTAAGGTAAACATGGTTGTTTTTTTGCGGCTTAACCAAATGCCAGTTTATGAGGTAAACCAACTTAACGGGTGAGTTGCTTTCTAAAATTTCGGTTTGTTGCTTTTGCAGGCTGTCCAAATCAACTTTTTGTTCAAGAAAATTTTGCGGCATTTCTTTCACCAGCCCTCCAATTTTAAGCTTGCCCTGTCCCAAAATAGCTGTAAGCAACAGGGGTTGCTGCACAATTCTGCCCTTAGTATTTGCCGGCAGGGTAAGAACGGCCTGCGCGTAGGCTATTTCGGATAGCGGAGTAGTACAAATTGCACTGTCAACAAGTACCGGAAACATGAGTTTGGATTTGGGCGGAAGTGTAAACGGCGGTGGCAGGTGCTGACTGTGGAACTGGTAGTAGTCGGGCGGAATAATGTAATTGTCTATAGCCGAAGTATAGCGTTTTGCAACAACACCAGAAAACCTGAAAAACTGCACGCGGGCATCAGAAGCAGCATTAAAGGTAAAAAGGCTACCGCCTTCGGTTACCAGTCCTGCATTTTCTGCAAGGTTTTCTACCGAAGCAATTAAATTGGTTTGTGGAGACAAAGCATAATACACCCTGTAAGAGGGGTCATACATTTGCCAACGGTTATTGGCATAAACTTCGGGAACTACATGTCCGTTTAAACCCCACACGCGCGATTTGTAGCCCATAATCGTCCAAAGTTGTGCAAGCGTAATTGCCAAATCATCACATTGCCCAAAACCAATAGAGTTAAACAGCAGCAGGGGGTTGTGCTGCCATGCTGCCTGCGTAAGCGGGTGGTAAAAAGTTATATCGTTGCTTACCAGTTGCCATGCTTTTTCATAGTCAGACTCGCCATAGCGGGTATCGGGCAATTGCTTTACAGCCTTTATAAGTTCTTCAGCATCATAAAACAAATTGTTATTTACTTTTAAGCGGAAAGCAGCGGTGTCGGCGCTGCGGTTTTCAATAACAAATGCCATATTTAGCGGTTGTGCTGCCCCAATTTGCACACTTACCTCTTGCAGTCCCAACGAGGTATGCTTTTCCGGCAACGGTGCCGGATTTGTTTTGCAAAAAATTTGCAAAACAACAAACACCATACCTGCGCCATAAATAAAATTTCGCTTTACCCAAGCCAAACTTATGCCCATTGCAATACAAAGGTAAAAGAAATAAGCCGACATACAATAACCGCGGAGTATTAACCGCATTTGACGTTTGCATTTACCCCGCCCAACATGCCAAACACCGGTAAAAGTGCGTATGTTTGCATTTGGCATACACGCCTATGATTGAAATATTGCATCAATATAGCATTGGTTTAATATCCTGTTTATATGCCCTTTAACTCTATAGATTTTGCGGTTTTTCTTCCTGTTGTATTTGCGCTTTTTTGGGCATCGGCAAAATATGGACTGCGTTTGCAAAATTTCATTATTCTTTTGGCAAGTTATATATTTTATGGTTGGTGGAACTGGCGTTTCTTGTGGCTTATGTTTGCAAGTACCCTGCTCGATTTTTTGGTAGGGCTTGCTTTGCAAAAGCAAACCAACAAACAGCACCGCAACATGCTGCTGGCAGCCAGCATTGCAGGCAACCTGGGGTTGCTTTTTTTCTTTAAGTATTACAACTTTTTTACACAAAGTTTTGTACAGGCATTTACGCTATTGGGCTGCAACCTGCATATCAGTACCCTCCAGATTATATTGCCGGTTGGAATTAGTTTTTATACCTTCCAAACGCTCAGTTACAGCATTGATGTATATAGAAAAAAAATTGAACCTACCCGTAATTTTATTGATTTTGCCGCTTTTGTCAGTTTTTTCCCGCAGTTGGTTGCCGGCCCTATTGAAAGAGCCGCCAACCTGTTGCCACAATTTTATACGCAAAGGGTTTTCAGCTACCATAAGGCTGCTAGCGGTATGCGGCAAATACTTTGGGGATTGTTTAAAAAAATGGTAATTGCCGATAATTGTGCTGTTTATGCCGATAAAATTTTTGCCCAACCCGATGCCTACGGCGGCAGTACCCTGTTGTTGGGTGCCTTGTTTTTTGCCTTCCAGATTTACGGCGATTTTTCGGGCTACTCTGATATTGCCATCGGAACCGGCAGGTTATTTGGTTTTTCTCTCATGCGGAACTTCGCTTATCCCTACTTTTCAAGAGATATAGCCGAATTTTGGCGCCGATGGCATATTTCACTCTCCACATGGTTCAGAGATTATGTTTATATACCAATGGGCGGCAGTCGGGGAACCATGCTTGCCAAACTGCGAAATATTATGGTGTTGTTTCTGTTAAGCGGTTTCTGGCATGGCGCCAATTATACTTTTATTGTATGGGGAGCGCTCAATGCGCTGTATTTTTTACCATTGCTGTTACTGGGTAAAAACAGAACCCACCTTACCATAGTTGCCGAAAACAAAACCTTTCCATCAGTTTATGAACTTTGGCAAATGCTCAGCACTTTTTGTCTTACCATGCTTGCCTGGGTTTTTTTCAGGGCTGCCACCTTAGAACAGGCAATCGGTTATATCAGCGGTATTTTTTCGGTTAGCTTATTCGAAATTCCACAAATACTACCTGCACATTTACTGCTGCTCCTGTTGTTCTTTATAACTATTGAATGGGCCGGAAGAGACGAACCTTTTGCTATTGCAAAAACCATGATACAAAAGTCCCGATTTGCCCGATGGAGTTTTTATTACACATTAATTGTACTTATTTACCTCTTTGGCACTAAACAACAACCCTTTATCTATTTCCAGTTTTAAATATGAAACAGTACCTTTCTGATACACTCCTGTTCTTACTGCCCATTTTCCTCTATGCGGCTTTGGGCATTTCGCTTTTTCTGTTATTAGACCCGTTCAGGGTTGTTCGTCACTACTCAAACTACTCTTATCCGGTAGCAACCCTCAACCGAGAGTTTATTGCCACCGAAACCTACCTCAAAAATTATAACAAGTATCACTACAACTCTTTTATTTTTGGCAGTTCGCGCTCTAATGCCTTTAAACCTTCAACCTGGAAAAATTACCTTCAGCCAAACGACAGCCCATTCTCCTTTGATGCAAGCGGCGAAACTGTTTTCGGAATAAGACGTAAACTGTTCTTTTTGCATGAAAAAGGCGCTGATATTCATAATGCATTGGTTGTTCTGTGCCATAATGTGTCCTTTGATGAACGCAATACTAAAACCGATAGCCATATATACATTAGCCATCCTGCCATATCGGGGGCGAGTTATATTGGCTATTACCTCGTATTTATAAAAGATTTTTTTAACCCCAAATTTCTTTACCATTATCTCCGGTATTATTTTACGCGGCAATTGAGCCAAGGCACTTCGCTTTATATCATGTTTAGCAGAATTTCCTTTAACCCTGTAACCAACGAGGTTTTGT
The DNA here is from genome assembly GCA_002212725.1 of Sphingobacteriales bacterium TSM_CSM. Taxonomy (GTDB): domain Bacteria; phylum Bacteroidota; class Bacteroidia; order Chitinophagales; family UBA2359; genus UBA2359. The sequence goes on along the minus strand of MTCR01000062.1, from coordinate 27,145 downwards.
ACGATGACCTCGACCATGAACTGAGTGTAAATCCGCAACAATATTACAAAAATAAAGCAGCCATTTTTTACGCCTCTCCGGGGCAAAGAACCGATACCGTAAACCGAATACAGCCCAGACATGTAAAAATGCTACAAGATATAAAACGCATTTTCGACCTCCACCATACCGATTACAAAATTATTATAAGTCCTTTGTATGACCAAATCACATTTTCGCCCGACGACCGGGAGATACTCCAAAATATATTCGGCAACAGGCTATATGATTTTTCGGGCGAAAACGAATTTACCTGTCACATTCAAAACTTCTACGAAGAATCGCACTACCGCCCTCATGTTGCCAATGCCATATTAGACTCTGTTTACCATTGCCCGAAAGCTATCGTATCGCATTAAAAATATGAACCGCAATTAAGCCGGCTTGCAACTGCTACTTCAATTTTGCATTTTGCGGTATCTTATAATCAAAGTATTTGCCGGTGGCATTTTCGTTTACCAACAAATCGGCATATTGGGTGCGCCCCACAATGCTGTCGCCGTTGGCAAGGTAGTTTATATCGGTTATGGTAAGGGGCAGGTTTACCTGCTGCACTTTCTGATAGTTGTAAAAAAATACTTTGCGCATGTATTTTCCGCCAATATCTTTGTAGCCTATAAAAATAGGTTCGCCGTTTTCGTGTACCAGTTCTATATAGTAGGGCGAGTCGGCATCTACCAATTGCGGTTTCCATTCGGTTATCATGGCGCCTTCGTCAAAACGTGTGTTCAGAAGCGCAAACCCCATACTGCGCAAACCCATATCGCCGGAGCGGTTGTTTAAAAAATGCCCGAAATAAGTAACATCGGTGCTAAACAGTTGGTTTTGGCTTTGCTGCACCGTATTATTTTGGGGGTCGTATATTTTGTATTCCCCTTTGCTGTTGCTCAGCAAAACATACTCCCGCGGTTGGGTAAAATGGGTAACCATTTTTCCGCCAGCAGTGTAATACATTGTTGCCTTTACCGTAGTTGATTGTCCGTTTTTTACCTGTTTGGTGGTAATGGCTGCCTGTAGCCGTTGTATGGGCAAACGCAGCGTAAAAGAAGCAAACAAAATACTTCCCAACAGCAACAGGGCTGCCGGAGTTACAAATTTACATTTCATGGTTTTATTCGGAGGGGTTAACAATTTTAATATCAGGTTCCGGCGGTTGTTGCTATTTCTTCTTTTGCGTTTAAAAACTCCATTGCTTTGTTGACCATATCTTCCGAACCAATGTAAATTGGCGTTCGCTGATGCAATTTTTCGGGTACCAGATCCAAAATGCGTTCTTTGCCATCGGTAGCTTTCCCGCCGGCAGTTTCTACAATAAAACTCAGCGGATTGCATTCAAACAACAGACGCAGTTTGCCATGCGGATGCCCTTTCATAGCCGGGTATAAAAATATACCACCCTTAATCAGGTTGCGGTGAAAATCGGCCACCATAGAACCCACATACCTCGAACTGTACGGCCTGCCGGTTTCTTTATCGGGTTGTTTGCAATATTCAATAAAATCATTCACCGCCTGCGAGTACCTGTACTTGTAACTTTCGTTTACCGAGTATATGCTGCCTTGTTTGGGTATTTTAATATCGGGATGAGAAAGGCAAAACTCGCCAATGGTGGGGTCGTAGGTAAACCCGTTTACCGATTGCCCCGTTGTATAAACAAACATGGTTGACGAACCATATATAACATAGCCGGCTGCCACTAATTTATGACCCGGCTGTAAAAAATCGGCCTCTACGCATTCTCCACCACGCGAAATGCGCTGGTAAATGCCAAAAATAGTACCAATCGATACATTTACATCAATATTCGACGAACCGTCGAGCGGGTCGATACACACCACATATTTTTGCGAACTTTTGGGTTGTGTGGGAAATGGTATAAAATCATCATTTTCTTCCGATGCTGCACCTGCACACTCGCCATTATTTTGAAGTGAATATAAAAACTGTTTGTTGGCAAAAATATCTAATTTCTTTACCTCCTCGCCATAAATGTTGTTGTCGCCGGTGGCGCCCAAAATATCTACCAGCCCGGCCTTGTTTACATCCCGGTTTATAATTTTAGCCGAAAAACCCATATCGCGCAATAAACCCGATAACTCGCCCGTAGCCCAAGGATAAGCGCGCTGTTCTTCCAAAATAAAACCGCCAAGCGTAGTAACCTTATGCTTAATAGTATGGTGTATCATTACAGAAAACTGTTTATGAGGTTTGAAATAGGTTAATCATGTTCTCAAAAAGTAATGCCGCCACACTACCAACCACACTATATTTACTTTTTCCGGCAAAAAGATGCTTATATTTAGTAGTTGAAAAACCAGTGCCCAAGGTTGCGCAATACCGCAACAAATATAAGCACAGAGCAGCAATTTTATACAATTTCCGCTGCTAAACTTTACAAAGCCAAAAAGGGGGGCAAAAGCCTGTATCCCTGCTTTTATTAACCTTACGGTTTCGTGCCCGTATGGTTGCCAATGAAAAACCCCGGCATTACAGATAATTTGCAACAGCCGGGGTTTCTGCATGGCGTACTTTATAGCTGTTTACTGGTTTACTTCCAGATAACCCTGCAATTCCACACCGCCTGTGTTGGTTGTAAGAATGTAGAAATAAGTGCCATCGGGAACTATATTGCCGCTGTCTTTAAACGTACCGTCCCACCAGTTGGCGGCGCCGTAATTTTCTGCTTCAAACACAACATTGCCCCATCGGTTAAAAATAACCAGTTCGTTACTTTCATAGCCGTTGCAATCTAAGTTTTCAATCACAAAATAGTCGTTCTTCCCATCGCCGTTGGGCGATATTGCGCCATAGGCTTTGGGCACACAGGCTGCCGGGTTTTCTACGGTTACCACTACGGTGGCGGTATCACAAATAGTTTGCCCATCGCCAAAATTGGGGTTACACACCACGTAGGTAAAGGAATCTATACCGTAAAACCCGTTATCGGGTGCATAGGTAATGCTTTGGTCAATGTTAATGGTAGCAGTTCCGTTAACAGGTTCAGCAGCAATGCTTACTACGGTTAAATTGCCGGGCAGCGGGTTGGTATCATTACCCAAAACATCAATTACCACATCAATATTAATTTGGGTAGTTGCGGCATCATCGGCGGCGTTGGGGTATTGCGGCGCTTCGGTAACGTTTATTACCACCATAGCGGTATCGCTGCCTAAATTGGGATAGCTGATGACATAGAGGAACGTGTCAATACCGGTAAAACCCGATGCAGGCAGGTAGGTAAATACGCCTGTAGTGCCAATTTCGCTTACAAATCCATTTATATCGCCCTCGTTAATAATGGCAATGTCAAGGTTGGTTAAATCCGGGTACACATCATTTGCCAAAATGGGAATGTTTACCGATATATCGGCAAAAGTGGTATTACCAAGGTCGTTAAAGGCATCAAGAGCGTTACTCACCGTTACCACTACCATAGCTTCGTCGCAAAGCAGTACGGGGTGGCAAATCTGATAGTAGAAGGTATCGGCACCGGTAAAACCGGGCGTGGCAGTATAGGTAATGGTGTTATCGGTGTTTAGCGTTACGCTTCCCGATGCGGGTGCACCGGTAAGCGAAACGGTGGTGGTTCCATCGGTCGGATAAACATCGCCATTCAGCACCGGTATTATTGCGGGTACATTGTCTTCGGTTTGGGCGCTGTCGTCATCGGCATTCAGGGCATCGGTAACATTAATGGTAACGGTGGTAGAAGAGCATTCACCATATTCATCGCAAAGGGTAATAACAATGGTTTCAGTACCCACAAAAAGCGGGTCGGGGCTGTAAACCAGGCAGTTATCATCTAATGCGGCATTTCCGTTTACCGGGTTGCCGGTAATATCCAGGGTATAATCATTGCCATCGGGTTCTGTTATGGTAAGGCAAACCACCGTAGAAAGTGTATTTTGCGGTATTGTAACCGATTCGGCAGGTGCGGTCGGCGGGTAGTTCAATACAAATGTTACCACCACAATAGAGCAGAGCGAAGGCACGCCGTTGTCACAAACCTGTATGGTTACATCTATGCTTCCTGTGCCCGATTGCGGCGCTTCAAAGTTGAGGCAGTTGCCGTCCATAACCGCTGTGCCGGTATCGGGCGATACGTTGATGATGGCATAGGTAAGGTTGTCGCCGTTGGGGTCTGTTGCGGTAATGCACACAATTTCATCGGCGCCAACGGTGGTAATAATGGGGGCAACAGGGGTAATTACCGGCGCCACGTTAACGGAGTTTACAATAACGGTAACCGAAACCGCTACACAGTTGTTAAACACATCGCACAGTTGCAGTTGTACCACATCGGTTCCGGCAAAACCGGGTCCGGGTATGTAGGAAATGCAAGTATCGTTGGTTATGAGCGCAGTTCCGTTTGCGGGTTGCGTGGTAATGGTAATGGCAGTGGCATCGTTTTCGGGGTCAGAGGGTTCAATACATGCCGCAACGGGCTGCCCGGCATTTGTTGCCACCGTAACGTTTTCGGCGCTGGGCGGCAAGTTGCTGAATACGGTAATAAAGGCGGTTGCGCTGCTGCAACTGCCAAAAACATCGCAAACAGTAACGGTTACGCCATCGGAGCCGGAAAAATTAAGGCCGGGAATATAGCTAAAACAGGTGTCGTTCAGCGGAATAACCGACCCGAAATTGCTGCTTCCGAAAACAGTGCTAAAATCATCGCCATCCGGTTCAGTTACAGACATACACACCGTTATAGGTGTGTTAAATGCTGTGGTTGAGAAGGTATTGTTGATAACAGGCGCCTGATTGGGCTGTTCCTGAATGGTAATATTTATAGTTCCAAGGCTGCAGTTGCCATTAATGTCGCAGGCCTGTACCGAAATCTGGTCGGTGCCTACATAGCCGGGGTTAGGGGTGTACAAAATACAGGTGTCGTTGGTAATTACGGCTGTTCCGTTTTGCGGAGTACCGTCCAATATAGATAAGGTAACTGCTTCATTTTCGGGGTCTGTAATGGTAAGGCAAACGTTTACCGGCACATTTTGGGTTGTGGTTAAGGTAACGTTGTTAATTGCAGGCGGTGCATTGTTTACAAAATACACATTCACCAACTCGCAGGCGCCGCCCTCATCGCAAACGTTAAACTGCACAATATCAAAGTTTGTAAACCCGGCGCCCGGCGTGTAGGTAAAGCAATCGGGGTTGTTTACCTCTGCCGAGCCGTAAATACCGTTGTTCAGTATGGTAGTGGTATAGTTGTCGCCGTCGGGTTCAACAATATCAAGGCAGGCAACTACCGGCAGTGTGGCATTGGGCACTACCACTGTAAAATCGGGCACTATGGGTGGTTGGTTGGCCTGGGGCAATACGTTCAGGTAAATGGTAGCCGTTGAGCAGGCGCCCAGGTTGTCGCAAACCAGCACACCAATGCTGTCTGTACCTTCATAGTTAATGGGTGTGTAAATAAAACAACCTGCTACCGGCTGCACGGCTGTGCCAAAATCGGGAAAATCAACCACGCCAACGCTGTATGGGTTGCCGTTGGGTTCTACAATACCCAGACAAATAAACACCGGTGTGTTGTAGGCTGTAGTAGCGCTCACGTTGTTAACTATTGGCGGAAGGTTGGGGGCGGGCAATACATTCAGCGTAATGGTTACCTGGTCGCAACCCGATATACCGTCGCAAACGTTTACCAACACCACATTTACGCCGGAGAAACCGGCATCGGGGGTAAAGGTAATGCAGTTGGCAGCAGCATCAATAACCAACGTTCCGTTTACCGAACCGCTTACCAATTGGGTAGTTGCGGGGTCGCCGTCTTCGTCAAACACGTTCAGGCAAATTTCCTGCGTGGTGTTGTAGGGTACATTTACCAAAATATCGGGCGAAACCGGCGGCACATTGGGTTTGGGCAGCACGTTAAAAAACAGTTCGGCAAAAGAGCAAAGCCCGCACGGGTCGCAAACGCTTATAACGGCAAAGTCGCTGCCCGAATAACTGTTGTTGGGCGTGTATATAAGGCAGCTTCCGGTTAGTATTTCAATAGTTCCGTTTGCCGGCGGTGTTGCAACTGCCAGGGAGGTTCCTTGTCCGTCGGGGTCGGTAATGTTGAGGCAAATATTGGTGGGGGTTTGGTAGGGCACATTTAATGTTTGGTCAAAAACCTGCGGAGCGCTGTTGGGTGCAATGGTAGCTACCACAAACAAGGTATCGCACTGACCGGAAGGGTAAAGGGCATCGCACACATACACCTCAAAAAAGTCGTTTCCGGTATAACCCGAATTAGGGGTATAAGTGGCAGTGGTTCCGTTGAGTGCCACTGTGCCGTTATCTGCCGCGCCTGTGGAGTAGGTCAGCACATCTTCGCTGCCGTCGGCATCAAAAGAGGGCGGCAATTCAAAAGAAACAGGGTTGTTTACACAGGTAGCTATGCTTTGTGCCTGTTGCAGCCAAACCGGCGGGCTGTCGCAATCAACCACAATAGCGGTAATTTGGCTGCAACCTGCACCGCCGGCACATACTTGCAAGGTAATGGTATCGGTTCTTGAAGCAGCAAATGCCGAAGTGTAGGTAAAACAGGTGGGAGCGTTAAAAGTAACGTTGCTGCTGAGTTGGGTAACTACGTTGGGAATAAGCGGAGCGCAACCGTCATAGGTTACCGAATAGCAAATTTGCAGGGGTACCAGCGGGTCGGCACAATATATCTGCCCGTCGGCATTATTGATAATGGGCGTTTCGGGCGTATCTACGGTAACCAGTACATCATCAACCGATTGGCAACCGGTTACTTCGTTGGTAACAGTTACGGTGTACAGTGTGGTATTGGCAGGGCTGGCTATGGGATTGGCAATATCGGTAGCATTCAGTCCTTCGGCAGGCAACCATTGGTAACTGTTGCCGCCAATGGCGTTTAACTGGGTACTTTCACCCTGGCAAACCACCACATCATTGCCGGCAAAGGCAAAGCCGGAGCTGTTTACAAATACAGTAACGCTGTCGGTATTGGCACAACCCGAACCTTCGGCATTGGGATAAATTACAGTTACGGTATAGGTGGTAGTTTCTGAAGGGGCTGCGATGGGGTTTTGAGCCGAGGCATTGCTAAGACTACCCGCAGGCGACCAGGAATAAGACAAACCGCCACCCGATGCAAAGAGTTGCGCCGAACCGCCTTCGCAAATTTGTATATCGTTGCCGGCATTGGGGCGCGGTATTACCCTGACTAATACTGTTGATTGTCCGGTACAGCCCAAATCATCGGTATAGGTAAGGGTATAGGTGAGGCCGGTATTGGTAAAGGTGGTGGGGTTGGGCACATCTGTTGCCGACAAGTTAAAGGCAGGCGACCATGAATAACTAACCAGATTGGCCTGCGGAAGTGATGGTGCAAGTACGGCAGTATCGCCGGTACAAATGGTTATGGTATCGGCGTGGGTTTGGTAGGGCGCTCTTGGTATAAGCACTACTGAAGCAGAATCGCGGCAACCGGTAAAGGTATTGGTAACAGTTACGGTTAGCACCGAAGTATCGGCAGCAGTAACCAATGGGTTGGCAACGGTATTGCTGCCGGCAATATTGGCAAGTGGTTGCCACAAATATGGTATGCCATTGGGTCCGCCACCAACGCCGCCCGTTGCGCCCAGGCTAATGGTATCGCCCGAACAAAGATATACTGTATCGGGATTTACAATATTGGCGGTGGGCAATTGCAGGGTTTTTACCAAAACCGAGTCAACAGACTGACAACCGGTAGTGTTATCGGTTACAACTACTTTAAAGTAGAAGTTATCCAGTATATAGCCGGCAACAAATGGATTGGCTACCGATGTATCGCTGATATAGGTATTGGGCATGGGTATCCAGGCGTAAGCATCGCCGCCGGTAGCGGTTAGCTGCACTGTTTCGCCAAGGCAAACGCTAAATGGTCCGCCGGCTTCGGCAAGCGGCAGGGGTTTTACAAAAACGGTTACGGTATCGGTAAGGGTGCAATCTCCGTTTTTACCGGCTACAACATAAGTTGCGGTATCGGTTGCGGTAATTTGAAGGGTGTTGTTAATGCTTAATACGGTATTGGGGGCATCGGCGCGGTACCAATAGGTTTCGCAGGTATTGGTGTTGGCGGTAAGCGTAAGCGAGGTTGTCTGGCAAACAACAGTATCGGCAGGCGCTTCTACTGTAAGCGGGTTTACAACAATATTGTCAATATAATAGTAGGCAAAACCGCTTGAACTGCCTCCAACCAGTACAGGCACATCGGGGTTAAAGTCAAAGTTGCCGATGGTAATATATTCATAGGGTTGAGTGGCGGTAAAAGTATCGGTAATTGCCACCCAGTTTTCTTTATCATAAAGATAGTTGCCTTGCGGGTTATATACCTGTGGCGGTTCGGAAAGGGTAAGATTATCGTCTAAGGCGGTGGTAGAGAAATACATACCCAGGTTGGTATCGGCATACCGGCTGCTGTCGGCCAGGTTTACATACATGGTGGCGCAATAGGTTTGCCCAACCACCAGTGGCTGGTTTAAATGGGTAGAAAGGTATTGGCTGCGCAAATCGGGCAAATTGCTGTAGGTAGTAAGGCCGGCATAACCATTGCCTTCAAACGGCAGTTGCGAGCCATAGGCATTTTGCGGCACGCCGGCTTCGGGGCTGGCAGAGCAGGTAGAGAACCAATCGGCTACCAGACAAGAGGTAAGCTGGGTAGAAATGCTGCCCACAAACGAAAGGCTGTTGCTTAACTGCACCAGGAATTGCATGGTATTGGGCACCGGCACGCCGGCAGCAAGGGTAAATACAAAAGTTTCGGTTTCGCCATCAGAAAAGCCGTTATTAGTTCCGCTGGGGTCGAAGTATAGAATAGCATTAAACGGCGCCAAAACAGGGTGCGAAACAAGGTAAATGCCATGTGTGCCGTTGTAGGAATTGCCATTATTGGGCGACTCAACGGTTGCACCGCCCGAAAGTTCAAAGGAGGCAAAAACAAAATGCTGCGGACAAAGGTTGGTAATGTTGATGGTAAAGGTATGGGAGCCGTTGGGGTTTTCTACCACCGGCAGCAGCACTACATTGAGGCATTGATTGGAGAAAGCAGCACAAAGGCCGCTACCGGGTGTTTCCCAAAGGTCGAGCGAATCTGCCTGGCCAAGGCCATTGGGGCAAACACCGGTTTCAAAGCTGTTGTTTTGCACTACGTTGTTGTTATTGCAAGACTGGTTACAGTTGGCAATGGTAATTTGGTAAAGCATGGAGTCTTTACACCCGCCGGGGTTGGTAACGGTAAGTTTGGCGGTATAGTTGCCGGGGGTGTCGTAAATATGGGCAACAAAGGAAGTTTCGGTGCTGTTTACCACGCCGTCGTTTTCAAAATCCCATTCATAGAGGGCACCGGGCAACACGCTTGTTGAAGTATCGGCAAAAATGGTAGCGCCACCTGCGCAGTTTTCCAAAACGGTAAAACCTGCCAAAGGCGGAGCATTAAACTGTACGGTAACAATTTCGCTTTTTGAGCAGTGTCCGTATTGGGCAGTCACCACATATTGCTTTACGCCGGCCTGCGGGTTTTCTACTTCCAATGCCTGCGAGGTTCCCAGCACAACGCCGGGGTTGGCAAGGTCAATCCACTCATAAGCACAGAAATTATTGTTGGCTATAAGGGTGGTAACGGTATTGGTACAAGTGAGGTAAAAATTGGTATTCAGCAAATTGGGCACAGGGGTTACCACCACATCATCGAGGTAATAATAGCCAAAACCGGTTAAGGCCGGAGAAGGCGACGGCATGTTTGCCCATTGGGTAGTGGCGTCATCTGCAAAATTGCCTATGGTAATCCATGCTACCGGGGTAGTGGGGGTATAGTTGCCCGATATGGTTACCCAACCCATGAGGTCGTCCAGGATATTGCCCGGTGTATTGCTGATATCGGGGGTGAGATATAGCGGCGCCTGTGTTACCAAACCAATGGAGTCGGTAGAGAAATACAAACCTATATTATCAATGGCTTTACCCGATAAACTGCTCAACTGCACCTGAAAACTGACACAGTAAGTTTGCCCCGGGTTCAGGGGTTGTGCAAGGCGCACACTGGCATATTCGCGGTAGTTGTTGCCATAGGCAAAAAAGCCTAAATAGCCGTTTCCGTCAAATGCAGCAGCGGTGCCGAAGCTGTTGCCGGGCACATCGGCGCTGCCGGTGTTGCAGGCGTTAAAATAATCGGTAGAACCCGATGTTGGCGAGAACCAGGGCGTAGCATGGTCAATATCGCCCAGGCTGTTGGGGCAGGCGGTATAATATTCCATTTGCGGGTTGGGCACAAAATTGGCCACGTCATTGGGGTTTTGGCAGGGGTTACAATTGTCTGAAACCTCTACAATAACTGTTTTTTCAATTTGGCAGGCACCGCCAAAGGCATAAACGGTAAGTTTTACCGGAAACAATCCCGCTGCGGGAAAAGTATAGGCTGCTCCGCCAAAGGTAAAAGCATCGGCAAGTCCGTCGCTGTCAAAATCCCATTCATACAAAGAGCCGGGCGCCACATTGGAAGAGAGGTCGGTAAACAGGGTAAGCCCACCGGTACAGGCGGCGGTATAGGTAAAATCAACTTCGGGGGCAGGCGCTACAACCTGCACGGTAACAATTTTTTGTCTTGTACAAAAACCGCTTTGTGCAGTTACAATAAAGCTTTGTGTATTGGTAACCGTAGTAGTGAGGGCGTTTTCGGTGCTGAGTATGGTAAAGGGGTCTGATTGTGCGGCCCAGGTGTAGGTATCGCCTCCGGCAATTGCGGTAAGGGTTACCTCTCCACCCTCGCAAAGTACCTGTGCGGGGCTGATATTTACCTCAATATCGGGCAATTGGGTAACCACTACTTCATCAAGGTAATAATATGCCTGGGTTGCCAGGGGCCCGGTAATGCCGGGCACGGTTAAATCCTGCACATTGCTGTTGGCATTGCTGGCAAAATTGCCAATGGTAATCCATTGGTAGGGGGCGCTTGCCGTATAGGTTCCGCTAATGGTTACCCAACCGTCTGTTTTGTCGGTAATGGGTCCAAAGGTATTGACAATTTGAGGGGTATAGCCCAGAAACAAACCGCCATTGGTTACATTTACCGCCGATGAAGAAAAATACAAGCCAATATTTTCAACGGCAAAATAGGTAAAATCTGCCAGGCTTATATGGAACGATACACAATAAGCCTTGCCGGGTATAAGCGGCTCGGTAAGTTGTATCGACACATAATCGCGTGAGTTATCGGGCGAATAGGCCAGAAAACCGGCATAACCATTACCATCAAGCGGTTGCTGCACCCCGTAAAAATTGGCTGGCACATCAACTCCGCTAATGCCATCGGCACAAATATTAAAATAATCGGGGTTGCCGTCGGTGGCCGAAACCCAGTCATCGGCATTTTCAATACTGTTTAAACTTGCCGGACAGTTGGTGAAATTTTCAAATCCGCTATTGGGCACCAGGTTTTGCGCCTTCACGGCTGCCGTGCCAACTACAACAAGCAATAACAGGGTTATCCAATGAGGTAAAAATGCAGTATGTTTCATTGTATTTTAATTTTTCGGCAATAATTTCAACATTCAAGAAGCGCTACAAAGATAGGTTTAAAACTTGATAAATATGGCGTTTGTATGTGTTTTTTGATGCTTAGTTAGTTTTTATCGCTGTAGGGTTGCAACCAGTAAATATAAAATGCCAGCCAAATTGCCCTGGAAACCCTGAACCAATAGGTCCAGCCAAGCAGCAAGAGGCCTATATAAAGCAGCAACTCTTTAAAATAGAGGTAACCGGTAAACAAAATATCTAAACCCATTACCAAAAACATAAGCAGGGCAGTTAGGGCATAGCTTACAAACATGGCGCCGTAGTAAAATTCGGTTTCTACTACAAAATCCTGCCTGCAATTCGGGCAACAGGCGGGCATGTCGGCAATTTCTTTAAGGTTAAAGAGGTGGGGATTTTTAAACAAATGCCCCTTAAAACAGGCAGGGCACCTTAGCAGGATAACGGACTTCAGTATTTTAAAGAATTTTAACATTGGCCTCTTGTTGCGGTGTTACAAAATTTAGCTTGTGGCAAATTGGTGGCTGCATTGCGCAGGTGCAAAGATAAAAAAGGGGGTTTACTTTACCGGCATGAAAGCGGTTTTAAATTAAGGTGGTTTATTTAAGCAGGCGGGTATGCCGGTTTGGGCGATGCAACTTTTAAGATATTGCAAAGTGTTTCTATGACAGTATTGATTTCTTCAAGAGTATTGTATTTTGAAAACGAAAACCGGATGTTTACGCTTTGTGGATGTACGCCAAGCGCCTGCAACACATGCGAACCCACCTCTATGCCCGAACTGCACGCGCTGCCCCCTGATGCGCAAATGCCGGCAATATCGAGGTTGAGCAGCAGCAAATCGGCCTGTAATTCGGGCGGAAATCCTACGTTCAGCACTTTGTAATGCGATTGCCCTTCGGCGTCGCCGTTAAAGGTAACCTGTGGCAGGGCTTGTTTAATTTGCTGCATAAAATACTGTTTCAGCATGGCAATATGCCTGCTGTCGGTGTTCAGGTTGTGGTAGGCCAGTTCGGTTGCAGCGCCCAAACCCACTATGCCATAGAGGTTTTCGGTTCCGGCGCGCATGTTTCGCTCCTGCGAACCGCCCTGCAACATAGAGTCTATGTGGTGGCGGTGGTTAATGTATAAAAAGCCGATGCCTTTTGGCCCGTGGAATTTATGTGCAGAGCCAGTAAGAAAATCAACAGACATGCGGCTTAGGTCAATGGTATAATACCCGAAAGTTTGAACGGTATCGGTATGAAACAAAGCATTGTGTTGCATACATATTTCCGATACGGTTTGCAATGGCAGCAGGTTGCCGATTTCGTTGTTGGCGTGCATAAGTGAAACAAGCACCTTGCCCCGCGGCAAAGCCGGAAGGAGTTCGCTAAGGCTTTGCAGGTTTACATGCCCGTTGGGCAGCAGGGGTAAATAATGGGCTTGTATGTGGTGGTATTTTTCGAGGGCCTGAATGGTGTGCAGTACACAATGATGTTCTGTTGGCGAACTGATGATATGCTGCACCCCTAAATTGCGCACAGCGCCCCAAAGTGCGGTATTGGTTGATTCGGTACCGCCCGATGTAAAAAATATTTCGCCTACCGACGCCTGTAAGTGCTTTGCCACTGTTTTGCGGGCTTTTTCAATGGCGGCGCGGCTTTTACGGCCCAGGGCATGTATGGAAGAAGGGTTGCCAAAATTATTTTGGAAGTAGGGCATCATAGTTTCCAAAACCCCTGCATCGAGTGCTGTAGTGGCGGCATTATCGAAATATATCATGCACAGAAAGTGTTAAATGGTTCAGGAGTTACTGCCGCTGTAATGATGCGGCAAAGCATAACAGGGTTTTACCTGCTTTGCAAAAGGGTTAAAACCGGCTTGGGCACAAAACTTTCTACATTTCCTTTATGCACAATAATTTCGCGTACAATGGTAGAACTGATGTGAGAGTACTGCGGCCGGCAAATAAAAAGAACGGTTTCAATATCGGGGGCAAGCGTTTGGTTTAATTGGGCAATGTTGCGCTCAAATTCAAAATCGGGTGCAGAACGCACCCCCCGCAACAGATAGTTGGCCTTAATTTGCCCGCAAAAGGCTATGGTTAACCCTTCGTAGGCAGCAGTGGTTACTTTGGGTTGCGCTTCAAAGGTTTGTTGTATAAACTGCAACCTTTCTTCTAAGCTGAAGAGGTATTTTTTTTGGGAGTTAATACCAATTGCCACCACTATTTTGTCAAAAAGCGGCAGGGCGCGGGTAATAATATCGGTATGTCCTATGGTTATGGGGTCGAAAGAGCCGGGAAATACTGCTATTTTTTCCATATTTCAATCAGTGGGTAAATTGGCCCCGAAGATACTGAAAATGGTGGTTCCATAATTGCGCTGCCGCAAAAAACAGGGGTGTTTTTCAAAATGATGTTGCGGGTTGTGTTCCAGCACAAACCAGCCGTCTGGCAACAGCAGCCTGTATTTAAAAATGAGTTCGGGTAGTTGGGGTATGTTTTTGAGGGGGTAAGGCGGGCCGGCAAAAATAAGCAGATATTGTTCGGTACAGGTTTCAATAAACTTAAACACATCGGCTTTAACCACCTTAATTCCAAAATGAAATGCGGCGGCGGTTTGGCTTATGAACCGGGCACTTTGGCTGTCAATTTCCACGGTAGTAATATTGGGGCAGCCGCGCGAGGCAAGTTCGTAGCTAATGCTTCCCGTTCCGCCAAAAAGGTCAAGGGCTTTCATGTTTTCAAACTCAAAATTGTTTTGCAGTATATTAAACAAGCCCTCTTTGGCAATATCGGTAGTGGGTCGCGCCGGTATTTTTTGAGGCGGGTAAAAACGGTGTCCGCTGTATTTACCTCCAATAATGCGCATAATAAAACGGTTTTAAGTTAGCCGGCAGTAAGCAGGAGCGCCGCAAGCCCCGGCTGCCGGCAAGCAGCAAAAGTTGTTGCAGGCAGGCATAGCCTTTCTTGCCGGCGCTGTATTTTATTACCCGATGCAATACAGGTTATAATGCTGGTGGCGGGCAATAATATCCAGTTCGGTACAATAGTTTTTACCTTCGGGTCTGCCGCCAAAGGCAATATTGGGCAGGTATTTTTTACAAAGCTGATAAGCAGGTTGGTCGCCGGCTATATCGCCCAACAGCACAAAACTGTCTTTTACCGCATCTAATCCGCTGTGTTTGGCAACATTGAGCAGGTGGTATAAAAAATCGGCCGGGGTATTACAGGCAAATGAGTTGCAGTACAAAAGGCGGCTACCCTGCAAACAAACCAAATCGAGGTGGTTTTTTTGTACACTGGCATACAGGCGCTTTTCTTCGGGTGGCGGCTGGGGCAATGCCGGCAGCAGGTAGCTAACGGCATGTTGCAGGGTAAACTGGTCAAATATTTCGGTAAAGGCATCAAGCAGTTGAAAGTCTATGGCAAAAACCACAAAACAGTTGTGCCCTTCTACCAGGTTGGCCATAATTTTACCGTTGCCATCGTTCGGAAAATTAAAGTCATAGTACTTTTCAGCACTGCTAAGGTCAAAATACTTGTTCGGAACTAAAGTATAGTTGGCAGCATTTAACCCGATGCTGATTTTGGCGTACTTGTTTTTAAACAGGTCTTCCTGCTCCAGCAGGTCAGTAAGCATCATTTTGTAGGCAAAATAATTAAAGGCATCTTTAAGCCGGTAAGATTTCATGTACTGCACCGTGTTGCCGGCGTCAGACGCAATGGTAAAAGACAATTCGTCGTACCCTACATAAACGGCAAGATGTTGGTTATCGGCGCCGTTATGCACAAAATGCTTTGCTTTTATCTGGTGGTTAACCTGTATGTTGTTTAAATCGTTCGACAAGGGAGGGGTTCATTTTAGGGTTAACAAATGTGAGGCAGCGCAACTCTGGCAAATAGACATACGCAACAAGGCCTGTGCCTTGTTGCGCATTTGTTTGCGGCTACAAAACAACACTGCCGTTATTTATCCCAACTGCCGGTGGTAGTTCCGTCTGTTATAGAACCCACCCGCATGTTGTCATTGTATTTGTCGGCATAGTATTTTGCGGGCAAACCCGAGTAAATTACCTTTAACGGCGCCGAAACCTCAAAAGCCGGAATTTCGGTGTTGCTTTTGGTAATTTTTGTAGCCTGTATGCTAAACCGCTCATTGTTTTTACCAAAGGGTACAATGGGCATTTCTTCGGCAGCTTTAACATTACCGGCAAACAATGAATCTATCATTGCTTTTTTCGATACTTCTTTTTTAACCACTACTGTAGAGTCGTTCGGGTCGCCAATAACTTTAATTACCTCAAAGCTATCGGTTTTTACCATGTTTACCAATGAGTCAAAATTGCCGCAATAGCGGTTGTACTTGCCTTTAAAGGCCAACT
Organism: Sphingobacteriales bacterium TSM_CSM; assembly: GCA_002212725.1. Taxonomy (GTDB): domain Bacteria; phylum Bacteroidota; class Bacteroidia; order Chitinophagales; family UBA2359; genus UBA2359. Next base: position 11,209 of record MTCR01000062.1, on the reverse strand, counting down.
GCGCGCCTCTTATTTGTTTTAAGCGTTCAATTGCCGCCGCATTACGCTTGGCTTTTTCTTTCTGAAAAGTAATAGGCTCCTGTATGGAGGCAATTAACAGGTAAGCCAGCAGGGCAATTACCACAATCAGCACGAGGTTCAATACCAGTCGAAGTGTGTTCATAGATAGAGCTTTGTGTTAAACAGGGGCAATAATAGTATTTTTTTGCAACCAAATTGTAAACTTGGTGCGAAAATATTTTGTTTTGCGCTTTTTACAAACAAAATGACCCTACTTTTGTGCTATGTTTGAATTAGATGACCCTTTTGTGGCAGAAAAAGTGGCTAAAATGATGCGGCAAAATCATTTTATGCACTTTATAGGTTTTGAAGTTACCAAAGTGGCGCCCGGTGTGGTAGAGGGGCAACTTGTTTTGCAAAATCACCACCGGCAGCAAAACGGTTATGCGCATGGCGGCATTATGACTACCCTGTGCGATACCGTTGCCGGTTTTGCCGCCTTTACCCTTATTGCCCCCGAACTGCATGTGGTTACTGCTGAAATAAAGGTGGTATATTACCGGCCTGCCATTGCCGATGTGTTGTTTGCTCATGGCCGCGTTGACAAACCGGGCGCTAAACTGCACTTTTGCGAAAGTGAGGTGTTTGGCTGGGTAAACAACCAAAAAAAAGTTTTTGCCAAAGCCACCGCCACCATGATTGTTGTATGAAAATAAACCAAACCACCCGCAACTAATAACATGAACCTGCCTTACCGACCCCGCCGCCTCAGAACCAATGCCATTGTGCGAAATATGGTAGCCGAAACCCGCCTTTCGGCCGACATGTTGGTGTACCCTTGTTTTGTATGTAAAGGTTCGGGCATTCAACATCCTATTCAGGCCATGCCCGGCGTTTACCATTTTTCGCCCGATGAACTGGTGCGACATGCCGAACATTGGCTGAAACTGGGCATTAACAAACTGCTCATTTTTGGCACCGGCGACCCAAAATCGGAAATGGCGATTAGCAGCCACGACCACAACAGCTCGGTTCCTACCGCCCTGCGCCGCCTTAAAGCCGAATTTGCCAACGACCTTTACCTTATTACCGATGTGTGTGTGTGTGCCTACACCTCACACGGACACTGCGGCGTACTGGCCGGCAACCGGGTACTTAACGATGAAAGCGTGGACATCCTCTCGCAAATGGCGCTTACCCATGCCGAAGCAGGCGCCGATATGGTAGCGCCTTCGGATATGATGGACGGGCGCATCGGGTATATCAGAAATACCCTCGACGAAAACGGCTTCTCCAACACCGCCATCATGTCGTATGCCATTAAATATGCATCGGCCTACTACGGCCCCTTTCGCGAAGCAGCCGACTCCTCGCCGCAATCGGGCGACAGAAAGGGCTACCAAATGGATTTTCGCAATGCCCGGGAAAGCCTGCGCGAAGCCCTGCTCGACGAACACGAAGGCGCCGATGTGTTGATGGTAAAACCCGCACTGGCCTACCTCGATATTATTCAACAGCTTATACAGCATACCAACCTGCCCGTTGCCTGCTACAACGTTTCGGGCGAATATAGCATGGTAAAGGCTGCCGCACAGGCCCAACTGGTTGACGAACCAAAAATTGTTATGGAAAACATGACTGCCTTTGCCCGCGCCGGCGCCGGCATTATTATTACCTACCACGCCAAAGATATACTGCAAAACGGCTGGCTGTAGCCCATACAACATTGCCATTAATCAATTTTGTTATTCTTTTCCATATAAGTAACATACAAAATGAACAAGCAACTCATTGAATGTGTGCCCAATTTTTCGGAAGGGCAAAATATGCAGGTAATAAAACAAATTACCGACCAGATTGAAAGTGTAGAGGGGGTAAAACTGCTCGATGTTGACCCCGGAAAAGCTACCAACCGAACCGTGGTAACCTTTGTCGGCACTCCCGAAGCGGTAGTGGAGGCGGCTTTTCTGGCAATTCAAAAAGCATCGGAAATTATTGACATGAGCAAACACAAAGGCGAGCATCCCCGTTTTGGTGCTACCGATGTGTGTCCGTTCATTCCTGTATCCGGTATTACCATGGAAGAAACCGCCCATTATGCCCGAATACTGGCACAAAAAGTTGGCACAGCATTACAAATTCCGGTCTATTTGTATGAGTCGGCAGCCCTTAAACCCGATAGAAAAAACCTGGCCGCCGTAAGAGCCGGCGAATATGAAGGCCTGCCCGAAAAACTGGCACACCCCGATTGGATACCCGATTTTGGCCCTGCACAATATACCCCGCTGGTAGCCAAAACCGGCGCCATAGCCATAGGCGCCCGCGATTTTCTGGTGGCTTACAACATAAACCTCAATACCACCTCGGTGCGTCGTGCCAACGCCATAGCCTTTGATGTGCGCGAAGCCGGCCGCGTGCTGCGCAAAGGCAACCCCATTACCGGCGAAATTCTGCGCAATGAAAACGGTGAACCCCTGCGCCGGCCGGGAGCGCTCAAATCGGTAAAAGCCATTGGTTGGTATATTGAGGAGTATGGCATTGCCCAAATTTCCATGAACCTTACCAACATAAGCATAACGCCCGTTCATGAGGCTTTTGAAGAGGTTTGCCAAAGCGCCCAGGAGCGGGGCATACGGGTTACCGGCTCCGAAATTGTAGGGCTGGTGCCGCTGAAAGCCATGCTCGATGCCGGTAAATACTTCTTGCGCAAACAACAGCGGTCGGTAGGAGTGCCGGAAGAGGAACTGGTAAAAATTGCCGTTAAATCGCTGGGACTGCACGACCTTGCCCCTTTTGACCCGCGCAAAAAAATTATTGAATACGTGCTGGAAGACCTGGAAAACAACCCTGCACCGCTGGTAAATTTGTCGCTGAAGGCATTTAGCAACGAAACCGCTTCTGAATCACCGGCGCCGGGTGGTGGCTCTGTGGCGGCATACGTGGGTGCATTGGGCGCTTCACTGGCAACCATGGTAGCCAATCTTTCCTCGCACAAGCGCGGCTGGGATGAGCGGTGGGAAGAATTTTCTGACTGGGCCGAAAAAGGGCAGGTACTTAAAGAGCAACTTTTGTTTATGGTAGATGAAGATACCCGCGCCTTTAACGGCATTATTGATGCTGTACGGCTGCCCAAACAAACCGATGCCGAAAAAGCCGCCCGTACCCAAGCCATTGAACTGGCCACTCAATACGCTGCCCAAACCCCTTTCCGCGTAATGCAACTTGCCTTGCAAAGCATGGAGGTAATTAAAGCTATGGCGCAGGAAGGAAACCCTAATTCGGTTTCAGATGCCGGTGTGGGCGCTGCCTGTGCTTTGGCAGCCGTTAAGGGTGCCTGCCTCAACGTGCTGACCAATGCAAAAGACCTGCAAGACCGCTCTTTTGCCAACGAAAAAACAACCGCCGCCCTGCAAATGCTGCAACTGGCACAGGAACAAGAACAAATTATTACCCAAATTGTATTGTCCCGAATGTCGGGGCAGGCATAACCCTGTTTGTGAATGGTTTGCTGCCTGTATTGCTTACCATGCAGGTTATTGCTGCGGGCTTAAAGATAGCCCAAAGTGCTGCCCGGGTTTATTGCAGCGCTGCACAAAATTGGTGGCGGGCAAAACAGCAAAGGGTGCAGAAGTTATACCTCATAATTGGGGGCGCTTACAGGCAAATCAGCAAAAATAATTCCGCTATTTGTTTGCAAACTTTCCCCAATCTTATCCCAACCTTGCGTTAAGTTAGCGCAATTGTCACTTTTGTACAGTCGCTTTTTTTAATACGCTTCAATTTGTTCTTTGGTGTATTTGCAGGTAACCCACTCCGGTTCCAGCTTCATGCCTATTTTTTTGTAAAACTCAACAGCAGGCGTGTTCCAGTCGAGTACATGCCAGCGCACCTGGTTTACCTGCTGTTCTTTTGCAAATTTAAAAACCTCGTCAATGAGCAACTTGCCAATACCCAACCCCCGGTATTGTTCGGTAACAATTACATCATCGAGGTATAAAATTTTACCTTTCCAGGTAGAATAGCAGAAGAAAAACAAGGCCATACCGGCAATTTCGGTATTGCCACCGGGCAGGGTTACTTCGGCAACACGCATAAAATACAGCGGTTGTGGCCCAAAACCATCTTTTTCAAACTGCTCAAGAGTAAGGGTAACCTCTTCGGGGGCTTTTTCAAACAAGGCCAGCTCGCAAATAAGGCGGTAGGCGGCGGGTAAATCGGGCTTTTCGGCCTTTCTGATGTTAATTTGCATGTACTTATTCAGGTTGTACCTTTGTTGGTGATGTTTTTAACTAAATTCCTTTCATTTTACCGCAAAGAACGCAAAGTTTTGCGCAAAGTCCGGCAAAGTTTCTTTTGCTATTTGGTCAATGCTTCCAATCAGCAGGGAACAAGAGAAAATGCCGGGATTTACAGACAGTACCTAAATAGTTACATTTGCATAAGCTAATGGAGGAAAGGTGTAACTTTTTGGAACATTCTGCCATACAAAATTAGGCAATTTAATTAAACCAACCCGAAAAAAACCGAATTTTGCACCTGTTTAAACCCCTTGCTGCCATGCAAACGCTTACGCTTGGTTTTTCGTCGTGCCCCAACGATACGTTTTTGTTTTATGCTTTGGTAAACGGTAAAATTGATACCGGCCACCTGCGTTTTACCCCTGTTATAGCCGATGTGGAAGAACTAAACCGCCGTGCATTTGCCAACAGCCTGCAAATTACCAAACTCAGTTACCATGCGCTGGGGCATTTGCTGCCACACTACGAATTGCTGAACGCCGGCAGCGCCTTGGGCAACAACTGCGGCCCCCTGCTTATTGCCAAACGCCCTTTAACCAACCCCGAAGTAAACGCCGCCCACATTGCCATACCGGGCAAATATACCACCGCCAACTTTTTACTGGGTTTGGCATATCCGCAGGCAACCAACAAAGAAGTAATGCTGTTTTCGGAAATTGAAAACGCTGTAATAAACGGCAAAGCCGATGCCGGATTGATTATTCATGAAAACCGTTTTACCTACCAAAGCCGGGGGTTGGTAAAAATTACCGATTTGGGCGAATTTTGGGAAACCCAAACCCAATTGCCCATACCATTGGGCGGCATTGCCATACAACGCAACCTGCCGCTACACCTTAAACAACAGGTTGACCATCTGCTGCGTCAAAGTGTGCAATACGCTTTTGACCACCCCGCCGAAACCATGCCCTACGTGCGCTCCTACGCACAGGAAATGAACGAGGCGGTTATGATGCAACACATACAACTGTATGTAAACCAATATTCGCTCAACCTGGGGCAAAAGGGGTTAACCGCGGTGCATACCCTGTTTGAAAAAGCGCAGCAACTGGGGCTTATACCGTTGTTTACGGGTAATGTGGCAGTGCCCTTATAAAAACCGGACAAATTGCATTGTTTATACTTTCAACTCCTTTTCCGGTGCTGCAACCCGTTTGGCATGTTGTTTTTCTGTCCATTCCCAAACGGTGCAGTTGTTTAGTTTGCTGTCTATCCAATCTAAATAATGTAAGCGCGCAAAGGCTTCCCTTTCAAACTCATCAGACAGGTAAGGCGCCAGTTTTTCGCGCAATTTTTTAAGGGCATCGGTCATTTCTTTGGCGTTGGCAATTTGCGAGGCATTGCGCATAAACCGTATTACATGCGATTCGACCTGGTAATTCGATTCGTACTGGTACAAAAAACGGTAGGTAGCCCTGCCCAATGATTCGAGCAGCAGGTCGTTTTTCAGCTCAAAATGTATGAGCAGGTGTAAAATTCGGGCGGTACAGTGGATAATAGGTACGGTTTCCAGGTCTTTGTCGTTTAACATCACTTCCAGTTCGGTTAAAGCCTGGTTAAGGTTGCCGGCGTAAAAATGCAGCGCGGCAATTAACAGGCTGTAGTGAATGTTGTTGCCCTTAAAGCGTTGGGCAAACCTGTTGGCTAAGTACTGCCGCATGTTGGGAATAAGGGCAAAAGCTTTGCTGTAGCGCTTTTGGTGGTAATAAGCATCAAAAGGAGAGCCATAAACGGCGTCCAGCAGGGTATTAACCGCTTCGGGAGTAACTTTATCGGCAAAACGGCGGTTCCATTCCTCAATTTCTTTTACCGTTTCGTCAAAAAGGCGGTAATCTTCTAATTTGGTAAGCGCCATCAGCACCCCTTTGTAAGACACCATAAGTTTTTGTACATTACTCAACTGCAAGGCCTCGGTGTTAAACTGGGCCACCTGAAGTTGCGCAAAATGCAGGGCTTTTTGGTAATCGGCATTCCAAAGGTAGTAGTTAAACCATGTATTGCAGTAAAACAACTTTGCATTAAACGACAAGGCCAGGTTAATATCTGCCATTAACGGGTGTGCTATAATATCCTGAAACGTTTCGGCCTGCCGGCCGTGTTTTTCTAACTGAACGTAGCCCGTTTGGTTGAGCAGGTGCAGCGAATGTAAATAAAGGTTGTAATACTCCTGCGAGTTGGCAATGACCGATAACAGATGGCTTTTTTCATACTGTAGTTTCATGCGCTCATCATGTGTTTCGGTTTTGTACGGCATAATTTCCAATTGCAGGTTAATGAGTTCAATGTGCCAGCTGTACTGGTTTATTACGTTATCGGGGTGCAGCAGTTTTCGGGTAGCTTCTACCTTTTTGGCGGCTTGTTCCATTAAGCCCCGGTCTATAAGCGCTTCTATCTGCTTAATTTGCTGCCGCAGTTTATGGCGCAGTTTTTCGCTGTTGGAATCGTACATGGCCAAACAATCCAAAATAAGGTTGTACAGGTAGTTTTTAGCTGCCGAAAATTTTTGAGAAATTTTTTCTTTCGCAAATTTTTTCAATAGTTTTTCCTCATCATAGGTTTCCTGTTTATCAATGGCATCAAACAGTTGCAGGTAGGGGTTATCTTTGGCATCGGCTTGTTGCTTGTAGGCGTATTTCTTAAAGTACGCTTTTTCATTAACCGTAAGCGTTTTAATGAGGTCAAACAAATCGGTTGAATAACTTGCCATAGCACATAAATTTTTAAATTGAACGAAAAGGCCGGTTGAGAAAACAAATGTAAACTTTTTTTTGCCCCGATTGCTATGTATGGACAGAATTTAATCTAAAATTACCGTATATAAAAAGATTTTTTATAATAAAACGTTATAGTTTGGCCGGCCGCAGTTTTTTTGCCGCCCCTACCCCACTCCTGCCAACCCTGCAACAGTTGTTTGGGTAAGTTGCCCCCGGCGTGTGCAGTTTACCTTATGCTTTTGTTTTAGAAGGGCGGCTTTGCTTCGGGTAATTTTTATACCTTTGTTGCATGGTAAATAAAACCCTGCACATTTAACAGGTTGCTGCTATGGACAAAACCGGTGGTCATTTAGATAAAGCGCTTACCCCGTTTATGCTGTGGGGGCTGGGTGTGGGTTATGTTATTTCGGGTATGTATTTTGGCTGGAATTTGGGGTTGGAACAAGGCGGCACGTTGGGCATGGCCATTGCTACCGGATTTATTACCCTCATGTACATAACCTTTACCTTTAGCTATGCCGAACTTGCCTGCGCCATACCCAAAGCCGGCGGCGGGTTCGATTATGCCTTTACCGCCTTTGGCCCCAACATTGGGTTTATTGCCGGCTGGGCGCAAACCATTGAGTTTATTTTTGCTCCGCCGGCCATTGCCTTTGCCATTGGCGCTTATCTCAATGCCTTTGTTCCGGGTATTTCGGTAGTTGGTTGCGCTGTGGTGGTGTATGTACTGTTTACCGCTCTTAACATCTATGGGGTAAAGGCTGCCGCCACCTTCGAAACCATTATTACCCTGTTTGCCGTTGCCGAGTTGCTGTTGTTTGCCTCCCTTACGCTGCCGCATTTTAACCTGGCCAACCTGCAGCACAACCATTTTCCGGCGGGTTGGGGCGGGGTTATGGCTGCCATACCCTTTGCCATTTGGTTTTTTCTGGGCATAGAGGGTGTTGCCAACGTGGCCGAAGAAACCCAAAACCCGCAGCGGCATATTATTATTGGCTTTGGCTCGGCCATAGCCACCTTGGTGGTCTTGTGTGCGCTGGTATTTACCGCATCGGCCGGTGTGGCAGGCTGGGAAGCCATTGTATATAAAAACGGTACAGGCGGCGAAACCTCCGACTCGCCCCTGCCGCTGGCGCTGGCGCATATTACGGGCAGCAACCACCTTATGTACCATTTGCTCATTACCATTGGCTTGTTTGGGCTGGTGGCCTCATTTCACGGGCTGCTGCTGGCGGCCGGCCGCTCTACCTACGAAATGGGCAAGGCGCGCAACCTGCCGGCTGCACTGGGCATTATTTCGCCCCGCTTTCATACGCCGGCCAATGCACTGCTCACCAACATGGCCATTGGCATTTTGGCGCTGCTAACCGGTAAAACAGGACAAATTATCATTATTTCCGTTTTCGGGGCGCTTACGCTGTATGTGGTTTCTATGTTGGCCTTGCTGCAACTGCGCCGCCAAAAACCGCACATGCACCGGCCTTTCAGAACGCCTTTTTACCCCTGGTTTCCGCTTACAGCTTTGTTTATAGCAACTTTTTCGCTGCTGGCCATGTGCTGGTATAACCCCATGCTGGCACTCATTTATGCAGGTGCAATGGTTGTACCTTTTATTTTATACCGCATTGCAAAACATACCCGGCAAATAATACCATAACAAAAAATAACTAACCGCCATGTCTTTATCTGAAATACTGAACGAAATCCGGCAACACCCTTCGGGAAGGGTAAAACTGGCCGTTGCCGACATTGACGGCATATTGCGCGGAAAATATATTTCAACCGACAAATTCTTTTCGGTACTCGAAAGCCGTATGGGATTTTGCGATGTTACCTTTGGCTGGGATATGGCCGATGTGGCTTACGACAATGTGCAATACACCGGCTGGCATACCGGCTACCCCGATGCGCCGGTAAAAATTGATACCGGCACCTACCGCAAAATACCCTGGGAAAACAATCAGCCGTTTTTCCTTGCCGATTTAGTGACCGAAGACAACGAACCGATATACGTATGCCCGCGCAACCTGCTCAAAGCCGTACTGCAACAATGCCTTGCCGATGGGTTTACCCCCTTCTTTGCCCAGGAATTTGAGTGGTTTAACTTTGCCGAAACCCCGCAAAGCCTTGAACAAAAAGGTTTCCGAAACCCCCAACCTATAACGCCCGGCATGTTTGGATACTCTATATTGCGCAGTACCCTCCGGAATGATTTTATGGCAGATTTGTATGATGCATTAAATATATTTAATATCCCGCTGGAAGGGCTGCATACCGAAACCGGACCCGGCGTATATGAGGCTGCCATTACCTACTCCTCCCTGACGGAAGCTGCCGACCGCGCCACGCTGTTTAAAACGGCGGTAAAGGAAATTGCTTACCGGCACGGTATAATAGCCACCTTTATGGCAAAATGGAACGAAAACCTGCCCGGTTGCAGCGGACACGTACACCAAAGTCTTTGGGATGCCAATGCCCAAACCAACCTCTTTTACAGCAGCACCGACCCGCTGCACATGAGCCAGTTAATGAAACACTACGTTGCCGGACAACTCTACTGCCTGCCCCATATTTTACCCATGGTAGCGCCTACCATAAACAGCTACAAACGGTTGGTTGAAGGAGCATGGGCGCCTACCACCCTTACCTGGGCACACGATAACAGAACCGTTGCCCTGCGCATACTTTCGGGCAGTAAAAAGGCGGCAAGGTTAGAAACCCGCGTGGTAGGTTCCGATGTAAATCCGTATCTGGCCATGGCGGCCTGCCTGGCATCGGGTTTGTACGGCATCAGACACCAACTTCCCCTGCTTCAACCGGCTACCGTGGGCAACGGCTACCGCGATTTGAGCAACGGAACGCTGCCCCAAAACCTCTATGAAGCCACCATGCAAATGAAAAACTCCACTGTGGCTAAAGAACTCTTTGGCGAAGCTTTTGTAACCCATTTTACCCAAACCCGCCTGTGGGAGTGGCGGCAGTTTGCCAAAGCAGTTACCGATTGGGAAATGAAACGCTATTTTGAAATAATTTAAAATAAAATACCTAACCATTTATCAACCACCCCGAAAACAGCATTTTTAACATGACCTTTAACAGCATTTACCAATACAATTTCCCCACCACCATCAGGTTTGGCGCCGGCGCGGTAAACGAACTGCCTGCCTACCTTAAACAAAACGGACTTAAAAATCCTCTCATTGTTACCGATGCCACCGTGGCACAACTGCCTTTTTTCAAAAAAATTACCACAACACTCGCAGCCAACAACTTATCGGTAGAAGTGTTTTCTGATATACACAAAAACCCGGTAAAATCTGATGTATATAAAGGAACCGATGTTTGGGACAATACCGGCCGCGATTGCATTGTGGGCATTGGCGGCGGCGCTGCCTTAGATGTGGCCAGGGCTATTGTACTACGGGTACACCACCGCGAAGACCTGTTTAAATACGATGACCTGATTGGCGGCGATGTATTTGTAACCAATGAGGTGCCGCACTTTGTTACCATTCCCACCACATCGGGTACAGGCAGCGAGGTAGGGCGCAGCGCCATTATTGCCGACGATGTTACGCATCAGAAAAAGATACTGTTTTCGCCCAAACTGCTGGCAAAAATTGTATTTGCCGACCCCGAACTGACCCTTGACCTGCCGCCGGCCATTACCGCCGCCACCGGCATGGATGCCCTTACCCACAACATGGAGGCTTTTTTAGCCAAAATGCCACACCCTATTTGCGAAGGTATTGCTTTAGAAGGTATTACACTCATAAAAGACTCGCTGCCCGATGCGGTAAACAACCCCACTTTGGAAGCGCGCAGCAAAATGCTGATGGGTTCTATGATGGGCGCAATTGCCTTTCAGAAAGGGCTGGGTGTGGTACATTCGTTGGCGCACCCGTTGTCGTCATTGCTCGATACGCACCACGGGCTGGCAAATGCGGTAAATATACCCTACGGCATGGAATTTAATATTGCCGGTTTTGAACACAAATTCCGCCGTATTGCCCGCACACTGGAACTGAAAGAAGAAACCGGGCAAGCCGTTGTGCAATACCTCTTTGATTTGAACAGCCAAATTAACATACCACACAAATTGCGCAGCATAGGTGTACTGCCCGAACACGTAGAAACCCTGGCCGACCTTGCCTTTGCCGATTTTGCCCACCCCAACAACCCCAAACCGGTAAGCCG
>MTCR01000065.1 GCA_002212725.1 Sphingobacteriales bacterium TSM_CSM | reverse complement strand
CAATATCTTTTCTCCCTAATCAACCCAAATTGCAACGGGTTTTTTAAGTGAACTCTACTTTTATCCTTGTACATGAATTCCTTTTCATAACCAACCTTTTTTTTACAATTCCTAAAACACCATACAATGTTTGATCTGATAGGCGATATACACGGACATGCCGACCAACTGGAAAAATTGCTTCTGAAACTTGGATATTTCAAGAAAAATAATTATTATGCCCATGAATGCAGAAAGGCATTGTTTGTTGGCGACTATATTGACAGAGGTCCAAAAATAAGGGAAACCCTGGAAATTGTAAGGCAGATGGTTGAAAATGAAAGTGCTGTTGCATTAATGGGCAACCATGAGTACAATGCCCTGTGTTTTCATTTTCAGCAAACCCAAGGAGGGCATTTGAGAGAGCATTCTATTAAAAACATCATTCAGCATTATCAAACGCTGCGGCAGTTTCACAACAGGCAAGAGGAATATGAAGATTACTTAAACTGGTTTTTAACACTGCCTGTTTTTTATGAAAATGAATGGTTCAGAGCGGTACATGCCTGTTGGGATGAAAACAACATTAATTACCTGAAAGCAACCCTGAAGGATAACCGGTTAACAGATGCGTTGCTTTACCAATCTGCAATAAAGGGAACTAAATTGTACGAAGCAATAGAACAAACGTTAAAAGGAAAAGAAATACAATTGCCCGAAGGAGTACCTTTTGCTGACAAAGACGGGGCCATAAGAAACGAAATAAGGATAAAATGGTGGGAAAACCCGGTGGAATTAACGTACCGCAATATTAGCGTAATACCCGATGAAAAGCTGCCCGATACGGCAATTGACATGTCATTATTGAGCAACCGGTATTATTACGGAAACGAAGAGAAAAGTGTTTTCTTTGGGCATTATTGGTTAAATGGCAGCCCGTCGCTGTTCAGAGATAATGTTTGCTGCCTTGATTACAGTGTTGCTAAATCGGGGTATTTGGCGGCTTACAGCCACAACAACGAGCTTAAACTGGAAGAATCTAAACTAACCTTTGTTTAGGCAGGCTGTTCTGTGTTGCTACTACATTAATTACTTCGGGAAGGGGTAAGCCCGGCAAGCATGTCGAAATTTTGGATAGTGCAAAAAATGCGTACCTTTACCACAGCAAAACAGCAACGGCATTTTTACCGTTATGAGTACGCTATATAGTTTGTAACAACAACCGCCAAAGGCATTGAAAAAAATAGACCTCCTGCTCATCAAGTCTTTTTTGGGGCCGTTTGTGGTAACCTTTTTTATTGCCCTGTTTGTGCTCATCATGCAGTTTTTGTGGAAATACATAGACGACATGGTGGGCAAAGGCCTTGAAACAATGGTTATTGCCGAACTTATTTTTTACGCATCGGCAACAGTAGTGCCACTGGCACTGCCTATTGCGGTACTGTTGTCTTCCATTATGACTTTTGGCGGCATGGGCGAACATTATGAACTGGTGGCACTCAAATCGGCGGGCATTTCGCTCAGCCGGTTTATGCGTCCGTTGCTGGCCGTATCGGTAGCGCTGGCTATTGCCGGGTATATGTTTTCAAACTTTATTTTACCCCGCGCCAACCTGAAGTTTGCCGCTATGCTCTATTCGGTTACCAAACAGCGGCCTGCACTCAATATTAAGGAAGGTGTTTTTTACGATGGCATTCCGGGTTATGTCATTCGGATAGGCAGAAAAGACCCGGGCGCAAAAACGGTGTATGACATTAAAATTCATGACCACACCGAAGACCGTGGCAACGTAAATGTATTGTTGGCCGAAAAAGGTGAAATGTACACCATAGAAGACGGAAAATACCTCATTTTTAACCTGCAAAACGGGGTGCGCTACGAAGAACCCCGCCCCGCCCCCGGCCGCCGCCCCGAACAACAGGAGTTTATTAGAATGCAGTTCGATTCTTATGAAATGGTGATGGATTTATCGAACTTCAGTTTTGAAAAGACCGATGAAAACCTGTTCCGAAATAACCACCGCATGTTAAACGCCGGGCAAATTCTGGCACTGGCCGACTCTATGCGCCACAACGATGCAGCCCGCGGCGCAGCCATGCCCAAAGACCTGCGCATTTATTTTTCTTTCCTGTCAGACAGTAACCTCAATAAACCCGTTTACCAGCCGCCCAAACCGGCAGCCGCACCTGTTATTAAAAAAGCAGATAGCGCAAAAACCGCCCTTAAAACAACACCGCCACCCAAAAAACTGCTGCCCGACAGTTTAAAAAAAGCCTACCAAAGCAGACTGCTGCAACAACAAAAAAGCGCTCAAAACAGCCAAAAAACAACGGTTAAGAAAGGGAAAAACACCCAAAACGCCATTGCAGAACCGGTGGTAAATTTGGGTAAAAAAGGAACTGTTTTACCTCCCGATTCGGAAGCCCTGGCACAAACCAAAGCCGTGCAGCCGCCACCCGAACCACCCGATACCACTGCTCCTACTGCGTTTTTGTCGTCATTGAGGTTGCCTGTAAGCAAGCAGGTGGCCTTGGTGCAACAGGCATTGGTAAGTGTGCGCAATGTAAAGGCATTTACCAACAGCCAAACCCGCTACCGGCAAACCGACCGCAAAAAAATTGCCCGCATGATGATTGAGTTTCATACCCGAATTGTGCTGGCCTTGTCGTGTATTGCCCTGTTTTTGCTGGGTGCATCTTTGGGGGCTATTATTCGCAAGGGCGGCTTTGGTATGCCAATGGTTATGGGAATTTTGTTTTTTATTTTGTTTTACATTTGCCTGACTATGGGCAAAAAACTAACCGAAGAAATGGTAGTCAGCGCCTTTACCGGCATGTGGCTGTGTATTTTTGTTTTCTTTCCGCTGGGATTGTTTTTGTTGTATAAAGCCAACAATGACTCGCAACTGCTGGATACCGAAAACTACCTGGCACGGGCAAAAGACCTGCTGAAAGAAATTAACAACCGGTTGCCTTTTACCCGAAACAAGACAAAAAGCAGGGCAGTTACATAGCTGCGCCTGTCTTTGGTGAAAGTTCTTCAAAAAAACCGGTATCGCGGTTTTTACGTACATTATTCCAGTTAAAGTACTTGCCATTCATAGCCACATATACCCCGGGCGGAAGCACCTGTACAAAGGCAAGCGCACTGCCAAGGTTAAAAAACCCATCGGAACTGCCAAACTTATAAGGTATCATGGCACCGGTAAGCACAATGGTTTTACCCGGTATGTTTGCCTGTGCAATGGCAGTGGCAGTAGCAACCATGGTATCGGTTCCGTGGGTAATTACAATATGGTTTTGGGGTATGTTGGTACAGTTGTTCACAATTACCTCGCGGTCCTGGTCAGTCATTTCCAGGCTGTCAATCATCATCAGGGTTCGCACATTAATATCTAAGGTGCAACGGCTGAGTTCAAAAATTTCGGGCAGGTGGGTGTCTTTAAAGTAAAGCTGCCCTTTAATCATGTCGTATTCCTTGTCAAAAGTGCCTCCGGTAACAAAAATTCTTATTTCGGGTATCATTTTAAAAAAACGGGGGTATTAAAACCGGTAAAGAAAGGGCAAAAGTACAAAAAAAGGGTTACTTGCGCCCATATTCGGCAATAAAGCGGTAGGGGTATAATTCTTCGGGGCGGCTTATTTCGTTTAATTTTGCTATGTCGGCAGTGGCAAGTTGCAGGTTCGCGGCTTTCAGGTTTTCGTGCAGTTGCGGCAATGTTCGGGCACCAATTATAACACTTCCAACGGTGGGTTGCTGCCTTGCCCAGGCAAGGGCAAGCTGTGCATGGGTGGCGTTGTATTGCGCGGCAAGTTGGCCCAGCAGTTCAACCACTGCCCAGTTTTTTTCGGTGTTACGGCGTTCCCAGGAGTCTTCGGCCCTTGCCGGCGTACCGCCAATACGTCCATCAGTAAAATCGGCATTTGGCCGCACATCGCGCCGGTATTTTCCGGATAAAAACCCGCCGCCCAACGGACTCCAAGGTATGAGCGACAACCCCTCGTTGCTGCAAATATCGGTAAACTCATACTCAATATCGCGTTTTACCAGGCTATATTGGTATTGTGCTGCCACAAAACGCACCCAGCCGTACTTTTCGCTTAATTGGAGCGCCTTCATGAGTTGCCAGGCTTTATAGTTGCTTACCCCAACGTACCGCACCTTACCATCGGTAACCAATTGGTGAAGCGTGGCAAGTGTTTCTTCCAAAGGTGTTATATGGTCCCAGCAGTGCACATATAACAGGTCAATATAATCGGTTTGCAACCGTTTAAGGCTGCCGTTTACACTGTTAATAAGGTTGAGGCGCGAAGTGCCCTGTTCGTTGATTCCTTTGCCGGCATCAATAGGAAAATTGGCTTTGGTAGCAACAATAGTTTGATGCCGCCGCCCGCCCGATGCCAGAGCGCGGCCAATAATTTCCTCCGATTGTCCGGCCACATATACATTAGCAGTATCTATATGATTGCCGCCGGCATCTAAATAGGCATGAATGATTTTTTCGGCTTCGGGTGCAGTGGTACCGCGCAGGCGCGTATCGCCAAAGGTCATGGTACCAAGACATAAATCGGAAACAAAAATACCCGAATTTCCCAAACGGTTGAATTTCATAGGTTTGTGGTGTTATATATGGTTAAATTTCTTTAGAATATTTTTTGTAAAAACTTGGTCAAGCTAAAACGCAACATAGAAATATTGGGTTACTCATTAACTTTAGGGATAACTGCCCGACAACACATAATAAACCAAAAACAGTGTTGGGTTGGTTAACGCACTTTGCTGAATATTTTGCGAATCTTGCGGTTATTATAACTGCAAAGAAAGGAAGGTTTTCTGCAAAGAACGCAAATTTTTATGTACCGGGTTAACCAAAAATAAAGCCTACATCATTCAGGAGTTTTATTACGTATTGATTGTTTATCGGGTAAGTTTGTTTTCATCGGGTAATTTACACTCAGTTGCGTTTTTGCGGTTGAGCAGGGTAAACTTTGTATATTTCAGCCAATTACGGCCGTTTCTGTTTCACTTGCGCCGGCATACAACGTAAGCAGATTTACTGCCTGCTGCATTGCCTGCTGTACCCCTTGATTGCCGTTAAAATTCACAATAATCATTAAAAAACGGGTGGTTTGCAGGGTTACCTTTGCCCGTTCCGAGTCGCTGGTA
This sequence comes from Sphingobacteriales bacterium TSM_CSM, assembly GCA_002212725.1. Taxonomy (GTDB): domain Bacteria; phylum Bacteroidota; class Bacteroidia; order Chitinophagales; family UBA2359; genus UBA2359. The sequence continues at coordinate 37,074 of MTCR01000065.1, read as the reverse complement.
GGCGTGCCAAAGGCTCCCAATTCATCTCTGAACACCGGCAGCCCCGCAATGTTCAGGGTTCCACGGCCAATTGCCTCATAAGGTTCATTTTCGTTGCCTGTGCCAAGCATTACGGCGCCCTGAAGTTTATGGACATCGTACCCGCCAATAGAAAAGCCGGTGGTTACAGATACCAGGTTAAGGGCATCTACCACATTGTTGAGTTGGTAAATACCTTTACCCTGTGCAATGCGCCTTATTAAAGCCTCTGCCGCGGGGCGGTAACGGCTGGGGTCTTTGCCCAAGGCTTTATAGGCTGCGCGTGTCCGGGCTATATTGGGCAGGGCGTTTACCGCTTCGGGTTGCAGTTTTGCACCCAATGTTTCTGTTTCTTGTTGCAACAGTTGCCAAAGCGCTTTGTTTTGAGGTTCTGTTACTACGTTGCACTCAATACAACCGAGGTAAAGTTTCGGACAAACTTTCAGCAACTCCTGTTCTATGGTTATGGGTGTCATTTAGTGCTAATAGGGGGCTAAGGTACAACATAATAGCCTGGAAGCCAAATTCCTGTTTCACATTATTTATGAATAATTAATTCATATAAAAATATTATTTTTGCTTTTATACCAACAACACATCCAGAATCTTGTTGCACAAGTGTAACTTTGAAGCAATAAACATAGCAATAAAATACAGGTCAGTAAAAAACGGTAAATTTTATGCTAAACCACTACCCGATAGTTAAATACACCTTTCTGCTTTTGTGGTTTGCTGCCACAATACAAGCCCCTGCCCAAAATAAAACCGTTGCCACTTACTGGCAGGAAACTTTAGCGCTCAATAACTCCGGTACTTCTGCCATAGAACTGCCCAACCAATACCGAACTGTGGTGCCCGATTTGACCGCACTGAGGCAAATTTTGGAACATGCGCCGGCAGAATTTACCCCTGCCGCTTCCCAAACCAAAAGCCTGCCCGTTTTGGCGCTGCCTTTACCGCAAGGAGGGCAACTGTTGTTTCATATAATGGAAGCGCCGCTCATGGAGGCTTCACTGGCGGCTATGCACCCGGGCATAAAAACCTACCGGGGGTTTGCAGTAGCGCAGCCCCACATTTCCATGTGTCTTACCCTGTCTGAAAGCGGGGTTTTTGCGCTGGTTTTAACCGATGAGGGTTTAATGACGCTGGAACCTATGCCCGAAAGTTTTACCCCCGGAACTCACCTGGTTTATTTTGACAACCGCATACCCGATACCGGTTTTTTGTGCGGCGTAACAGATAACCGCCACCAGCACTTGCCCGGCAATGATTACCGCGGCTCCTGCGGTGGTAATGGCGGCACCCTTAAAACCTACCGCATTGCCATTGCCGCAACCGGTGAACTCACTACACAATACGGCGGTGCATCGGGTGCAACCGACTTTATTGTTGCTACACTTAGCGGCATATCGCTTATTTTTGAACGCGAATTGTCGGTTAGATTAACCCTTATTGCCGGCAACAACAGTCTTATTTTTACCAACCCCGCAACCGACCCCTTTGACCCCAATTCGGCCAGTTTGCCCAATAATGCACAAAGCGGAATTGCTACCGTACTCAATAACTCACAATACGATATAGGGCATGTTTTTCATTATTCGGGTTCGGGCAATTCGGGTATTGCCGGCTTGGGTGTTGTTTGCGAAAACGGCAGCAAAGGCAAGGGCTGGAGTAGCATCTTCAACCTTCCGCTCTCGCGTTGGGTTTTGCTGGTATCGCACGAAATCGGGCATCAGTTTGGCGCTACCCATTCTTTTTACGGAACCGAATCGGCTTGCTCGCAGCGAAGCACGGCAGGCGCTTATGAACCGGGCAGCGGCACTACCATTATGAGTTACCAGGGTATTTGCGGTACGCAAAATGTGGGCTCTTCCAGAGATGATTATTTTCATGCCGTTAGTTTGCAGCAGATGCTTGCCTATATTGGCGCCGGCGCCACTTGCAGCGCCAATGCCGCAACCGGCAACACTCCGCCGGCGGCTAATGCCAACCCGGCCGGCTCAGCCTACACCATACCCATACAAACCCCGTTTGAACTTACAGGCACTGCCACCGATGCCGACGGCGATGCGCTTACCTATTGTTGGGAAGAGTTTGATACCGACGGCAGCGCAGGCGGCCCGCCCAACAATGCTGCTACCAGCACTACTGCCCCTTTGTTCAGGTCGTTTTTGCCTGTTGCAACACCCTCCCGCATGTTTCCGCAACTTTCCGATATTTTGAGCAATACGCAAACTATTGGCGAAATACTGCCGGCTGTTGCACGTACCATTAACTTCAGGCTTACCGTACGCGATAACAACCCCGCCGGCGGGGCTTTTGACTGCGACGCCACCTCAGTAACAGTTACTGCTGCAAGCGGACCGTTCAACATTACCTCGCAAAACAGCGCTGCCACCTGGTCTGCCAACGGCAGCAATACCGCTACTGTTACCTGGAACGTGGCCAATACCACCGCAGCGCCGGTAAGTTGTGCCAATGTAAACATTCTTTTCTCTACCGATGGCGGCCTTACTTTTCCTTACACCTTGGCCGGCAACACCCCCAATGATGGCACACATACCTTTGTTATTCCCAGCTACCCCACCTCGGCGGGCAGGGTTAAAGTAGCTGCATCGGGCAATATCTTTTTCGACATCAATAACGCCAACATTACCCTCAGTTCGGCTTGTGCTGCCAATGGCGCTACCATAACCCCTGCCACTTCGGTAAGCGCCACTGCCGGTTCGCCCGCCTTAGACCTTAACCTGCAACCCGCTTACGGAAGCGCTATTGCCAACTTTAGCGGCGCTATTACAACCGCCGACCCCGAATCATTCCTGGCAGCCAACAACGGCAGCGGTTCGTGTGTTTCTTTTGGCGGAAACCCCAACCGGTACGACACCTATAGTTTTATGGTAAATACTGCCGGCAATTACACGTTTACGCGCACTTCGGGCGCATCGGGCATTGTTTTGCATTGTTACGCCGGAAATTTTAACCCCGGTAATCCCTGTACCAACTGGGTGGGATCCGGTTTTAACGCCGCCACTACCATTAACTCCTCATCGCTTACCCTGTCACTTTCAACCAACATTACCTATACTTTTGTGGTTTCCAGTTTCAGTGGCTCTAACCCTGCGCTTCCGGCTGCCTACACCATTGGTTTTACCCCGCCACCGGGTGGCGGTTTGTATAACGGCACGCCACCGCCCCCTGCCGGTTATGCCTATACGTATGTAGCAGTAAACAACAACACCAATATTATTGCAGGGGTAAACGGCAGTTCCGATTTATCGGATTCCGTACAATTTCCTCCGGCAATTTACGGGGTTTACGGCTTATCGTACCAAAGCGCAACCTTGCCCAATACCGATATGCTGGTTGGCACTACCCTGCAAAATTTGCAAAACAACCTTGCCCTGCTGGTATATTGCGGCAGTTTAAGCGCCAATTTTGTAACGGTTGATGTACAGCCGGTTAATTGTGCGCCTCCATCAGCGCCTGCAATAACGCCACCAACCGGTACTGAGGTTTGCAGCAACAACATAACGCTTACAGCATCTGCCGTTCCGGGCGGATTTGCAGGCTATGGCTACCAATGGTACCGAAACGGCGCACCCATTGGCGGGGCAACCTTGCAAAACTACCATGCGGCGGCGGGCGGAAACTATACGGTGTTACTTACCGACGGATCCTGCCCTTCTGCACAATCGGCATTGGTAACCCTTACGCAAACACCGCCGGCAGCACCGGCAATCAGTCCGGCAACTATTACCCTTTGCCAGGGCAATACCGCCTTGCTCAATGCCACCGCTATAGGCGCGCAATACCCCAACCATGTTTACCGGTGGTTTAAAGATGGTGTTTTGTTGGCCGGACAAAGCACCCAAAGTATTAACGTTTCGCAATCGGGCAACTATACCGTACAGGCTTATTTTACCGATGATTGTGCTTCGGTCGCATCGGGGGCTGCTACAGTAACGGTTATTCCTTTAACAAGTGTTCCCGATGCTCAAAATTTCAGTACCGCCTTTCCCCCTTCGGGCTGGAACATTGCCAACCCCGATGCCGCCACTACCTGGACATCGCAAACAAGCATTTGTAACAGCACATCGGCAGTTATTACCAATTTTGTTTACAATGCTCCCGGACAACAGGATTTCCTCAACTCCCCCCTGTTTGATTTGAGCGGTTTAACTTCGGCAACGCTTAGTTTTGATGTGGCCTATGCCCGTTATGATGCCACTTTTTTTGATGCCCTGCAAGTGCAAATTTCTACCGACTGCGGTCAAAATTTTACTGCCGTTTACAATAAAAGCGGCTCTGTACTGGCTACAGCACCCGATATTACCGCTGCCTTTACCCCTGCAGATTGCAGCCAATGGCGCACCGAAACCATTGACCTTACGCCTTATTGCGGCAACACGGTTTTGCTGCGTTTTGCCGCAATTAACGGCTTTGGCAACAACCTGTTTATTGACAACATAAACCTTAGCAGCAATGCGCCGCCCGCCGGGGTAAGAATTGAGGCTAAGGTTTGGCTGGAAGGCACCTACAACAACGCCAACAGCAACATGAACACCTATTTGCGCCAAAACAACCTGCTTCCTGCCGGCCAACCCTACAACCGGCCGCCCTGGAACTATGCAGGCACTGAAACCGCCCCGGCCATACCTGCCAACATTACCGATTGGCTATTGCTGGAAGTGCTTGACGGATTGCAAAACGTGGTTGCCCGAAAAGCTGCCTTGTTAAGAAACGACGGCATTTTACTGAATACCGATGGCAGTGCCGGTGTGGTTTTTGAATCGGGGGTAAGCGCCGGCAACAGCTACTTGTTGCGCATAAGGCACCGCAACCATATTGCCGTGCAAAGCAGCATTTCCATTACCGCACCAAATACCAACAACCCTTACGATTTTTCGGCAGCCGGCAATGTGCAGGGCGGCGCTACACAGGTAACCAACCTTGGCGCAGGCGTGTATGCCATGACAGCCGCCGATGTTAATGCCAATGGCATTGTAAATTATACCGATTTTAATGCAGTTTTTTCCCAAAACGGTTTGGGCAACGTGTATAATGATGCAGATTGTAACCTTGATGGCGGCATTGATGCTCCCGATTTTGATTTATACTCGCAAAGAGCGGGCGCTATTGGCATTGCTGTCATAAGGTACTAAACAAGGTTGTTTCCCAAAAACAAGGTAAAATATATGCCGCACCTATAAAACATTGAAAAGCCATAGTACGGCCGGTTGACGGTTGTACTATGGCTTTTGATTATTATACAGGGTTACAAACAACAAATTTGCTGCCCATATTACCCCGGTGCAAAATTGCTACGGTTGAGGGGCGGTAACCGTTACCTGGGGTAGTGGGTTTTGCGTGCAAAGGAATGGTGTTATATCATAGCTTTTACCAATAAAGAAGTTTTCAGCATCAATATCTACAAAAGCAGCGTTGATGTTATCCATAATGCAGATTTTTTCTTCGGGTGCGCCGGTATTGGCCGGGTTTTCAATGCCGTCATATACAATATCAGGAATATCGCCGGCGGGATATTGCGAGGTTAAAATAGTTCCGATATCGTTTTGCGGCTGCGGATAAGTAGTGGTTCGGGCAAATGTGTTGTTGTGAATATAAATATTGCGCACATAAGGTTGGTAAACGGGGTCGTCGTAAGTAAGGTTTTCATCAAAATAAGCCAATACCAGATAGCTTACAATACCAACACCCAACACGTTGTTGTTGGTAATGGTGTTGTTAAACACTTCCACTTCTTTGGAGGTCATGATCATTAACCCTGTTCCGGGCGGCACGTTTCCTACAATATTGCCCGATGGAGCAAAATTGCGATGGTCGTTTTCAATAATCTGGTTGTCAAATACGCGGCACTGGTGTCCGTTTTTAATGGTAAGGCCGGGCATGTCAAAAATGAGAACACCGCCGGTGTTATGAGTGGCTACGTTGTTATATACATCGGCATAGTTGCAGTTTTCAATTTCAATGCCGGCCACATTTTCCCGGGCAAGCGAGTTGCGCACAATTACATGCTCGGTTTGCCCCACATAAATGCCGGCATCTGAAGCGCCGCGCACATAACATCCGTCAATGAGTACATTGGTACAGGTAACGGGGTAAAGTCCGTAGGCGCCATTTGATTCGGTAACTTCGCCGGTCCATTCTGCGCCCACGTTAACAAAGCTCAACCCATCGGTATCTTTAACCTTAATGGCGTCGCCCTCGGTATCTTGTACGGTAAAGTTATAGAGCAGCACCTGTTCTCCGTTGCTTATTTTAAGCCCTTCGGAACCGGTTGTTTGCCCTGCAAAAGACAAAATGGTACTGTTAATACCTTCGCCGCGGATGGTGTAGTTTTTCTTTCCGTCAACCGACAGGGTGGCGGTAAAGTTGTAGGTTCCGGCTTTCAGGTGAATGATGTCGCCGTCGTTCATGGTAATAAGGGTTTCCTGTAGTTTTGTCTGTACATTGGTCATAGAGGGGTCGAAATAGTGGATATTGTCATCCTCATCAGACTTGTTGCAGTTGGTAAAAAGCGTAAGGCAGGCAAGCGCGGCAAGGCAAACACATTGGTTGAAAAACTTGAAGTTCATAATACGTTGGTTTTACTGTTGAGAAAAAATTACATGCGGTGCTTAAAGATACGGCCTTTAATTTTGCCATAGGCTGTTTTGCTAATTTTTTCCAACAAAGACCAAATGCACCTTTGTTTTTACAAATCCCTGAAAATTGTGCCCCTGCAGGCCGGCAGAAATGAGTGCCGTTTTAAGATGTTGCCGGAGTTAGAAACTATTGCCGGGGTAAATGGCAGTGCCGTTTTTTTCGGGCAAGGCTGCTATTGCTTTTTTTACCAAATTCCTGTTTATTTTTCCCGAAGCGGTAAGGCGGTCGTTCATAAACTGCAACAGAGGCTGCCGCAGCAATTTGCTGTTAATCCAGGCAATAATGAGGGAGTGAATATACTCTTCGCTATGTGCGCGAACCGAATCGAACAGGATTTCATAGTCCTGCAATATAGAAAGCATATAATTTACCCCTTTGCCGGGCTGTGCCAGTTTTTTGAGCATGTCTAAGAACAAGGTTTCAAAGCGGAGGTAGATTTGCATTTCTTTGAAATATGATTGAATAAATCCGGATAACTGCTGCAGTGCTTCTGTTTGTCCGGTTTCGAGCAGGGCAAGTGCATGGAGCATTTTAGCCCAGGTTTGCAGAGGCACATTAGAACAAAACTGTTCCAAGTTGTATATTTGCTGGCAAGTTTCTTCTGCAGCCTTGTAGTTGGCTGTCAGAAAGTGAATTTGAGCAATTTCGGTTAATATACTCAGTGCATAAAAATAATCTACAGGAACAACAGATTGCTGCAGGCACTGTTGAACGGTGTCTATAACAGTATCAATTCCGTTTAACTGCAGGGTTTCTTTGCATAGTTTAAGGTCAATAAGGTGGTAGCGCACGGCAATATCACACTTCAGGTTATGGGTATCAATAAAAGCATAAATGCCGCTCATTTGTTTCATAAAATCGGAGGTCATAAGTGCGTCATCGTATTTACCCAACTGAATGGCCATCATGGCATGGCTGTTCAGCGCCTCCAAAAAGCTGCTCCACTCCATTTCGGCATAGTCGGCATTTTGGTAAAAAAGCTGGAGCAAAGATTTGGTATGCTGAAAAGCATCATCAAAGCAATCTAAGTTTTTATAAATTTCTGCTTTTATTAAGTGGAACAGTATTTGGGCATTGAAAGAATAGGCTGCTTTTTCGGTTTGCAGCAACGGATGTTTGAGCAAGTGCGACAGCCATTTAATGCGGTCGGTTCTTACGGAAGCCACGTGCCCCCAATTGGTTACCTTTACCCAAAGTTCTTTGTAACTGTATAAATTGGTGAGTTGCTCGTACAGTTGAGTTTGGTTGTAGTATAAACTGCGGGTATCGGTCAGTCCGCTTACAGTAGTCTGGTAATCGAGCAGTTTTTTTTCAAAAACGAGCACTTTTTCCAAATCCTGGAGCAGGTAATGTTGCTCTGCCATAGCTTTTGCCTTCAGAATTAATTGCCGGCAAAGGTCAAACTGTTTTCGTTCAAAAAGCAGTTGTATTTGCGACAATTGCCGGTTGAGCCTGATTTCGGGCGAAGCAGAAAAGGCTTCGAGAAATTCGAGCAGTGCTTCAAAAATCAACAGGGCTTCCGTTTCGTTTATTGAAACCTCGGTAAAACTGCCTTTGTATTCAGACGAATTGGGCTGCACCTGTTGTTCAAAAACGCTGAACAGGGCATATAAATGCTCATTCTTACAGGAAAGCCAGTGCCGAAAATCCGATTTTTCGGTTGGGGTCAAAGATTTAAAGAGGGAGTAGAGTTTTTGTGGCACTTTACGTACATTTTGGCAAGAATGTTTCAGCATTTATCGTGCCAATTACATTTTTTTTCTGCTTACTTGATTAGTGCGCAACTTAAAAAAGGAAATACCGGCAAAGGGTGAGGGGGCTGCGTGTCAATAATTGTCAGTACGCGGCTGTTTATTGGCAACAACAACAAACATACACAAAAATACAACCAATACTATTTTGTTGAAATACAAAGGGCGTTCAATTGTAAAAGCGTAAATTTTACCGCATAATTATTGCTACAGTGTTAAAATTACCAATTTCGCCCTATATTTGCACCATAAAACAGTAATTTAAGTCTTTAAACACTGATACAGATATGACGCAATTCAGCACAGATGTACTTGTTCCCGATAAGCAGGAAGGTGCAAGTGGGTTTTTCAGAGTAGCAGCACCCGTGTTATTATGGGTTATTTTTGCCGGTTTTGTTAAATCCTACTATGTTGCAAACGGCTATGCGCCCCCGTTTTTCCTTGCCAACGGGCTGCTTACCCTGCTTACCATTGTTATTGCCATTTTATGCCTGCTGCTTTGGTACCACAAACACTACAATAAAAGAGGTACCCTAACCGTATCTGACAACAGCCTTAACTTTACGTGGGACAATTCTGACCGCGAATACAGTTTTAACCCCAAAGAAGTTAAAAACCTTACCCTCACTTACGATGGTTACGCCGGCGTATTAAGCCCCTTTAAAGGCACCAAAAACCAAATTTCGTTTTCAAAAGACGGCGAACAATACAATATTAACTTCTTCCTCAGTTCCGATGAAGATGCAAGTAATATGGCAGCCGTTATTAAAAAATGGTACGAAAACGGGGTTAACCTTACAGAAAAAGACAGCAGCGGACAAGAACGCTACCTCATGCTCTACAATGCCGCTTACAAAAATGTAATGGCTTAATCAGCCACGCATTTTTACCAACAACCGGTATTTGCTGTATGCTATTCAATACGGTAAAGCACTTGTACCATGCCGTTACCTCATTTTTTTGACTTTTACAACCTGCCTGTTTCTTTTTTTACTGACGAAAAGGAACTGAAAAAGCGTTTCCTTGCGTTTAATAAACAGTTTCATCCCGATTTTCATACACAAGCAACCCCCGAAGCACAAGAGCAAAGTCTCCTGCTGGCTACCTATAACAACAAAGCCTATGAAACATTGCTGCACTTTGACCAAAGGGTAAAATATATTCTGGAACTAAACGGGCTGCTGAAAGAAGGTGAAAAACATATTTTGCCGCCCTCTTTCCTGATGGAAATGATGGAACTGAACGAAATGCTGATGGAACTACAGGCAAAACCCGACGAAACCAAAGTTGCGCAACTGCTGCAAGAGATAAACCATATCGAAAATAATCTGCTCGAAGAAGCTTTGCCGGCTATGAAACAGTTCACCCAAAACCCCGGTAACGCGCAATTATTAACCGACGTAAAAGATTTTTACTACAAAAAGCGATATTTGTTGCGAATTAAAGAGAGTTTGTCTAAATTTGCCTCCGCTTAAGCCCAGATGGCGGAATTGGTAGACGCGCTGGTCTCAAACACCAGTGGGGTTAAACCCATGCCGGTTCGACCCCGGCTCTGGGTACACTTACAGGCCCTGTTCCTTTACCGGAACGGGGCTTTTTAGTTACCGCACCTTGCCATTCTTATCTCCTGCCCTTGTTTGTAGTAAAGCGGCAAAGCATCAATATTGACAAAATACGGCAGAACACCCGGCAACAGCTATGTTTTGAAAAGCTAAACAGCGGTAAAACGCAAAAATTACCGGCAAACACAACCTGCCTCCCGCTTAGTTGTTATTAGAGTTGTTTGACCAAATCATAATTAACAACAGTACTTCATGCCTACTCCCTTGCGGTGGATAACCCCGTTTCTGTTTTTACTGTTTTTTGATGTATATGCTTTTCAGTTGGTAAAAACCATTAGTGCAAGCCCCTGGGTGGCAGGTATTTACTGGTTGCTGGCAGCATTTACCTATCTGGTGGTTTTTTGCGGCGTGGTATTGGGTATCAGGCTACACAACAACGCCGAACGAATGTACATTACGGCAATGGTGTTTATGTTGTTTGTTGTAAAATTCATTCTCAGCATTTTTACCCTTGCCGATGACCTGATAAGACTGCTCAAACTCGCCTGCATTTGGTTGGGTATAAGTAGTACTGCCGGTTTGCCGGTTGAGCGCTCTGCCATTATTTGTACCGCCGGATTGGTACTGGCCGGCTTGCCATTCTTGGCCATGCTGCACGGTATGGTCCGAAATGCTTACCGCTACAAGGTTAGGAAGGTGGCGCTGCCCATACAAAATTTGCCCGATGAATTGAGCGGTTTGCGGATAGTGCAGATTTCCGACATTCATACAGGCAGTTTTATTACCGATAAACCCATAAAACGGGCGGTGGAACTTATCAATAACCAACAACCCGATTTGGTGTTTTTTACCGGAGATTTGGTAAACAATCGCGCCAATGAAGCAGCGCCCTACCTCCACATTTTCTCAAAAATTAATGCCCGGTACGGCGTTTTTTCCGTATTAGGCAACCATGATTATGGCGATTATGTGCAATGGCCATCTGAACAGCACTATCGCAGCAACTTTGAGGAAATGCGCAATAACCACCGCACACTTGGCTGGAACCTGTTGCTGAATGAACACCGGATTGTTGACTGCAAAGGGCATAAAATTGCTGTTATAGGGGTAGAAAACTGGAGCGCCAGCCATCGGTTTAAAAGATATGGCAACCTTCAGCAGGCATACCACAACATTACCCAAGATTGTGCCGTGCAACTGCTGCTTTCGCACGACCCCTCACATTGGAAAGCAGAGGTGTTGCCCCGATTTCCAAAAATAAATGCCACCTTTTCGGGGCATACCCATGCTTTTCAGTTTGCCATCAGGTTTTTTGGGTTTAAATGGAGTCCCGTTCAGCTTATGTACAAAGAATGGGTAGGTTTGTACCGGCAACAACAACAATTTCTGTATGTTAACCCGGGATTTGGGTTTGTAGGGTACCCCGGCCGCGTGGGTTATTTACCCGAAATAACGGTGTTTGAATTGCATCGGGCTAACGTTTGAAACAGTTAATAAGCATCGGCATTGTATAGAATTTGGGTAACTTCCACTTTCAGCCAGTTAAAATCGCCTTCCTTCAGTTTCCATGTTACACCGGAGCGAACAGGAATGGTAATGCCCGGTTGAAATGTTTTGTAGGAATTGGGGTCTATTTCTACATGCCAGTCTTCTAAGGTAGCGCCGTTGTTTCGGGTATAATACCGTTTTGCCTCGCAGGCAAGCACCTTGCCATCATCGGAAAACCGAAACAATACCGATGCCGTTGTGCCGCCATAGGTCATTGTGGCTTTTGCGGCATTGGAGCCGGTGGCTTCCCATTGTATATACTTGCTGAGCGCTGCCGACGGAAACCAGACGATTTCGGCCAAATAGCGCACAAGGGTTCCCTGGTCGGTTTCGGGTCCTTTGGCATTGGCTACGGTAAATAAAGAAAGAGCTTTAATGAGCATGTTTCCTTTCCCGTTTTCATACTTGTCTCTTCCAACCAAAAAAACGCCGGGCATCATTTTTACCTCTGTTTGCCATAAAAAGGCAGGCTGTACAGTGGCAAACCATTGCCGGGCTTCAAAGGGCATCCATTTGCCGTTTTGCGTGGTGCGCATAGTGCCGTTTTGCCAAAGTTGTATTTTGTCGGCATAGGGTTTTCCCACTACGCCCGATTGCCGCAGCCACTGCTGAACCGGTTGTGGTAATTGGGCAATGTCGGCTTCGGTTACAGTGGCAGTATTGGTAACGGCGGTTTGCAGCAGGTTTTGCAACTCGGTGTTGGCCATGCGGTTAAAACTCCACTGTCCCCAGGCAATTAAAGATACCGGTAAAATGAGCAGGTTGGCCAGGGTGCCAAAACGGGCATCGGTCCAAAAAACAACAATGAGCAATTGCGATACCAGAATGCCCGCCCATGCCCAGGCAAACCAATTTTCCTTTTTTAGCAGGAAAAAGAGCGCACAAAAAACAAAAAGCGCTGCACCCAACAACCAAATTATGCCCCAGTTTTTACTGATGGGCAGGGTAAGTTCTTTAATTTCGGCATACTCAAAGGCTTTGGCAAAACCCATCAGATGTATTATTCCGTGTATGAGTAACAAAAAGCTAAACAATACTCGCATAATAAGTAAGTAAAGGTTTATGGATAATGAAGCAGACTCAGTTAACCGTGCTCTGAATAACGAAAAAGGCATTACCTGTTATGTGCAATGCCTTTTTTGTTAAGCCGTTTTTCACCCTCACTGTTTAGTGCCTTTCGGGTTCCAGGCTCCAGGTTTCGGGAGAGCGCCAAAGGGCAGACAAAATCAGTTCGCGCATAAACAGAAATTCTTTAGGCAGGCGGTCGTAGCCTTTTTCAAAAAGCTCTTCATGCGCCAGCAATTCGCGTTTCCACTCTTCGCGGTCAACAGACATTACGCTGTCAAAATTTTCATTACTGAAAGATTCCAGCCCATTCCAGTCAATATCGTGGTAGCGGGGCATCCACCCGATGGGGCTTTCTACCGCTGCTGCACGGCCTCGGGCACGGTCAATTATCCATTTAAGTACCCGCATATTTTGCCCAAAGCCGGGCCACACAAAGTTGCCGTTTTTATCTTTTCTGAACCAGTTTACGCCAAAGATGCGGGGCGGGTTGGGTAAAGTTCTTCCAATCTGGAGCCAATGGTTAAAATAATCGCCCATGTGGTAACCCATAAAGGGCAACATGGCAAACGGGTCGCGGCGCACCTGCCCAATGTTGCCAAAAGCGGCGGCGGTCATTTCGGAACCCATGGTTGCGGCCATATACACGCCAAAACTCCAGTTAAAAGCTTGATATACTAAAGGTACAGAGGTAGAGCGTCTTCCTCCGAAAATAAAAGCGGCAATAGGTACTCCGGCGGGGTTTTCCCAATCGGGGTCAATGCTGGGGCATTGGTGCGCCGGGGCGGTAAAGCGTGCATTGGCGTGAGCGGCAGGTTTACCGCTGGTGGGGTCGTAGGGTTTGCCCTGCCAGTCGGTCAATCCTTCGGGAATTTCTTTGGTAAGGCCTTCCCACCATACATCGCCGTCGGGGGTAATGGCAACGTTGGTAAAAATGGTGTTTTTAGCTATGGAATACATAGCGTTGGGGTTGGTCTTAAAGTTTGTTCCCGGAGCAACGCCAAAATAGCCGGCTTCGGGATTTATGGCGTGCAGCCGGCCATCGGCGCCGGGGTGAATCCAGGCAATATCATCGCCCACGGTGGTAATTTTCCAGCCCTTTAATTCGTCGGGCGGAATAAGCATGGCAAAGTTGGTTTTACCACACGCACTGGGAAATGCGGCGGCAATATAGGTTTTCTCCCCTTCGGGCGATTCGGCACCTAAAATAAGCATGTGTTCTGCCAACCAGCCTTCTTCGCGGGCTATACTGGAGGCTATGCGCAGGGCAAAACATTTTTTACCCAGCAATGCGTTGCCGCCGTAACCACTGCCGTAAGAAATAATAAGCCTGTCGGAAGGAAAATGGCTAATGTATTTAACAGTGGGGTTGCAGGGCCATTTGCTGTCTTGCTGACCGGGTTCCAGGGGTGCCCCTACCGAGTGTATGCACTTTACATAATTATCGCCGTTAATTAAACCAAGTACGCGGCTACCCATGCGGGTCATAATTTTCATGTTTACCACCACATATTCCGAGTCGGTAATCTGAACGCCATAGCGCGACAGTGGCGAGCCTAAAGGCCCCATGCAGAAGGGTATTACATACATGGTCCGGCCATGCATACACCCCTTGAACAGGTCGTTCAAAATGTTTTTCATTTCGCGCGGGTCCATCCAGTTGTTGGTAGGGCCGGCATCTTCGCGGCGGCGGCTGCAAATAAAGGTTCGGTCTTCAACACGCGCTACATCGCTGGGGTCGGAGAAACAGGCAAAACTATTGGGGCGTTTGTGGGGGTTAAGGGGTATAAAAGTGCCTTTTTCTACCAGTTTATTGCACATTGCCTGGTATTCTTCTTCGGTGCCGGTACACCAATGTACGCTTTGCGGTTCAAAATATTCGGCAAGGCTTTCTACCCATTGTTCCAGTTCCATAGATTGGGTTTTACCAAATGCAGAAGTTTCGTTAGTTAAAATAGATTGGGGCATAATTTGTGTTAAAATGGTTTGCGAAATTGAGAATTTTATGGTTGGAGTCTGCCGGCTATTTAAATAGTGAAGGCAGTGCAATGTTGATGCAAAATTAGTGTTTTTTGGTAAAGAATTTGCCAAACGGATAAATTAAATATGCGCCCTTTAGTGCCGCAAACACACATAATGGTGTGCGATTTTAGCGCCGCCCCCGGACAAGTTTCTGAATAAAAAGCAAACCTGACTTCAGATGCGGTATTGAAGTGGTCTGTTCAGCATAATTTATGTTTTAGCAATACATTAAAGCAGGTTCGGCATGTTGGCATTACAAGCCGGAAACACAATTGACCGGATTTGGCTTTGGCGAAATTAATTACAAAATATCTGTCATTACTTTTTCTGTTTTTTTAAAGTACAAAATGCCGCTTACGCAAAAAACAGCAGATACAATAAATAAGTAAGCCATTTGCCAGTATTCGTAAACTCCGCCCAACAGGCACCACCGGTAGCCATCTGTTAATCCTACTAATGGGTTCAGGCAAAACAGGGTTTTGTATTTTGCCGGTATATAGGCGGTGGGGTAAAAAACTGGGGTTAAATAAAACAGCAGGTATAAACCGTAGTTAATAATTTGCTGCATATCGCGATACCTTACTACCAATGCGCTTGCCCAAACCGATATGCCGGCATTAAGCATTAGGGTGAGTACTACAAATACCGGTAAGTAAAATATGCCAACATTGAGGGGATGCTTAAAATAGACCAACAGAACAACAATAAACAACAGACCAATGGCAAAATCGGTTAAACCTACCAGTAATTTTGACAACGGCACCAGCAAGCGAGGGAAATACACCTTTTGTAAAATGCGCTGTGCATCTACTATTGAAGTCCCCGATGAGGCTACTGTTCCCGAAAAATAAGCCCAAACTATCCACCCGCTCAACAAAAACAGCGGGTAGGGCATGTTTACCGTTTCTATTTGTATAATGCGGTTAAACACTACACTTAAAGTAAGCAGGGTTAAAACGGGCGTTACAAAACTCCACAGCAGCCCCAAATAGGTTTGCGAGTATTTGGCTTTAATATCGCGATAGGCAAATATAAAGAGCAACTCGCGATAACGGTACAACTCGCCAAAATTTACCCGCAAATCGTGCCTGCCCGCATCAATTACCGTTTGAAACATAATTCCGATGTTGCAAAATGTGTATTTTTACGCAAAATTAGCCATTCATGACCACCCTTGCGCACATAATTAACCCTGTAAAGGTAAAGCCAAATTCTGATTTATTTTATGCCCAGCCCATTACTTTTGAAACAATGCGAATGGCTAAAGAGTATGCCAAAGACATAGTACCGGTGGAATTGTACGCTGCTCAATATGCCGAAGATGCCGATTTTGTTCCTGCATGGTTTACCCAAACCCCTGATCTTGACCGCTCTGTAATGGATTTTGCTTCGTTTAAATTGCCCAGAAAGTTGCCCCTAATTTATGACATATTAGAACGGCTTTACAACGCCACCAACGCTGAATATCTTATTTACACCAACGCCGATATTGGCGTAGTGCCGCATTTTTACCAGGCTGTTTATTATTACATTCAGCAAGGGTATGATGCTTTTATTATTAACCGGCGGCGAATATCGGGTAAATACCGCAGCACTGCCGAAATTCCGGCCATCATTTCCGATGTAGGGCTACCCCACCCCGGGTTCGATTGTTTTGTGTTTCACCGGAGGTTATTTCCGTTGCTAAATCTCGGACATATCTGCATTGGCATTCCGTTTATAGAAATCAGCCTTTCGCATAACCTGTTTTGCTATGCCAACAATTTAGTATTGCTGCACGACAAACACCTGACTTTTCATATTGGTAAAGAGGTTATTAAAGATTGGGGCGATAAGCAGTATGTGGCTTTTAACCGGCAGGAATTTGCCAAAATAAGAAAAACGCTTATGCCCAAATTTGACATACGCAAATTTCCGTATTCAAATCTGCCGTTTTTCAGGCGCTACCTGAGCTGGATTTTTAACCCCGCCATGCAAATTGGCATTTGCCTGCCTTTAGATTGGCAAGCTTTTAAAAAGCGTTTTCGCTACCGGTTTAATGAATTTTTTTTCGGGTTTATAGACGATTGGCGGTAACCGCAAAGTTAGCAGGTTGGGTTATTTGCGTTTAGGCTGGTACAGGGTACTGTCTTTCATTTCCTGCAGCACTACCTGCACGCTTTCAGTGCCATCCATTTTGGCTAAAATGCCCGTAATTTCTCCCTGCGCATTCATTGAGCCTTTCAGCATGGCTATTTTCCCTCCCCTGTCGTCTGTTTCATAAATGGTAGCGCCTTCTTTGGAAAGGTTGCCGGTGATTTTGCGTTCTATTGAATCTGCAACAAAGTAATAGCCCCCCGACACGCCTCCCTGCATTTCCTTCAAATACAGGTAAATATTGTTTTTGCCAAAAGTACCCGAATAATAACGCACCTTGGGTTGAGGCACTACAGGCGGCGCCAGTTTTACTTCTATGGGGTTTCTTTTGCCTTTTTCCTTAAATTCGCAGGCAAACAGCAACATAACAGCGGTTAGTGCAATGAATAAAGGTACTGAAACGGTTTTCATACAGGGTTTTGTTAGTGTTAAGTTTGTAATCCTCACTGAAACAACTTATGCAACCGGTAGTTTAAGTTAATTGTGTGTGGCAAGGGTTATATTGAGTTGAGTCAGTGCCTGTTCGGGTAGTTTGGTAATATTGTTTGGCATGTCTTCATGAGGGTTTACATACAAATAAGAGGCGTTTCCAAACATTTTTTTTCCCAGTTTTCGCAAAAATGCAGCTTTTATAAAATATTTTTCTCTTTGCAGGCGGTATTGTCTGAAAACCGAACCGGCAGTATCGGGTAAAAGTTCGTAGCCCAAAGACAGGTTATAGGCAACTGCTTTCTTGTTTTCTTTGTGTACTTTGATGTTGGTGTATTCCAAATCCAATATTAAAAAAACAAAATCGAGCATGGAAAGTGCTGCAAAAACCGGTACAGGGCTGCCTGCCCAGGCGGCATCCCATACAAATATGCCGCAACTGCCTGTTTTGCTGTGGTAGTTTATATTTGCAGTGCTTATCAGCCCTACTGCGTTTTTATTGTGTTCAATAATAAAAAAAAAGTTTTCGCTGTTGTTTACGGCAGCAAACCAGTTCTTCTGCATTTCGGCAGTAATGGGCTGCCGAAATTCCATGTATTTGCTTACTTCGGGGTGGTTGCGCCAGTAACGCACCATTTCAAGGTGGTTTTCGGTTAGTTTACTTAGTGTAACGCCGTATCTTATCCACTTCATTGTAATATTTTTCTTATAGCGTATTGCGGGCGCTGGTTTTGACCCATATAAATTCTGCGCATGTACTCTCCGATGATGCCAAGGCAAAATAAAATAATGCCGGTGGTAAAAAATATGGCTGTTATGAGGGAGGTAAAACCCAGTTGTGTGTCTGATACAATTTTGTCGTAAATATAGTAAAGTCCTACACAAAAAAACACAACCGAAAATAACAATCCGCCATAGGTCATCATTCGCAGCGGAATGGCGGTGTAATTGATAATGAGGTCAAGGGTAAAAAGAACAAGTTTAAGCAACGGATAGCCCGATTGCCCTTTTTTGCGGGCTTCATGCATTACGGCAACTGCTACAATTTGATTGGTGTACCACTGTAATACTTCATCTATATAGATAAAATTTTGCGTGTGCATTACAATTTTGGCAATAATTGCGTGGTCGATAAGCCGGAATGACGACCCTTCATTTCGGGTGCCGGCACCCAGTTTAAAGGTTTTTCTTACAATGGCGCTGCCCAATCTTCTTATAATTGAGTGTTTTTTTACCGGATACACACCATATACCACATCGGCCAGGGTTTGTTGCTGTGCATCAATCAGTTTGGGAATTTCTTCGGGAGGTATCTGAAGGTCATCGTCAATGGTAATAATGTGTTGCCCCCGGGCAAAATGGCAGCCGCATAAAGTGGCGTTGTGTTGTCCAAAGTTTTTGAGCAGTTTAATGCCCACCACCTGTTTGGGATATTTACTTTTTAACAGGGCAATTACCTGCCAGCTATTGTCTGTTCCGCAATCTTCTACAAATATTACCTCAAAAGTCTGTTTAAGACTGTCAAATACTTTATGAATACGGGCAAACAATTCCCCTATAGTAGCCTCGCCGTTGTACACAGGCACTACTACCGAGTAATCTATGGTTTGCTTATAAGAAAATTGCATACCCAAATGTAACCGACTTTTATCAATTTCGGGCCAAATCGGGTATAAAAAGTGCCCGATGTACCACAATACTTATTTTTAGGAGCCTACTGTAAGACCACCATCTAACCGCATTACACTTCCGGTTATCCAGCCCGATGCATCTGACAAAAGATAGGCTATTGCATAAGCTACATCTTCGGGCTGGCCAACCCGCAATGGGTAAGCCGCCTCGTGTGCCTGCATATATTGTTCCGATACGGTATTCTGTGTATCGTCAAAAATAGGTGTTTTAACCATAGCCGGTGCAACACAGTTGCTTCTTATCTTTTTGTGGGCATACTCCAGCGCCAGTGTTTTACTGAATGCTTCCAAAGCCGCTTTTGAGGCCGCATAGGCGCCGCCGCCCTTGTAAGGATGTTGCGCCGCCACCGAACTGACAAATACTACCGAACTGCCCGACATCAGTTTTTTTTGCCGGAGCAGTTCTGCGGTAAGTAATGCCGGCGCTATGAAGTTGGTTTGCAGAAGGGCTTGCAGTTGTTGTTCTTTCATAAATTTTACCGGGCAAGGTTTCCATATACCGGCACAATGCGCCACCCCGTTCAGCTCGGGTAAACTTTCAACAAATGCCGGCAATTGTTGGGTGTTGTTAAGGTCAAAGGAAACTGCATAGTGTTCGGCACCGGTCAATACCGCCATCGTTTCGGCCAACCGAACCTCGTTTCTTCCGTTTACTGCCAACCTGCCCCCCAGATTTGCCAGCGTTGCAGCCGTTTGGCGGCCAATACCCGATGAACCGCCCGTTACCAAAATTGTTTTTCCCCGCAGGCTGAAAGTTTGCATTGCTAATTGTCGGTTTGCATGTTACTTCAAATTTCTATAACAGGTAAACAAACCATAGGCTGGGTGTTTATAGCCGCCGAACCCCACGATAACCCAACCCCAAAGCCCGATAAGAGTAATGATAGCGGCCGGTTTTTCAATTCGGCGCGCAATTCGGTTACCATAGTAAGCGGTATGGTGGCGCTGCTGGTATTGCCGTAATTTTTAAGGCTGTAGGGTACTTTTTCTTTTTCTAACTGTAGTTTGTTTCTTATGCGCTCATTCATGAGCAGGTTTGCCTGGTGAAATACAAAATAATCAAAATTGGTGGTTGTTTTACCCATTTCCTGAAGCAGCATCTCAATATTGGGTGCCACTTCTCTAAGCCCAAAGTTAAAAACCTCGGTGCCGTTCAACTGCATTTGGGCATTGCTGCGTATAATACCCTTTTCTCTTTCGGTTTCTTCCAACGAGTGGGCATTAAATGGATGCCGGCCGCCGCCGTCTTGTATCATAATGGCATTATACCCTTTCCCGTCGCTTTGCAGGTTAAAGCACATGGGTTGGGCTAATGGCTGGTAATCCAGCGCTGTAGCTGTGCCGGCATCAGAAAAAAGCGGGGCTACACTCTTGTCTTTTTCCGAAATAAATTTGCTAAGCGCATCGCCAACAAGCAATAACCCTTTTTTGCCGGGCATGTTGGCCAGCATACTGCCCGCTACCGATAACCCATACACATAAGCAGAACAGCCTAAGTTAATATCAAAGGCAAGGCAGGTTGCAGGCAATCCCAGCCGCTCCTGTAATATTACCGCGGTACATGGGGTAATATAATCGGGTGTTTGACTGACAAATATCAGCAATCCTATTTCAGACTTTTGCCAGTTCAGGGCTGTTATTAACTGTTCGGCCGCCGCATGGCACAAATCCGAAGCACAACAGTTGCCGCTTGCCACCCGCCGGTATTCAATACCGGTGGTCTTTATGAGCAAACTTCGCTCCCGCTCTGTAAGCCACTCATATTGATGGTTGCTGAGGGTGTTTGCGGGCACACAGGCTGCCAAACCGGCTAAATGTATCTTGTTTACATAAAAAAAGGCCATACTCTTTTTAATAGGTTAAGCAGCACTACCCTACCCTGCTCTTTATGGTATTGTACAGGTCTTCAACCGTTAAACACTTTTGCAAATCTTCTCCGGTAAAAGGCACATTGTATTCTGCATCTATGAGGGCAATCAATAAAAGTGCGTGCATAGAACTCCACTCCTCCAATTGCTTGAAAATAGTGTCAAAAGTAATGAGCGCCGGGTCTGTTTCTTCAAATTGGTCGCGTATATGTTGCAAAAATAAGTCCTTGTCCATTGTCGGGTTTATCGTATTAATGGCTGTGTGTAAGGCAGCGTTTTAAAAAAAATTGCTTTAGCTGGCAAATTTAGTTATTTTACCCTATTATCAGCGCAACAGCACAGAAAACAACAAAAAAAGCCCCGCCTGCATCATGGCAAACGGGGCTTTTTTCATTCCAACCGGCAGTAGGCGGTAAAATTAACCTGAAGGCGGCGCAACGTAAACCGGCATTGAAAAACCGGCTCCGTTCTTATCCCGATGAGCATTTCGCTGCTTCATCTGTCTTTTTGCCTGCTGCAACTATGGGCTTATTTTACCTGCACATGCATCAGTTTGTTGTGTACTTCTACTCCCTGGTTGTTTGCCAGCCGACACACATACAAACCATTGGGCAATTGCGCGGCGTCGTAGTGAATGGTATTGGATTCTCCGGCATGTACAGCGCCTTTAAAGAGCGTTTGCACCAATTTACCGGTAATATCATAGAGTTCAAGACACAACTCATCGTCTTGCGGCCAGGTAAAGGCAATTTGCGTGTTTTGGCTAAATGGATTAGGCATTACCTGTAGTAAATCATTGGTAAAGTCCGTTTTGCCACGCCCGCGAATAGCCTGGGGCACCCAATACCACCCAACAGTGTTTTGGATTGGGTTGCTGCAATCGGTAACCGTTACCACATACCACCCCGATGGCAGGTTGTCAATAGCATTGGTGGCAGCCGAGGGAGCGCCTGTCCAGGCGGCAGGGCCTTCCCATTGGTATTGGTAATCACCACCCGGGCATGTAGTGCCGCCTTGTGCGGTAATAGATAAAGAGCCGTTGCTGATACCAAAATCGGGTTGCACGGTATAAACCGAAATATTTAACAATCCCGGGTCGGTACCTGCCGGCGAACTGTTGAATACCAAAACACCTTCGCCACATCCGTTGCTGTCGGTAATGGTAATGCTCCAAACAGAATTATCGCCATATACCACCGTAATGTTGCCGGGCGATGGCACGGAATATACGGCATATCCGCTGTTATTCCAGGCATAATTGTACGGCGGTAAACCTCCGCTAAAGGTTATGGTATTAATATTGTAGAAAGACGGGTTGATAATGCCAATGCCTTCGTCAATATTTATTGTTCCCGAAAGCGGTTCTACCTGCGGCGGTTCTATTACCGTTGCAGCGTTGGTACAACTGCAACCGTTGGCATCGGTTACCGTAACGGCATAGGTTCCGGCGGTCAAACCGTTCAGGCTGCTGCCATTGCCGGCCGGCCCTGCCGGACCACTCCATGCAAAGGCGTAAGGACCAACGCCGCCGCTTGCGGTAGAGTTGGCTGCGCCATTTACGGCACCAAAGCAGGTAATATTAACCCCCTGGGCATTGCAGTTAAGTACTGAAGGTTGATTAATATTAACCGTTTTAACCGTACTACAGCCTACTCCATCGGTAACAGTTACAAAATAGGTGCCCGCTGAAACACCGCTGATGCCGTTTGATGTTGAACCGGTACTCCATAAGTAAGCATAGGGGGTAATTCCGCCGGTAGCCAAAACACTTGCCGAACCGTTATTGCTGCCATTGCAACTTACCCCGAAACCATTAAAGCCCGATGTAGTGGTAGTAGCAGCTAACTGGCTCAAGGTAACGTTAAACGAGCAGGTAGCGGTATTGCCAACAGCATCGGTAGCGGTATATACCACCGTGGTGGTGCCCGTACCTACAGCAGTACCCGGCGAAAAGTTGGAGGTAAGAGTTGGGGTTCCGCAGTTATCGCCGGCAGTAGGCGCTGTCCATACTGCTGTAGTAGAACAGGTGATAAAACTCTGCGGACAACCGCTTATAACCGGTGGTTGGTTATCAACTACCTGCACGCTGAAGTTGCAACTGTTGCTGTTGCCGTTTCCGTCATTGGTACTCAATGTTACTGTGGTGGTGCCCACACCGTTTAATGTGGTGCCTGCCGCCGGCAATTGGGTAAAGGCGGGAGTGCCGCAGTTGTCGGCAATGGTTGCAGGGTTGTAGGCCGGCAGTGATGTTGCACAGGTACTTCCCAATTGTATGGTTTGGGCACCCGGACAGGTTATGGTAGGCGCTGTTGAGTCGGAAACTGTTACATTAAATGAACAGGTGCCGGTATTGCCGTTGCCGTCATTGGCGGTAAGCGTTACGGTAGTGCTGCCTACACCGTTTAAGGTGGTACCGGGTGTGGGTGTTTGCAACATACTCGGAGTGCTGCAGTTATCGGTGCTGCTAACAGGGCTGTAGGCAGGCAATGTGGCGGTACAAGAAGTACCCAAAGTGAGCGCCTGATTTGCCGGACAGTTAACGGCAGGTGCAATATTGTCCACGCGGTTGACCGTAAACGAGCAGGTAGTGGTATTGCCATTGCCATCATTGGCAGTTAAAGTTACAGTAGTGCTGCCAACCCCGGTAACAGTAGCGCCTATTGCAGGCGACTGACTAACCGAAGGTGTGCCGCAATTATCGGAGCTGCTAACCGCATTGTAGGCAGGCAAATTAGCCGAGCAGGAAGTGTTTAACAACACCGTTTGTGTACCCGGGCAGGTAACAGAAGGTGCTATATTGTCCACGCGGTTTACCGTAAACGAACAGCTGGCGGTGTTTCCGTTGCCGTCGTTGGCAGTAAGGGTTACAGTAGTATTGCCAACCCCGGTAACCTGTGTGCCCAATGCCGGTGCCTGGGTTAAAGCGGGCGTGCTGCAATTATCCGATATGGTGGCAGGGCTGTAGGCAGGCAAATTGGCGGCGCAGGAGGTATTAAGTACAATGGTTTGTGTTGTTGGGCAGATAATTGTGGGCGCAATCGGGTCTGTTCGGGTTACACTAAAGGAGCAGGTGGCCGTATTTCCGTTGCCATCATTTGCGGTCAGTGTTACGGTGGTGCTTCCTACCCCCGAAACCGTACTGCCCGGTGCCGGCAGTTGTGTGGAAGCAGGCGGTGCCGCACAGTTATCAGACATGGTTGCAGGGCTGTAGGCCGGCAAATTGGCCGTACAACCTGCATTTAATGCTATGGTTTGATTGCCAGGACAAGTAATGGAGGGTGCAATATTATCCACCCGGTTCACATTAAAAGAACAGCTGGCGGTGTTGTTGCTGCCGTCTGTGGCAGTGAGTGTAACAACGGTGGTTCCAACACCCGATAAAGCAAGACCCGATGCCGGCAACTGGGCTACGGCCGGCGTTCCGCAGTTATCAGAACGGCTGGCGGCATTATAGGCCGGCAATGTTGCTGCACATGATGCGCTGAGTGCAATTGTTTGTGTAACGGGGCAGGTAATGGAAGGTGCAATGTTGTCAACCCGTGTTACCGTTAAAGTGCACGTATTGGTATTTCCGTACCCGTCATTGGCGGTTAAAGTTACGATGGTAGTGCCTGTACCCGATAAACTGGTATTTGCTGCAGGAGATTGGGTAAAAGTAGTGCTGCCGCTGCAATTGTCAGATATGCTTGTCGGACTGAATGCCGGTAAAGAGGCAGAACAGGTTGCACCTAAACTAACCGTTGTATTTCCGGGGCAACTGATGGAAGGCGGTGCGCCGTCAATCTTATTTACCGTAAACGAACAGGTAGAAGTATTGCTGCTGCCGTCTGTGGCCGTAATGGTAACGGTCATGGTTCCTATGCCGCTTACTATTGTGCCCGCTGCCGGCGATTGGTTGTAAACCGGTGTGCCGCAATTGTCGGTATTTACCGGAACCTGATAGACGGGCAATGTTGCAAGGCAGTTGTTACCCAAAAACAGGGGCTGGTTATTGGCAGGGCAAATTATTGGCTGAATGTTGTTGTCGGTCTTGTTCACGTTAAAGGAACAGGAACTCGTATTGTTATATACATCGGTAGCG
The DNA here is from genome assembly GCA_002212725.1 of Sphingobacteriales bacterium TSM_CSM. Lineage (GTDB taxonomy): Bacteria > Bacteroidota > Bacteroidia > Chitinophagales > UBA2359 > UBA2359. Next base: position 12,237 of record MTCR01000065.1, on the reverse strand, counting down.
GTAAACGTTACCACTGTTACTACTAACCCCGATACCGTTGTTCCGGCGGGCGGCGATTGGGTGTAAGAAAAAGAACTGCAATTATCCGAAACGCTTACCGGGGTGAAAGTCGGCAGGTTTACCGTGCAGTTGGCATTAACCGTCAGGGTTTGGGTGCCCGGGCAAACAATAACCGGCGGGGTGGCATCTACTTTGTTTACACTAAAAAAGCAGGTTGCGGTATTGCCGTTGGCATCGGTAGCCCGAAGCGAAACGGTGGAAAAACCAATTCCTGAAACAGAGGTTCCTGCAGCAGGTGTTTGGTCTATTGCCGGCGCTCCGCAGTTATCTGAACTGCTGGTGGGGCTGTAAGCCGGCAGGTTGGTGGAGCAACTGGTGCCCAAAGACAAAGTTTGGGTGCCGGGGCAGGTAATGGTTGGTAAAACGTTATCGGTCTTGTTCACCAAAAACGAACAACTGTTGGTTCTTCCGTTGCAGTCTGTGGCTGTAAGCGTAACCGTGGTGGGCGATGAACCCGTTACCAATGTGCCCGCTGCCGGAGATTGTGATACCGTAACGCCTGCTGCGGTGCAACACACATCATTTTTAGCAGTTTCGCTGTATGCAGGCAGGTTAACGCTACACGAAGAGGAAAGTACCACGCTTTGAGTGATGGGGCAGGTAATTTCGGGCGGGGTATTATCTACACGGTTCACACTAAAGGAACAGGTAGTAGTATTGTTCGATGCATCTCGCGAGGTAAGGGTTACTACTGTAGTGCCGGTATTGAATACAGAACTGCCCACCGGTGGATTTTGCTGCAAAGTAACCGCACTGCACACATCAGAACTGGTAGCATTCGGGGTATAATCAGCCAAATTGCCATCGCAAAAATTGCTGCTTAATATAATCGTTTGTGTACCGGGGCAGGTTAAGCTGGGGGGTGTTTGGTCTAAGGTTTGAACAAATACCGTACATTGGTCGGTATTGTTGCTCGCATCGGTGGCGGTAAAAGTTACCGTGGTATTGCCCACACCCGTTATTACTGCCGGCGATGCCGTAATGGTCACATTTCCCGGGCAATTGTCGGTAAAGGTAACATTATAAGCGCTAATGTAATTAGCCATGGTGGCCGTACAATTGTTTGCCGTTAACACGGCCGTTTTACTGCCCGAACAGCTAATATTAGGTGCCTGATTGTCGGTTTTAGTTACATTAAAAGCACAGGTATTGGTATTGTTGTTGCAATCGGTAGCGGTTAAGGTAACCACAGTAGGCAAACCGCCGTTAACCGTACTGTTTGGCGCCGGCGATTGCGAAATGGATATATTTACCGATGAACAACAGGCATCGGTTTTTGTTGCAAGGCTTCTGTAATCGCCCAAGGTGGCATTACACGAACCGTTAACCGTAACATTCTGCGCAGCAGGGCAGGTAATAGTTGGCGGTGTGTTATCTACAACATTTACCGTGAAAGTACAACTAGTAGAATTTGTGCCGTCATTTGCAATAAGCGCTACTAAAAATGAGGTGGGAGCATTATATGTTGTACCCGGAAACGGATTTTGTGAAACAGAGGGCGTTCCGCAATTATCCGAAAAACTAGTAGGAGAATAGGCCGGTAACTGTACAGAGCAAGTGGTGCCGTCCAGGTATATGGTTTGGTTTGAAGGGCAGCTAATACTTGGTGGAATTGGATCTACTCTGATTACATTAAAAGTACAACTGTTAGCCCCTTGTGTAAGCGTAACTACCGTGGTACCGACACCTGTTAAAATGGTTCCTGCCAAGGGGGTTTGTGTAACCCCGGCCGTTGCATAGTTGGGTAAGCTGGCCTGGCATGATGCATTAAGCGCTACTGTTTGGGCACTGGATGGGCAGGTAGGCTGTGCAACAGCGGCATAGCTCCAAATACCTAAAGCAAAGAACAGTACATGCCGAAGCAAATATGCCTGCAAAAATGGTTGTGTGTAAGATTTTCTTTTCATGATGGAGTTGGTTTGTTTATTAATTTTAGATTACCCGCCTTTTGCCTTCAGCAATATTTGACTGCAAGTACAAAATGCAACATACAAAAGCCCCTTTTTTTAAGGGAGCGCGTTTTTCAGTTTTTTTATACGGTTGTTATAACCGTTGTTAATGAATTGCGAGGGCGGGTTTTGCAGTACAAAACATAATCCATCTCTCTGAACACTTAAGCAGTAAAAACACGGAGGACTGTTTCACACCGCTGCCAATGTTTGGGCTGCTGCTTAGTCGCTGCTGTTCCGAAATAATGTATTATCTGATAAACTGCATTTTACATTTTATACTTGCTGTTTTCAACAACTTAAAAAGCCCGGCATCTGCTGTACCACAACAGTACAAACTTGCTGTAAAACCGGCTTGTTACGATTTGGGGCAATTAATGTTTTTTTACCTTTCGAAATATCCTGCCCTGCCATTGAAAACACCAAGTCTTTACGGCCAAAAGTAGAGAAAATTTACAGTTTAATGACTATTGAAAACACATTAATTTTTCAATCAGTTGTTTTGAAAACAATTTACCTGATTTAAACCGCCTGTTTTTCGTTCAAACAGCCCTTCCTTAATTTGATGCGTGTTGCTATATGCAGCCTGCGTTGTTTTGCTGTACAAACTGCGCAAAATTACCAAAACTGATGCCGGAAAGGGTTTTTATACACTGAAAGGGTTAAAGTCAGGCACCACAACTGTAAAACAATGCAATCGGGGCAACATGCGGCGCTAATTTACCGCTGTAAGCCGCCATTCATTGCGGGCGGAATTGCGGCTAAAAATCAGTTTCAGGGTAGCATGGTGATTTATGGTTACCTCTGCCACGCCGCGGTTTGTAAATACATCGGTACGTTTAATCTTGAAATGGTTTATTTCCGGCTCATCAACATATAACAGCAAGCCAAGTGCGGTATCGGTGGCAAAGCGGGTGGCGGTGGCTATATCGGCGCAGTAGAGGGCTTCCATAAGTTGGCCGGTGGCATCAACAAGCAATTCCTCATCGGTAGGCTGCATTATTTCGTCAATGCAATCCAATACCTGTTGCAGTTCCTGCAACAACTGTCGGTCGGCGGCAATTTCGGCTTGGGTAGGCACGTGTGGTTTTGTGCCACAGGCGGCAAAAGACAGGGTCAGCAGGTTAATAAGTGCAAGCATTATAAAACAAGGTTTTTCCATTGCAGTGGCCGGCGTTTATTGCAGAAAATAATATCCGTTTTGGTCTATGCCAACAGAAGGCACCCGATGATGGTACTGAAAATAATCGTATCCTTGTTTCAGCGAACTCCAAAATTTGAGCAGGGTTGGCTTATCGCGGTATAAGTGCAGCAAAATATTGTATTTTAATTCAGACATGCGTGCCGGAAACAGGTGAACGGGTATATTTGCCTGCCCGTTGGCGCGCGCCTGTGCAACTAACCAATATACTTCTTCAATATAGGTATCGGTAATGGCAATACAACCTATTGATTTGCAGTTGCCATGAATGTAAATATTGCCGCCCGGCCGGCTATGCGTAGTCAGTTGCCGGTCAGAGGCATTGGGGTAACTCACCTGCATAGAAAGGTGGTAAGCGCTGAAGGGGTTCAGGCTGCTGATATGGTAAAAGCCTTCGGGTACCTGCTCGTCTCCCTCTTTGCGCTTCGGGCCTAACTGGCCAGACATGGCACAAACAGGATAGCTTTTTACCATGGTAAACGGCTGCATGTTGTTATCGGAAGCCCAAACCTCCAGCACGTTTTCGCTTTTAAATACCCTCAGGTACAAACGCTGCGGCGGATATGTCAGTCCTTTTTTCTGAAACAGCGAGCGCAACAGGGCATCTTTGGCATCGCGGGCATCGGCCACCCGTGCATACCACAACTGCTCGTTTGAGTTTAGCTTCAAGCAGCTACAACAAAGCAATATTAAAAACGCCGCCCGCCCAAACATATTTTTTATTTATTTAAATTTTATGATTGAAAATGAACGGCCTGTACTTCATTTTTTTGTATGACCACAAACGGCGGAAATGGTTTACTTAACCGCAATGCACCAATAATTACGGGTACTGCTCTTTTAAGACTTTTACCGAAATGGCAACCATTTCTTTGAGTACCTCCATGTTAACATCAGACAGCTTTTTAATATAAAGGCAACCTTTACCGGTTTTGTGTTTTCCAAGCTGCTGAAGTTGTGCCTGTAGCGGCTCAAACCCCGACATGAGGTAAATAGACAGATTTTGTTTGCGGGGCGAAAAACCGGCAAGCATCCAATCGCCTTGTTGCCCGCTTGCATATTTGTAGTGGTAGCTGCCAAAACCAACAATAGCGGTTCCCCACATTTTGGGTTGGTGGCCGGTAACCTCCTGCATAAGGGTACAAATGGCAATACAATCCTGCTTTTGGGTTGCATCGGTAACAGCGTTTAAAAAATCGGCAACGCTTTGGTTATTGGGTTTGGTTTTCAGTTCAGACATGTCGTTATGGTTTAGATTGTTTTGCTTGCATGGCAACACCTTTCCGGTAGCGTATAACAGCAAAGGCGCTAAGTGCAAGTCCTGTTATAACAAGGGCAATAGCAATTGTCTGAGCCTGACTTAGCTGAAAACCCAGCACATCGTAACGTTGGTTAACCCGAATGGTTTCTATGGAAAACCTTTCCATGCCGTTTAATATAAGGTAAAGGGCAAACAACCCGAAAGGTGCTTTTAACCGTTTGCGCACTGCCATAAGTATAACAAAAATGGCAACAGCCATTAAAAATTCATACACCGAAGTAGGAAAGACTGCTTCGGGCAAAACGCGGCAATGCTTGCCAAGGCAACCTTCAATGGGTATGCCTTCATTAATTACATTGTTCGGATAATTATAAGCCCACAGCCAATCGGGCAGCCACGAAAAAGGTTTTGCCAGGTTATTTACGATACCCCAGTCGCCATCGCCCGAAAAATGACAGCCCAGCCTTCCCATACCATACCCAATCATTAAAGCAGGGGCAGCAGCATCGGTAAGGCGCGAAACGGGTATTTTTTTTCTGAAACTGTAATAAATAATGGCAAATGCCGCGCAAATAAGTCCGCCGTAAAAAGTTAACCCGCTAAAAGACAGCAGCGCACCCATCGGGTCTTTTAAAAAAGCATCCCAGTCTTCGAACCAGGTAAACAATTTTGAACCCAAAATACCGGCAATGGCAGCAATCATAATAATTTCGCCCACCCTTTCGCGCGGAAAAACCATGGTTTCTACTTCCTGTGGTTGCGGCAGGCGCTCTTTTTCTTTACCGCGGTAGCTTAAATAGCCAAAAAGTGCAGCAAAAGCAACCGCACCTACCCAATTACCATCGCCCGATACAATAAACTCCTGCGGATTATCGGTAAACCCCCGCCAGTCGAGCAGCATGGCCACCAGTTTGTAGCCTATCAGAAAACCAATGAGCGCGTTGCCCAAAATTTCGGGCACTGTTGCCGGTTTGCCAATAATTTGCTTTTCATAAACGCCCGTAAGATAACCGGCGCGCTCCATACGCGAAAACTCGCGGTACAACACAATGGCGCCGGCAACAAAACCCAACGCCAGAAAAAAACCGTAGGTTTGTATGGGCAACGGAATATACCAACCGGTAAGGTCAAATATTAAGTCAGAAAGAGTAGGATACATAGATTAAAATAGGCTGATAAACAGAAAATGGCAGTTAAGCCGGTAATTTTAAAATTGTGTTTGAATTATTTGATTAAGTCAGTTTTTTGTGCTAATTTAGTAGCCAAATTGCTATTTCCGGCATTTGCCTGAAATGGGGCTGCAAAATACGCATTTTTGCTAACCGTTTCCAACTAATTTATACATTCGGGGGTTCTTTGAACGCAAAAGGCATTTATAACTTATGTTTTTGCCGGCAGAATGAATAAAAAAGATTTTTTTTCTATTTTTGTCAGCAAATTGTAAACTCAACAGTGCCCTTTTAGCGTTTATAAGTGAAACCACTAATTTTTCAGAAAAACCCGACCTAAAACCTGTACTGCAAGTTCTAATTTAATGAGGCACTCCTTAATTGTTTTTCCGGTTATTGTTGCGCTGTTTTTTTGCCATGCTCTTACGGGAGCAGAAGCAAGAAACTATGCTTTATGTTATTATTTGCCCGGCGACTCTGTGTTGGTAAAAGATACGGTTAAAGTAAATGAGCGCCTGACAATAATCATTAACACCCTGAAAATTACCGATACCACCAGCCGCCCGGTTGTGGTAAACGGACAATGGCTTAAAAAACGCATTACCGTTACCGAATATGTAGCGCTGCCTTCCGATACCATTTTTTTAGATGCCGGCACAGGCAATGTGGCGCCCGAAACAGTTGAACAAACCCCAACCTCAACACCCAACATTACCGATGATACACCAACTGCCAACCCCGTTGTTGTTCAACCGCCGGATATTAACAACCAAACTGCCATACTGCCCCCCCAAACAACAGAACCCGGGCCTGTAACCGAGCCACAAAATACGCCTGTTTTGACCGAAACCGACAAAACAACTGCCGATGAACCCATACTATTGCCCACGCGCCTGCAAAATGCCGCTAAAAAAGGTAAAAAAGATAAAAAGCCTGCACCGTTTGAACCCACTGTAACGCAACAAACCCAAAACGTACCGGCAGTTATTGAAACTACCGCCCCAACAACGCCACCCAATACCGGACAACTGCCCCCGGTTTTGGAAACCGAAATAAAAGAAACGGCTGCCGTTAAAGAAACAACTGCCAATGAGCCTGCCGCCAAACCCGAGGTAAACCTACAGAGCGATGCCGATGCTGCAACTGCCGGCAACATCAGCATAGAAATAATTGACAACACCAAGGTAATAGGGGTTCGCACCGATTTACCCGATGACAACCAACCACCCGGCGGAACCCTGCTCATACAACTGGCACAGCCAACTTCTGACAATAATCTGCAACCCGCAAATGCCCTGCCTCCTCAAAAAGAAATGGAACCGCAGCCCAAACTCAACGCAGCAGAACCCCCGGTAAACCAAAATACCCAACCCAAAACCGACAACCCAACCCTGCCGCCCAACACCAATTATGAACTGGAAAACACACCGCCGCCTGCAAACAACAGCAACCTTTCTGCCGAAGCGCCCCCCATTGAAAGAGTAGTGCTGGAAAGCAAGGTAATTACGCTTGGCGAAGCCTATCAGCTTACCCTGGAAGATGTGCGCAAACAACACGACGCCTATGCCAAAGCCTATAAAAAAGCAAAATCTGAAGAAGAAGCCAACGAAATACTGCGGCAGGCAGGCAGCTACTTAGAAAATATTATTGCCAACGATATTGTGTATTACTGGTACGGCACCGGTTTCGACAAAGAAGGAACCTCGGCAAACCCGGGCAGCGGCCGTATTGCTTGCAGCTATTTTGTGGCAACCATGCTTACCGAAGCAGGGCTGAACATTGACAGAATTAAACTTGCCCAACAAAGCGCCCAGGGCATTATAAAAACCCTCAGCACCCCCGAACACCTTACCCGGTGCACAACACCCGCCGAAGTTGAATCGCTCATTACGCAAAAAGGAAAGGGGTTGTATTTCATCGGGTTTAGTTACCATGTGGGATTTCTGTATTACAACGGCTCCGAAATTGACCTCATCCACGCTTCTCCCCTTCCGCCCGGAACGGTTTCACGTATTCCTATGAAAACAGCACGCTCTTTTGATTACTCCAACTTTTACGACATAGGCAAACTGACCGACAACAAAGGCCTGATTGTAAACTGGCTTACCGGTAAAAAAATGCCCATAATTCCCTGATACACCGGTTGCTTTTCAAACAATTTTCGGGTAAACATCGGTTGCATTTTTAAAAAACCGCTATCTTGGGTAAAAAAAGCGACATTATGTTAAAAATATTTCTTTCGGTATTGGCCGGTGCCTTAACCGGCGCTATTGTGGTTTTTGCAGGAGATTACCTTTCTCACCTCATTTATGCCCCGCCGGCAAATTTCGATTTTAATAATCAAGAGGCTTTGCAGGCATACGCCGAATCAATTCCAACCCATGTATTTGCCATAATGCTATGTTTTTGGCTGCTATCTTCGTTTTCGGGCGGCTTTGTGGCAGGTAAAATTAACCCGCAGGGGTGGCAACTTTCTGCCCTGCTTACCGGGCTGCTGTTGTTGGCCGGCGCTGCCTCCAATTTCTATGCCATTCCGCACCCTTTGTGGATGATGGTGGCTGCCGTTATTCTGTACCTGCCTGCTGCATGGTTGGGCGGCAAGTTGGCTAACCCCAATTAAGGATTAATTACAATCTGAGTTATTGCATTGAAAGCCGAATTGGAGGGCTTTTTATTCATGCAACTAAATTGAGTATTTATGAATGCAGAAACCTTCTCCAAAACACCGTTAGATGATGTCTGCTGTATTTACCAAAGCAAAACAGTAGAAACATTTACCCTGAGCAAAGACAAATTTGACGAACTGTGGTTTTTGCATCCCGATAGGTACCATACCGTTAAAATGTTTGGAAAAAACATGCCAACGCCAAGATGGCAGCAAGCATATGGCAAAAACTACCGCTATACAGGGGCTGAAAATAATTCCCTGCCAATTCCCGATGAGTTGAAGTTGTTTTTGCATTGGTCGCAAACACATATAGACCAAAGACTAAACGGAATATTGGTAAATTGGTACGATGGCACAAAAGGACACTATATAGGCGCACACCGCGATGATACCAGAGATTTATGCAATAACAGCCCCATTGTTACCATTTCGTTAGGGGAAGAACGGATTTTCAGAATGCGCCCCTATGGTAAACCTGGTTACAAAGACTTTTTATTTTCAAATGGGCAGGTTATTGTAATACCTTACAGTACAAATGAACTATGGACGCACGAAGTGCCGAATTTTACCAAATATACCCGCAAGCGGATTTCAGTTACCTTGAGAGCATATTTGTAAACACACACTAAACGAGAAGTTTTGTTTCGGCGCCCGCCTGCCTGCTCATTTCAGGGCTTCCATTTTTACACCTGCCTGCTCCGGTAATCGGGGTTTTGCGCATTACCCGAAATACTGCTATCTTTGCCCCAACTAAATACCTATACCTTGACCGACCAACTATCAGAACAAATGGTAAACCGGCTGGCCCGCGAATTAAGCATTTCGCCCCGGCAAGTGGCTGCCACCATATTGCTGCTCGATGAAGGAGCAACCATACCTTTTGTGGCACGCTACCGCAAAGAAGCCACCGGCAGTTTAGACGAAGTGCAGATTGCCGCCATACGCGACGGCATACAACGCCTGCGCGAACTGGAACACCGCCGCCAATACATTTTGCAAACCGTTGAAGAGCAGGGAAAACTAACGCCCGAACTGCGCCGCGCCGTAGAAACCGCCGCCACACTTGCCGAACTGGAAGACCTGTACCTGCCCTATAAACCCAAACGCCGTACCCGCGCCGTAATTGCCAAAGAAAAAGGACTGGAACCGCTGGCGCTGCGCATAATGGAACAAAAACCGCTGCAACTGCTGCCATTGGCCGCCACCTTTGTAAACCCGCAAAAAGAGGTAAACACCCCCGAAGAAGCCCTTGCCGGCGCCCGCGACATTATTGCCGAAATGGTAAACGAAGATGCCGGCGCCCGAAATCTGCTGCGCAACCTGTTTAAACGAAGCGGACAAATTACCTCAAAAGTAAACAAAGACAAAGCCGAAGAAGGCACAAAATATAAAGATTATTTTGAGTGGAGCGAGCCGCTGAACCGCATCCCCTCGCACCGGCTGCTGGCCATGCTGCGCGGCGAAGAAGAACAAATACTGCGCGTTCATATAGAACCCGACTCTGAACAGGCACTTGCAATACTGGAAAAAACCTTTGTAAAAGGCAACAATGAGTGCAGCGAACAGGTAAAAACCGCCGTGCAAGATGCCTATAAACGCCTTATGAAATACTCATTGGAAGCAGAAGTGCGCAGCGAAGCCAAAGAAAAAGCCGACCGCGAAGCCATTTTTGTTTTTGCCGATAACCTGCGCCACCTGCTTATGGCACCGCCGTTGGGCGCTAAAAACATTATGGGCATTGACCCCGGCTACCGCACCGGCTGCAAAGTGGTTTGCCTTAACCGGCAGGGAAAACTGCTGCACTTTACCACCATTTACCCGTTTGAAAAAAATACCGTAAAGCGCTACGAAGCCGTAAGCGCCATTACCAACCTGTGCGAACAGTTTACTATTGAAGCCATTGCAGTAGGCAACGGAACTGCCGGCCGCGAAACCGAAGACTTTATACGCAACCTGCAAATGCCCGGCATACAGGTGGTAATGGTTAATGAAAGCGGCGCATCGGTTTACTCGGCATCCGAGGTAGCGCGCGAAGAGTTTCCAAATGAAGATGTTACCGTGCGCGGCGCCGTGTCTATTGCCCGCCGCCTTATGGACCCGCTGGCAGAACTGGTAAAAATAGACCCCAAATCCATAGGCGTAGGGCAGTACCAGCACGATGTGGACCAAACCCTGCTCAAACAATCGCTTGATGATGTGGTAATGAGTTGCGTAAACAGCGTTGGGGTAAACATAAACACCGCCAGCAAGCAACTGCTCACCTATGTATCGGGGTTGGGTAATAAACTGGCACAAAATATTGTGGAGTACCGCAACCAAAACGGCGCTTTTTCGCGCAAGGCAGATTTGAAAAAAGTGCCCGGCATTGGGCCCAAATCTTTTGAACAGGCAGCCGGTTTTGTAAGAATACCCGATGCAGCAAACCCGCTCGATGCCAGCGCCGTACACCCCGAAAGTTTTGCCGTTGTAGAATCCATGGCAAAAAATACCCGGTGCACGGTAGTAGATTTGGTAAACAACCCGCAGTTGCGCAACAGCATAGACCTTCAACAATACATTACCTCCACAGTGGGCTTACCCACCCTCACCGACATTATGCAGGAACTGGCAAAACCCGGCCGCGACCCCCGCAGCGAGTTTGAAGCCGTTGAATTTACCGAAGGCATTAACAGCATAGAAGACCTGCAGGAAGGCATGGTACTGAACGGCATTGTTACCAACGTTACCAACTTTGGCGCCTTTGTTGATGTGGGCGTTCACCAGGACGGGATGGTACACGTAAGCGAAATTGCCAACAAGTTTATTAAAGACCCCAAAACCGAACTGAAAGTACAGCAAAAAGTTCGGGTAAAGGTAATTGGCGTTGATATTGCCCGAAAACGCATTAACCTGAGTATTAAACAGGCACAATAAAAAAATAACGCATTTAAGGGTTGCAATTGGGATATATTTTGTATGTTTGCGAGGAGGGTTCGTATATGCCGCTTGTTAAGGTGTATATGCGAACAAAAGGTGCGTATAGTTCGTAGTTATGGGCAAGTTTAAACAAAGACACCAAAACGTGAAAGCGGCAGACAAAAAAACATTTAGTCAGTTTTACGATACTTCATAGACCTTGACAACTATGAAAAAATTGGAGACCAGAAACCAAATAAACGGGGCGGAACTGAAAAGCCAAACGAGTAGGACAACAATTAACCCAATTATTTATGGCAAAAAAAACAGGAACAAATCCAAATTGGCCAAGCAAAACAGGTAATCCATCAGGACCAAAAAGGGGTAATAGCCCAGCACCTAAGCCGACACCTAAGCCTTCGCCAACACCCAAGAAAAAGTAAAAAAAACAAAGTGGAGACAAGTAAACCACTTCAAAAACAGGGAGTAACTGAAAATCCAAAAGAGTAAGACAGACTTTTAAAAACAAAAAAATGAAGAAAATTAAATCACTAATGCTAGTTGGACTTTTAGCAATCACAGTTTCATCGACACTTACTTCTTGCATGACAACAAAAACAAGTGTAGGTGCTTACAGAGAAACACAAGGAAATGAATACACTTACGCCAAAGGAAAACAAATTTGGTTGTTTTGGGGACTTATGCCTTTAGGTAGAGCAAGTGTAAATACTCCAGGTGACGGCAACTGTGAAGTTATTACAAGATTCAATGTAGGAGATTTTCTAATTAGCGGTTTGACAGGTGGTATTGTGACAACACAAACCATCAAAGTGAAAGCTAAAAGAAAATAAAACCAGCCCATAACAGGCGTTTGGCAGCAATGGCGGGTGGCGTGCATATTTGAAGTTTTTTGCATCTATCAAACTTTAGTTCAGGTTGACAATGTATTGCTTCGATGTCCGCCACTGCGCCAAGCGCCAAACCGTTGGCGGCAATTATGCGAACTTTTCTAATCAGACGCGCAAAGCAGCTAA
>MTCR01000126.1 GCA_002212725.1 Sphingobacteriales bacterium TSM_CSM | reverse complement strand
CGTGAAAAACTCAAAAACAGGTACTACCAAATTAATAACCAAAATTAAAATGTCATAACACTAGTATCGCCTTTTCATTACTACTTGAAGAAGTTGGAAACTGTAAACCTGCTAATACAAAACCGCCATCTGCTGTTTGAATTACGCGTGCTGCTTGAAAGCCATCAAAGTCGGTATTATAAAAGGTGTCCCATTCTATATTTCTGCTCGCATCAAGTTTAATTAGTATTGTTTTTAAGGGTTTTATAGGAAAGGCTAAATAATTTTGGTGAATAGAATTTATTAATAGCCCTCCTCCTGAACAAACCAAAATACTGCCGCCCCACTCGGCAACTGCCTCTTCTTCAAAAATATTATAGTCATAAATTTCATGCCAAAGTTCGTTGCCCTGCTCGTCAATTTTCATTAATAGTATGTCGCCTATAAAACCTGTTGCTGTGTTACTGCCAATAAGATAGTATCCGCCGTCGGGGTCAGGCTGTATATCTCTTATCCAACTAAAATATGGGTTCCCATAGTTGTAATAAATGGTATCCCATAGTTTATTGCCTGCGCTGTCTGTTTTTATTAAATATGGGTGGGTATAATCAGCCGGAGCGAATGGGTAAAATTCACCTCCTAACAAATAACCGTTATCTTGTGTTCTACAGATTGCTAAGCAAATATTTTGGTATGAAAAGGTACCAACTTCGGTCATTTCTTCCAAAGTAAAATCAGAAGCAACTTTTAATAAATAGGTGTTTGACTCCGGTTTATTTATCCACCCTCCTAAAAAATACTCATGTCCATTATATTCAAAGTCTAGAATGGAGCCGGGGTAGTTACTGGGGTGTATGTATTCGTGTACGCTCAAAACCTGCCCGTAGTCGCTTAGTTCTAATAAAAAAGGGCGATAATCTTCAGCAAATAGGCTATCGTCTTTAGTATTGCCGCCAATTACATAGTTGCCAGCATTATTCATTAGAATAGACCAACCGTTTGAATTATTATTGTCATCCCAGTTGTACGATATTTCAAAATATTTACTTTGAGCGGCACCAATGCAGCTCATAAAAAGCAGCAAAACACAGAGCAAGTTTTTATTTTTCATGACCGACGGGTTATAGCGTGATAACCTTAGTTGAAGCGGACGCAGTTGCCGTTTCAACTAAGGTTGCAAATGTGAGTTTTGAATTTACCTTACAATTACCAGTTTTTGGTGCCACAGGGTTTTGCCGCTATCAGCAATAACTTGGCAAAAATATATGCCGGCAGGCAAATGAGCTATTGATATGGTTTCTGTGCCCGCCCCCTGTAAAACGGTTTGGAATACCAGTTTACCCGATGCATTATAGAGGTACAGTTGCGCCTCTGCCTTTGGGTTTTGCTGTTGGTTGTATAAATTGTAGGTAACCGTTACCGTGTTTTGGGCGGGGTTGGGTTGCAGTAAAATGGGGTTGCTATTTGTTTCGGTTTTGTTTTTAAACGCTGTTTGCCAGCTCAACTCGGGCAGACTTACCTCAAATTCATACCCGCGGGCCAAATAAAGCAGGGTTTGCGCTTTAAATGCCGTTTGGCTGCGGCTGTTGGCAATGGCAAGCAGGTTAAAAGTAGAGGTGTTCATGTTTTTACGTTTTACCTTACAAACCTAACGAAATATCTGGAATTTGAGTTGGCAGCTTTTGTAAGTTAATGCACCACCGCCACTTTTATATACCCCGATGCGCCGCCTGCCGCCTGTTGCCACCGGCAAACATACACGCCCGCCGGTAAATGCGCCACCGATATGGTTTTGCTTGCTGAATCTGCGGTTGTTGAGCCTGTCGAAACAAGCGTGGTTTGCAATACCAACTGACCGGTGAGGGTGTAGAACTGTAGTAAAATCCCCCCCAGCCCCCCCTTGAAAAGTGGGGGAACTAAGATTTGCAGGGTGTTTTGGGCAGGATTGGGGTAAACTACCACCCCGACCACCCCTGACCTCCCGAGTACTCGGGAAGGGGAATTTTCTGCCGTGCCTACCGTTCCGCCAGAGCCTTCTGTATCTATGAGTGCTTGTACCGTGCTGGTATCTGAGCAGACTATGGCGGTAAGGGTGGCGGTGTAGGTACCCGGGGTGGCGTATTGGTGGGTAAGGGTATTGCCGGTGCAGGGGGCGTAGCCTTGCCCGCAGAGGTAGGGCGGGCTGCCATCGCCAAAATCCCAGATGTAATAGCCGCCGTCTATGCTGTCGGGGTAGGCGTAGAGGGAGAGGTTGGTAAACGTTATTTGGTTTCCTCCCGAAGGTTCGTAGGCAAAAGCAGCTTCCGGCTCGGTGAGCAGACCCATGCAGTTGGTTTTGATGACATACACATAAGCCATGCCGGTATCTGCCGCATAATCTATAAACTCTTTTCTGCCGCAAAGGATAAAGCCGTCATCAGGGGTGGGTATCATGTCAAAGGCGTAATCATTAAATGCGCCGCCATAATAACGAGCCCACAAGGTATTGCCATCCGGATCTAATTTAAACAATTCGATGTCTTTTTGCTCGGCCGGTTCACCGGGAACAATAGGAAAAAAACGTGAACCACATAGGACATAACTGCTATCGGGTAGCTGACTGGCAGCAGTAGGAGGAGAATCCTGACCACAATGTTCAAAAGTTATCCACTCTACCTCGCCCAATGAATCTGTTTTAAAAACGGCTCCATAACTGCGGAATTGGTATAATTCAATTTGAGGAACATAATTCACCAAAGTATCAATATAACCGGTTATTAAGAAACCTCCGTCTAAGGTGCGGGTGAGGCTTCGGGCATAGTCTGTTTGGTCGCTTGCATCTGGAACACTGGGATATGGATTAAAATCGTAGTTTTTTTCCCATACAATATTGCCCAAAGAGTCAATTCGGAGTAAGGCCATATCGCCGCCAAACGCCCAATAGTTGGTTTGAAGGAGCAAATATGCACCGCCGTCTTCGGAAGGCAACATTTCTACAATCCAATTATTAGCTCCATAATTATCGTAAATTCGCGACCATTGAACCTGTCCTAAGATATCCAGTTTTATTAAATATGGTTCGTGAAAAAATGGCGAACTTAAATAGGGAATTACAAACCCTCCTAACATATACCCGCCATCAAAGGTTATAAAACCTGTATATACCCCACATTCATAATCATCAGGGCTAAGATATGTTGAACCAATTTTATTGCCATCAAAATCTGTTTTCAGGAGATAAATATACGTTTGCAGTTCAGCAGTGAACATCCGATTCCAACCGGCTAATAAATAACCGGTGTCGTTTTTAATTGCTTCTCTAACTATATTTTCATAGTCGTTTTCTACATATTGTTCCAAAAAAACTAACTCCCCGCTTGGAGTTATACTCAATAACGCCGACGAATTAGTATCATTTCCAACAATATAGTAACCACAGTTGATTAAATAATTGCCATTGTCCATAATTGATATAATCCTACCACTATGATTTTGTGTCCATGCGTAAGTCTTTTCAAAATATTTTTCTTGCGCAACTAGGGTGGTGGCATAAAAAATGCTTACCACTATGATAAACTTAATTGTTTTCATGGGTGATTATTTTATGTGTGTGGGTGATTAAATACATTGCCTGCAAACCGCGACCGCGGCTTGCAGGCAATAAAATATGGAGGCTATTTTACTACCAGCAGTTTTTGGTGCCACAGGGTTTTGCCGCTATCAGCAATAACTTGGCAAAAATATATGCCGGCAGGCAAATGAGCTATTGATATGGTTTCTGTACCCGCCCCCTGTAAAACGGTTTGGAATACCAGTTTACCCGATGCATTATAGAGGTACAGTTGCGCCTCTGCCTTTGAGTTTTGCTGTTGGTTGTATAAATTGTAGGTAACCGTTACCATGTTTTGGGCGGGGTTGGGGTATATTTGTACCAATGCTTCTTTATTTGAAAGGGGCATTAATTGTGTTTCATTTGTGCTTAAAAAAATTAAATTTTCATTGCACCCGGGGGTTATGCAGCCGTTTTCATCTACCTTTAACAGCCATACATGCGTCATTGGTAATGCTAATGGTTGTAATTGCAAATCGTATCTACCCACAACAATATAGCCCCCATCTGTAGCGGGTATGGCATCAGTAAGCCAGGCATAGCCATAGATAGTTTCCTCGTCATACAAATAGAATGTTCTATCCCAAAGAACGGTACCGGTACTATCTAACAATGCCATCCAACCCCAATCAGGGAAGCACCATGAGTATCCGTCCCCGAAACTATCATATCCCACCAATAAAATTTTACCATCAGGCATTTCTATCGCTTTTTGTATATTTTTGGTTTGACCGGTAAATTCGGTACGCCAATAGGTATAGCCTGTGCTGTCCATTTTGGCAAGGTAGTACAATCTTGCTTCACTATCAATTCCAAAAAAACTTATACCCTTGCAACTCCATACATAGTATTTACCGGGTTCTGTTTTACAAGGCACAATATAGGCATCGCAATCGTCATCCCATGTGCCAATGTTTAGCATCCAGCGTACAGAGCCATCGGTATTGAGCTTGTATATTAATCCATCGCCGTCGCCGGTGCCATCACTTTCTGTATAGGTGAATGTAGCAGTAAAGCCGCCTATGAGATAACCACCGTCGTAATCTTCTTTTACGATGCCTGCCCGTTCATCTTTTCCGTAATCAAACATTTTTGTCCATATAGTATCGCCCTCAGCATTGGTTCTGACCACGTAAATGTTAGTAGTGTCTGCCGTGAAATCAACAATGTCGAAGGTGAACCCGGCAAGCAAAAATCCGCCGTCAGAGGTCTGGCAGCCTGCAAATGCCCTATCTACCGAACCCGGATATCGGGTGTATAGTTTTTCCTGTTCAAAAATGCCCAAAGAGTCAAACAACATCAGGTGGGCATCGTGCATATCGCCCGTCCAATACGGATTTCTGAACGATATAAATGCAAAACCGCCGTTTTGTGTTCTTATGAGTTCCCCAAATCCATTAATGTAAAACCCTTCCAAGTTTATGATATTCACTCGCCGCCATATCACCTGTCCATTGTAGTTGAAATGAATAAGTTCTAATCCGTTTTTGTGGTAGTAATTGCTGTAAAAAGTATTGGCTACCACAAAAGAAGTATCGGTATAGGGCAGTATATTGGTACCGTTGCTAAACATGTTTACCGTATCGGAACTGTAGAACTTGTTGTAGGTAAGCGGCGTTTGGGCATAAATTTCTATTACTGCCAACATCATTAATGATTGAAGTAAGTATTTCATGTAAAATGAGTTTTCCTTCTGCCCATACTTCCATTGGTAGAGGCAGAAGGGATTAACAAAATAGGGGTTACCTAACAATTGATAACTTTTCTTGCGCTATTATACTGCCTGTTTCATTTTGCACAACGCAGAGATATAATCCGGCGGGTAGGTTAGCGGCATGCAGTTGAGCATTGCCATACAGCATGTTTTGTCTTAATTGTTCTTTACCTGTAATGGTGTATAATACCACTTGCAGGTTTTCTT
Organism: Sphingobacteriales bacterium TSM_CSM; assembly: GCA_002212725.1. Classification (GTDB taxonomy): domain Bacteria; phylum Bacteroidota; class Bacteroidia; order Chitinophagales; family UBA2359; genus UBA2359. The sequence goes on along the minus strand of MTCR01000126.1, from coordinate 37,035 downwards.
TTTCCGTTCCCCTATAGTTTACAAACACATTGGTTGCGGCGGGGTTGGGGGTAAGCGTTAAAAGCAAATTTTGCCGGGTGGCAAAAACAGGGGTGGTTTTACCGCTTGCGGGCAAAATTACCGGCATATCGGGGTTAAAAGGGGTATGCTGCACAAAATGCAGAATGCTGCGGGCATAAGCCGATTGCGTTGTTTGGGTAACTGCCATGTCTGATAAGGCACTGAGTTGGGCGGTGGTTAAATCTTTATAGGTTTGGCTTTGGCTGCGCAAATCGTGCTGTAACTGTTGCAAACCGGCAAATTGCTGCTCTTCCTGGGTGGCAAGCGGCAAGTTATCAATGGCAGTTTGGGCATCGGCATATCGGGCATATGTTATGAGTAAGCGCACTTTTTGGCGGCGGGCGTTTTCGGTATCGGCATTAGTGAGTATTTGCAGTGCTTTGTCAAGACTATCCGATTTTTCATAGTAAGCTACCGTACCTTTTAAAGCGGCATCTAACTTGTATGTCAGGTAATCTATATCTTCGCTTAGGGCATTGTAGGCAAAACTACCTTCGGAATATTGAGTAAGCAGGGCGTGTAATACTTCAATTTCGGCTTTTATATCTTCAATAAAATCATTGCATGGTGGATTGGAGCAGCCCTCCGCTACATCATTGGGAAAACAAACCTCGTTGTAATAGGTATTGTGTTCTTGTTTGGTATAATATGCGCCCGCATCATATATGGGTACATACACCATATTTTTGTGATGAACATAGTTGAATGTTAGCGTAGTTCCCTGCGTATGTATATGTGTGCTGGGGTTAAAATAAGCGCCAAATTTGTTGCTGGCAGGCGCATCAGAACTGTTATCCATAGTGCCTTGTTCTGAATTAATACTTCCCGTGAGGCCACTGCCAGTTATATCTCCACTTACTACCAAGTTATAGGCTACTTGTAGGTTATCATTACATTTAATTTTTAAACCTCTGTTGTTTAGCCATGCAAATACGCTGTTGTAACTATTTACAAAGGTATTGTTGCGAATAAGGGATTCCGATCCCCCTGTATTAAAGTATAAAACATCGGTATGTGTGTTGGCGGTATTTGGGTGTTCAAACTGGTTGCACTCTGTAGTAACCTTTTCGCTACCGTCATTATACACACCTACATGGCAGTTTAAAAAATAATTGTTCTTTACCTCAGCATAAAACATGCCAGCCATATACAACCCTATGCGACAGTTTTCAAATTGGTTGGCAACAGAGGGGTTGTAGTCGGTAGCAACGGGATCCCCTATTTGCAATAGTGCGTTTGCCCCGCCCGATGTGGCACATACGCCCATAGTGAGGTCTTTAAATACATTTGAAGCAACAAGATTGTAACCTGCGTCAATGCTGTAAATAGCCGTTTCATTGACTGTGGAGTTGTTATTGCCATTAAAAGTATTGCCAAAAAGATATATGCCATGGGTGTCCCACATGGTGATATATGGGCGAGAAATTGGTTCATTGCTATTGAAAGTGCAGTTGCGGAATTGACTCAAATTTTGAGGCAGATATTGTAAAAATTCGGTAGCGCATCGGTTGTTGTTAAAACTGCTGTTTTCGGCATATACTATGCCTCCATTGTAATCGGGATAATAACCGCCGCCGCGTTTGGTGCTAATAGCTGTAACGGCATTTTCAATACGCGCGCAGTTTTTTAAGATTACTACACCCGGATCATTCTCTGTAAGTACCAAGTTCTCATAAGCATCAAGATTAAGTGTTCCGGCTCCAAATAAATCTGCATGATTGATAGCAGCATTGCCCCAAACTTCTATTCCCTGCCATTTCTCGTTACAAATATCTACGCCATAGTGGTGGTAATTGGGAGCATTTATATATGGAGAGGGATACATAGAGAGTTTAAACCTGCGCCCATTTGTAACAAGACCAGAATATTGACCATTAACAATAAGTTTGGCACCTCGCTTAACTATTATTCTTCCTTCGTGGGGCATTGCAAGCAGCGAGTTTAGTATCAGGGTTGTGCCCGTTTCTACTATTAAATCGCCACGTAAACTCCGTGGTTTAGAAAAAGATACAACTTGACCGGGTTGATTAACTATAATGTCCTGCCCTTCTTTTTTTTCGCAGTAATCATTAATGAAAGCCTCACTGTTTGTAGTAAAATTGCCGGTCATAAAACATTCAATCATATCCATTTGGCACTGAGATAAAGACGCTTCACCCTCAAAAACTTCGTCACAGGTATTATCCAAGATATTGTTAGTGTTATACTCCTCATCCTCAAGGTCTGCACAGTTAGCCTCGTCCCAAATATCTTCAGGATGTTCTCCTCCGTATAAGTGTAAAACCTCATGTGCCAATATTCGCCATGGTGATATGCCATCGCCTACATTGCAATCAATATATGTAAATGGGAAATTCAAATACTCTGCATAAAAATTTCTAATCCATATCCATCTGCTGCCCACGTTAGCTTGTCCATACGAAGCACTGTTACCAACTGCCATATCGTTAAAATTGCCCGGCAAATATACATCTATCGCATTATTGGGCATAGTAGCACCTAATAAAGCGTGTGCAACTTCTGTTTTGTCTATAAAGGTAGTACTTACCCATTGCCAACCATTATAAATATTTTCAAACTCCAATGGGCTAAAATTCCATAAATCCTCATCGGCATAATAATCTATTGATTCTACCTTAACCCTGAGTCTGGTATCTTTAATTACGCCATAACCTAAATCGGGTTTTGGGGTGTCTAATCCACCTAAAATATCATTTGTATTTTGCTCTACATTTGCAAAAAAGGCTTCATGGTCAGGGTTTCCGGCAATAAGATTTTGAGGATCCATGGCAGATTTTTGCAGCACATGAAATCGAAGGCGTATTGTTTCTATTGGATACATGTCATAATACCATTGCGGATGCATTGTGATTACATTATCGCAAGGCAATTCCATAAGTCCGCAATAATTTTCGTCTTCTTCTGTACTTTGAGTTTCCATTAATGTGCCTCCTGTAAACCCGCCTAAAGTTGCTCCACACCATTGGAAACCATTGTTTTGTGCGTAAAGGCAATTTACCCCCCCCCCATATTACAAATAAACTAATACATAACGGCGCAAGCACGGTGCGCAAACTTACCGGGGTTAATCTGTTTTTGTTCATAATGGCATAATTTTATGGTTTAAAAATACTAACGGATATTTTGGGGTTTCCGTTGCCGGTAAAGATAACAAATTTGCCACTGCAAAAAAGCAAAAAGGAATAACTGGTAGGAATTTGGGAATAAGTGGTCGAATTTTGGGAATAAGTGGTTTTGGGGGGTGTTAGTTTAGCTATAAAAAAGGAGCTGCCGGTAAGTAAGCGCTGCCCCAAAACTACGAAACAGCGTAGCGCAAAGGCAGTAGTATTGCAGCAGATACAAATATCCTGTTTTGCTTAAACCAATACAAAGGCAACGCTTTTGCGCTGTAATTCGTTTAGATGGTATATGGTTACACCTCAAAAAAATTCACTTATGTATCGCACCATTTTTTTAGCTGTTATATTGCTTTGTATTGGCAGTCTGTGGGCTTGCGAAAAAGAGGGCATCTGCACCGAACAAGGTTATACCCTTAAAGAGTACGCCTGTTTTGAGGCAACTACTGCCCGGTATGTACTGCAAAATGCCGATGACCTGGCAAATTTTATTGATGAAACAGCCTGCAAACTTTGCGATTGTATGCCACCGGTTGTGGAAATAGATTTTGTTACCCAAACCGGGTTGGCGGTTTATACCGAAAATTGTGGAAACACGTTGGCAGTTTGCCGCAATGACGCAGCTAAGCAGGTAACATATACCCTTACGCCTAAACCTATTGACTGCCTTGTGGCTGTGCCCGATTATAACCTGATAGCCGTTTCTAAAATTCCCGATGACTATACGGTGGAGTTTGTGGTTGAATAGAAAAACCTGTTTGCCGTAATGTGTAGGCATACAGAGTGTATGCATCGGTACATTTTACCGCCGTTTTTGTTAACTTTGCAGGCAAAACCAATAACCTGTAATTTTATGGCAAGCATCTTTTCAAGAATTGCGGCAGGCGAAATTCCCTGTTATAAAGTAGCCGAAACCGACCAATATCTGGCTTTTTTAGACATTAACCCTTTGGCTAAAGGGCATACCCTGGTAATTCCGAAACAGGAAACCGACTATATTTTTGACCTTGACGACAACCTGCTGGCCGGACTTGTGCTGTTTGCCAAAAAAGTGGCGCTGGCCATTGAGCAAACCGTGCCCTGTGAGCGCATTGGCATTGCCGTTATTGGCCTGGAAGTGCCTCATGCACACTTACACTTAGTGCCCATTAACAGCCTGCACGACCTTGATTTTACCAAACCGAGGGTAAAAATAACCAAGGAAGAATATGCCCAACTGGCACAGGAAATAGGGCAAAAGGTGTAATTGCAAGCGCTTATAATTGGAGTACACGGGGTTTTTACAGCAGTTTTACTACCAAATCATCTGCTTTTACCATTACCCCTTCGGGCAAAATCAGCCGGTCTATGGTAGCGTTTTGCGGGGCGGTAACGGTGGTTTCCATTTTCATGGCTTCAATTACAAAGAGCGGGGCGTTTTTTACCACTTTATCGCCCGGTTTTACAAATATTTTCGACAGGCGGCCTTGCAGCGGCGCGCCAATTTCGGCGGGGTTGCCGGGCTGTGCTTTTTGGTGGCTTACCTCTTTTACCACAATGCTGTGGTCTTTTACGCGCACGGTTCGGGTTTGGCCGTTGAGGTTAAAATGCACGTTGCGGCAACCTTCGGCATCGGGTTTGCTAATGTAGAGCAGTTTAATAAGCAGGGTTTTACCGGGTTCCAGGTCAACGGTAATTTCTTCGCCTTCTTTCATGCCAAAGAAAAAAGGTGGCGTGGGTAAAATGCCCACATCGCCGTACTTTTGGCGGTGGTGGTAAAAATCATCAAATACTTTGGGGTACAGTTTGTAAGATAAAAAATCAAGTTCGGTGCAGTGGTCGCCATATTGCAGGCAAAAGGCGGTAAACTCGGCGTCAAAGTCAACGGGTTGCATGTGGGCATTGGCGCGGTCGGTAATAGGTTGTACGCCTTTGAGCACCATTTGCTGCATTTTTTCGGGAAAACCGCCATAGGGTTGCCCCAAATCGCCCCGGAAAAACCCGCGCACCGATTCGGGAAAAGCCAGTGTATCTCCTTTTTGCAAAATATCTTCTTCGGTAAGGTTGTTGGCTACCATAAAGAGCGCCAAATCGCCCACTACCTTGCTGGAGGGTGTAACCTTTACAATGTCGCCAAACAAGCGGTTTACGGTAATATAGGCATTTTTTATATCGGTCATGCGGTTTTCAAGCCCTATGGCGGCGGCCTGCGCCTGCAGGTTGGAGTATTGTCCGCCGGGCATTTCGTGGGCATATACTTCGGCGGTGCCGGCATGTAACCCCGATTCAAAGGGGTAGTAGTATTCGCGCACGGTTTCCCAGTAATCGGAAAACAGGTTGAGCGATTGAATGTTGAACTTCGGGGCACGTTCTTGCCCTTTCATAATTTCAACCAGCGTGTTGAAATTGGGTTGAGAGGTTAACCCCGACATGGAAGCCAGCGCCACATCTACCACATCAACCCCGGCTTCTATGGCTTTGATATAGGTGGCTAATTGAGCCGATGAGGTATCGTGCGTGTGGAGGTGCACCGGAATTTGAACCGTTTTTTTAAGTTCCGAAACCAGCACCGAAGCAGCATAGGGTTTAAGCAACCCGGCCATATCTTTAATGGCAATGATGTGTGCGCCGGCATCTTCTAATTGTTTGGCCAGCGTAAGGTAGTATTGGAGGGTAAACTTTTTTTCGTTGGGGTTGTTCAGGTCGCCGGTGTAGCAGATGCAGGCTTCGGCAATGCTGCCGGTATATTTGCGCACTGCTTCAATGCTTATGCGCATGTTTTCAATCCAGTTGAGCGAGTCAAAAATTCTGAAAATATCTATGCCTGTTTCGGCTGCTTTTTCAATAAATTTAACCACCAGGTTATCGGGGTAAGCGGTATAGCCTACGGCATTGGCGCCGCGCAGCAGCATTTGCAGCAAAATATTGGGTATGGCTTCGCGCAGCAGTCTGAGGCGTTGCCAGGGGCACTCGTGCAAAAAGCGCATGGCCACATCAAAGGTGGCGCCGCCCCATACTTCCATGGAAAAAGTTTGCGGGTGGCTTTTGGCAAAGGCTTCGGCCACCTGCAGCATATCTTGCGTTCTTACGCGGGTGGCCAGCAAAGACTGGTGAGCGTCGCGGAAAGTGGTGTCGGTAATTTGTACAACGGTTTGCTGTTTGAGCCATTGGCAAAACCCGTCGGGTTTCAGTTCGGTAAGCAGTTGTTTGGTTCCGTTGGGGTAGCCGGCGTTGTGGCGGTTATAACTGCCGGGCACAACGGGTTGGGTAAATTTGCGGTTGGGGTCAACGTGTCTTACATCGGGGTTGCCGTTTACACTTACGTTAGCTAAGTAGCCCAGCAGTTTGGTGGCGCGGTCGCGGCGGCGTTTAAACTCAAACAATTCGGGGTGCTGGTCAATGAAGCCAACGGTGGCGTTTCCGCTCAGGAAAATGGGGTGTGTAACCACTTTTTCGAGGAAAGGGAGATTGGTTTTTACGCCGCGCACCCTGAATTCCAGTAAAGCCCGGTGCAGGCGCTGGCAGGCACCGTTAAAACTGCGTCCCGATGCGGTAACTTTTACCAGCATGGAGTCGAAAAACGGTGAAATTACGGCGCCGGTAAAAGCGCTGCCCTCATCGAGGCGTATGTTGAAACCGGCGGCATTGCGGTAGGCTACAATGGTTCCGTAATCGGGTTTAAAGCCGTTTAAGGGGTCTTCGGTGGTAATGCGGCATTGCAGGGCGTAGCCGTTCAGGTGAATATCGTGTTGGCCGTAAATGCGCAGTCGCTGCGAGTTGAGGGCATGACCTTCGGCAATAAGAATTTGGGTGCGCACCAGGTCAATGCCGGTTACTACTTCGGTAACGGTGTGTTCTACCTGTATTCTGGGGTTTACCTCAATAAAGTAAATGTTATCATTGGCATCAACCAGAAACTCTACGGTGCCGGCGTTATTGTAGTTTACGGTTCGGGCAATGCGCAGGGCGTAGCCGTACAGGGCGCTTTTGGTTTCGGCAAGCAGTCCGGGGGCCGGGGCAATTTCCACCACTTTCTGGAAACGGCGCTGCACAGAGCAGTCGCGCTCAAAGAGGTGAATGATGTTGCCGTGGTTATCGCCCAGAATTTGCACTTCTATGTGGCGGGGGTTTTCAATAAATTTTTCTATAAAAACGGTATCGTCGCCAAAGGCGGTTTTGGCTTCGCGGCGGGCTTCGGCAAAGGCTTTTTGCAGTTCTTCATCGGTACGCACCACGCGCATACCCCTGCCACCACCGCCGGCGGCGGCTTTTACCATTACCGGGTAGCCAATGCGGTTGGCTTCTTCTATGGCTGTTTCGGCGCTGTCCAGCGGTTGCCGGTTGCTTTCTATAACAGGCACCTGTGCTTTTACGGCAATTTCTTTGGCTTTTACTTTATCGCCCAGGTTTTCCATTACATCGGGCTGCGGGCCTACAAAAATGATACCCTCTTGTTGGCAACGGCGGGCAAACTGTACGTTTTCAGACAAAAAACCGTAGCCGGGGTGTATGGCATTGGCGCCTACCTGTTTTGCCAAATGTATAATTTCCTCCACATCAAGGTAGGGTTTAAGCGGGTCGGTATTGCTTCCTATCTGGTAAGCCTCATCGGCTTTGTAGCGGTGCAAGGAGTAGCGGTCTTCGTAGGTGTAAATGCCAATAGTGGTTATGTTTAACTCGGTGGCTGCCCTGAAAACGCGAATGGCAATTTCGCCGCGGTTGGCAACCAAAAGGCGGGTAATTTTTTTAACGGTTTTGTTGTTCATTGGTTAGCAGCAAATGGTTTCGGGGGTGTAAGGTACAAAAAAAAGGGGGTATTCGGGCATTTCGGGGTTTAAATATACGCGCAAACAAGGTATGAGTTGTCTTGCTTTCAGCAATGGCATTACGGCGTTTGTCGGCTGCAAAACAATTGTTGCGGGCAGATTACCGTACCTTTGCGGCATTAAGTTAAAACCTTTACCTTTCAACTATTGTTTACCTGCCATGAAAATCAACATTAAATTCACCTTTGCGCCGCAGTTGTTGCTATGCTGTTTTTTAACCGCATGTGCCAACCAACACAGCGCCCAACCCGCCATTACCAATATGGAAAACAACACCGAACAAACAACACCGGTTGCACCCAACCCGACTGTCGATTCTTTAGAAATTGCCACCCTTGGCGGCGGCTGTTTTTGGTGCCTGGAAGCCGTTTACCAAAGCCTTGAAGGGGTGGTAAAAGTAGAATCGGGCTATTCGGGCGGAGGCGTAAAAAACCCCTCCTACAAAGAAGTTTGCACCGGCCGCACCGGCCATGCCGAAGTAGTGCAGGTTACCTTTAACCCGGCGGCAATTACCTACCGGGACATTTTAGACATTTTCTGGCATATTCATGACCCCACCACCCTTAACCGGCAGGGTAATGACGTTGGCACACAGTACCGCTCTGCCATTTTTTACCACAATGCAACTCAGCAGGCCATTGCACAGCAATCTAAAGATGAAGCCCAGATTTCGGGTACCTGGATTAACCCTATTGTTACCGAAATTGTGCCTTTTTCTGTATTTTACAAAGCCGAAGACTACCACCAAAACTATTTTAACGACAACCCCAACCAACCCTACTGTGTATATGTGGTTAGCCCGAAGGTGCAAAAATTTAGAAAACAATACCAAGAACGCCTGAAAGAAGAGGTAAAATAACCCGAAAATTACCTGCCATACAACTGCACCACAACAAAAACATTAATCAGGTAAAAATTTAAATGGGCTTCAAAATGCACGGCAAATACGGTAAATGTAAACAATTTACCGTATTTTTGTTTTTTAAACTGTTGAGTCATGAAAAAAACAAAAAAATTAATCCGCTTTGACTGGGCGATGAAGAAAATACTTCGCCACAAAGCTAATTTTGATATTCTGGAAGGGTTTTTAAGTGAACTTTTATCCGAAAACATAAAAATACTGCATATACTTGACAGCGAAAGCAACAAAGAAACCGAAAACGATAAACACAACAGGGTTGATATTCTGGTTGAAAACAGTAAAAGCGAACTGGTAATAATTGAAGTACAAAACAGCAAAGAATACGACTACTTTCACCGCATTTTATACGGCACCTCAAAAGTAATTACCGAGCATATACGGGAAGGTAAACCCTATTCAAATGTTAAAAAAGTAATTTCTATTACCATTGCCTATTTCGACCTGGGGCAGGGTAAAGATTATGTTTACCACGGAACAACCAATTTTAAGGGCATACATAAAGGCGATGTTCTGGATTTGGCAGACCGTCAAAAAGAATTATATCTGAAAGAAAACCCCAGTCACATTTTCCCCGAATACTGGCTCATTAAAGTTGATAAATTTAACGACCGGGTGACCGACAAGTTAGACGAGTGGATTTATTTTCTTAAAAATGGCGAAGTGCGCGAAAGTTTTACCGCAAAAGGGCTTCCCGAAGCCAAAGAGCGGTTAGACCAAATGAGAATGGATGAGAACGAGCGCAAATCTTACCAGCACTATCTCAAACGGTTGCACGATATTGCCAGCGAACAACATACCAAAATGGCTGATGTAGAAAAAGAATTAGCCGAAGCAAGGGCAAAAGGTAAACAAGAAGGTATTGCCGAAGGCAAACTGGAAGGCAAACTGGAAGGCAAACTGGAAGGGAAACTGGAAGGGAAACTGGAAGGAAAGCTGGAAATTGCAAAATCTATGAAAGCAAAAGGTTTTGCAATTGATGTAATTGCAGACTTAACAAGTTTGTCTAAAGAAGAAATTGAGAAACTATAAACACAGTGCCTGCAAAACACCCCCGCCCGTTAACAGGTTTCAAAAGGGGGGAATTGTTGTTTTTACCTTGCCCGGTTAAGGCTGTCGGTTACGCTTAGCACATCGCCCACATCGTAAAAATCAACATAAATAAAGTTTGGAATTCTGCCAAAAGCGCTTTTGCAGTCTTCAATATGCCCGGCAAGAGAGGCGCGGGTATTTACCACCGTTGCCGAATCGGGGCGCGGGGTTATAACCGTTATAAAGTGGTTAAGCAAAAACAAATCGTTGGCAGTATTGCCCCTGTTTAAACTGCAACTGAAATCATACCGGTTTTCGGCCGAGTAGGGATTATCAAAAATATAGTTCCAGTTTCTGAAAAAGCCGGGGGTTTGGTTGGGGTTAGAAACATCGGCAAAAACCACCAACCGTTTGTTGCTTTGTATCATTTGCCCCAGGGTAGCCCAAGGCTCGCCCTGTTGTTTATGATACTGATAGCCGGTAAGATTTGCCTGCGAAAAAGCCAATGACAGTTGGACTATATCAAGGTTGGTGTCTTCTATGGTAATAGTAACCACTTCGTTGGAGTTGGCATCTATAAAAGATTTAACTTCGGAGAGTACATCGGTAAAAAACTGACACCCAAAACCGGGATATTGGTGATAAACATATATAGCACTGTCGGCACAAAAAGTATCACCCACCAACAGGTAAACATCTAAGTTCAGGCATCTTATGCCATCTTGCAGTTGTTGCGTAATGCTGCGGCGTTGATTGGCAATTATATCGTTATAAACAGGGGTGTAAGCAAACGAATTATGCGTTCCGGCATAGGTGTGCTCATTGTATTTGTGGTTACAATATTGAGATATATTGCCATTGCAGGAAATGGCAAGTTCATTGGTATCTTCCTTACAACCACTTAAACCTGCAAAAAACAAGCCCAAACACATAAAAAAAACACTCCGGCAACAAATGCCGGAGTTAATCGAAATTTTACACTTCATAAAAAAACAATGTTTTCGCTGTACATAAAAGCCAAACAAAGGTAAAGAATTCTGGGTGGACTTTTAAAATCGAGTCGGTTTATTTGTTTTAAACCCAAAAACAACCATTTGTATTGTCAACAACAGGAGTAAAATATTGCCCGGTAATTACGCACCGTCTATAGCTTTTTTAAACCAAAACCTGTTACCTTAGCGGTCAAAAAATTATTTGTCCCAATACCAACCGCTATGCGCATTCACCCTCAAAACATTTTTAGTGCAGCCGGCATGTTGCTGATTTTTTTCTGCACAACCCTGTTTGCCCAACCGTGTAAAGAAGTAATAGGTTATTACCCATCATGGCAATGGTACGACCGCGCACAACTGGTGCGCCCTGCAACTATTGATTACAGCAAATACACCATTCTCAACTATGCCTTTTTTGCACCCGATGCCAACGGCAACATATCGGGCGTTGACCCTTGGGCAGACGAGAACTTGTTGCTGGGGCAAATTAACTGGAGTACTACCCCACCCTCTTATTACCCAAATACTTCCCTCATTGACCGGGCACATAACAACAATGTAAAAGTATTGGTTTCTATTGGCGGCTGGACACTTTCCAACAACTTTCCGGGTATTGCCGCCGACCCGGTAAAAAGGCAAACGTTTGCCCAATCGTGCGTAAACCAACTGCAAACTTACGGCTTCGATGGCATAGACCTCGACTGGGAATACCCGGGCTATGCCGAACATAACGGTACCCCTGCCGATAAACAAAATTTCACCCTCCTCCTGCAAGCTGTCAGAGATGCCATAGATGCCTACGGTGCGCTGGTAGATAAAGATTTTTTGCTTACCGCCGCCGTTTCCTCGGCTCCTTCAAACGCAGTTAACGTAGAATGGGCAAACGTAACGCCGCTATTAGACATGATTAACCTCATGAGCTACGATTACTTTGGCGCCTGGGACCCGGTTAGCAACCACAACTCGCCCCTGTACCAGCCTGCTGTGGGCGACCCTGCCTTTAACCTCAACGCAGGGTTTCACATGCTTACAGATACCTATGGCGTGCCGCCGGGTAAAATAAACATCGGGGTAGCCTTTTACGGCCGTAGTTTCAGGCAATGTGCCGGCCTGCATCAGCCCCACACCGGGGCCGATACCCAAACTTTCTGGCAAGATGAAGGTTCGCCACTTTATTACAACATTTTAAACAACCTGGGTTTGTTTAACCAAAACTGGGATGTTCTGGCACAAGTGCCCTACCTTACCGGCAGCGGCGCCCTGCAAACCGTGGTAAGCTACGACAACCCCGCTTCTATTGCCCTAAAGGCACAGTATGCCGTAAACAACAATGCACTGGGGGTTATTATCTGGGAAATTACCGGCGATTATTTAGAAACTGCGCCCAATTCGGGGCAAATTGCCGGCACGCCGCTTGCCGATACTTTAAACACTGTTTTGTGTGGCGCTTTACAACCAAAACCCGATTTAACCATTCCATCCGCAACGGCCAACCCGTTTAACCTTACATCGGGCAGCAATACCACCGTTTCCTGCACGGTTGCCAACACCGGCAATCTGGGAGCCGCCGCCTGCACGCTCAGTTTCTATCTTTCAGCCAACAATACCTTTGGCCCGGGCGATGTTTTGCTAACAGCTTCTACCATTGCCGCCATTAACGCCGGAAGCAGCCTGCCCGTAAGCGTTACCCTTACTGTGCCGGCTTATGCTACAGCCGGTGTCTGGTATATTATATTAGTGGCCGACAGCGGCAACGCCCTGAACGAAAGCAACGAAAACAACAACACCGCCGCTGTGTTGCTCAATGTAAGTACCCCGCCCCTGCCGCCCGTTGCCGATTTTACCGCTTCCGATGTTACTATTTGCGCCGGGCAACAGGTTTCTTTTACCAGCCTTGCTACCAATACTCCCACCTCATGGGCCTGGACTTTTACCGGCGGCACACCTGCAACTGCAAACACGGCAAACCCTGTGGTAACCTACAACACACCCGGCACCTTTACCGTAAGCCTTACCGCTGCCAACAACTACGGAAGCGATAACGAAACCAAAACCGGCTACATTACCGTTTATGCCAACCCCATAGCCAACGCAGGCCCCGATGTTGCCATTTGCAGCGGCAGTTCAACAACATTGGGCGCAAGCGGCGGTATAAACTATAGTTGGAGTCCCACTGCCGGACTGAGTGCCGCCAATATTGCCAACCCCGTTGCTACCCCGGCCATTACCACCACCTATACCGTTACCGCAACCAACAGCAACGGCTGTACCGCCACCGACCAGATAACCGTAACCGTTACACCCACCACCTCTGCCATTAGCGGCAGTACCACTGTGGCAGCCAACGCAACGGCAACGGTATATAGTGTGGCAAATACCGCCGGCTCCACTTACAGTTGGACAGTTCCGGCAGGTGCAACCATTACCGGCGGGCAGGGAACCAACCAAATTACCGTAAATTGGGGGCAAACCGGCGGCATAATAGCTGTTACCGAAACAGCAGCCAATGCTTGTACCGGCACACCCCGAACCTTAGCAGTATCGGTGCAGGCAAACCCGGTAAATTGCCCAACCCGGCCGGCTACTTACTACCTTACACCTGCCACCCTGAAACCCGCCGGCGAAATACGCATTGGCGAAGCCCGCCTGTACCCCGTTTGGGGTGTAAGCGCCGATGCCGAAATACCCAATAACCGCCTTAGCTGGGCTATGGCCATTGCCCATGCCTATCAGATTTTTGCCAACGTTACCGATACGGGCATTATGCCCATGAACACGTTTTTTGCCACGCCGCTCAAAGAATCTTTTTGCGGCTGCGATGCCGGCATACAAACCGATGCAGCCGACCCGTTTCCGCTAACCTACCAACCTTTGTCGGTAAATGACGGGTGTTTTCAAATTGAGCCGCCGCCATCAGCCTATGCAGAACTGAACACCATGTACCCGCAGCGGTTTCCAACAGGGCAGCACGCACAACTCATTGGCGGCAACCATTTTGAAACCGCTGCCATAGGTAAAGCTTATTACGATATTTTTTCGGTAAGATTTCTGGAGGTAAACAAAGGCTGGGATCCTTTCGGGTTTTTTGAAAACGCCACCGACCCCTTGGCCGGGGTAAAAGCCATTGCAGGTGCTTATAACCGCGGCTTATGGTCAAACCTGGTGCAAAATATATTTTACACCCAACGCACCGAAGCGCTGGCCACCCCCGATTTGCTCACCATTTTTGCAGATGAGCCGGTAGCCTATGACCACGCCCAAAAAATAAGCAACTACACCGTAGCGCTCAACAACCAAGCCGCAATGCTCAACCCGCCGTCTTTGGGCAATACCAACCCCGCCACAGGGCAGCCCTATAACTATTTTAAAAACTACTACGAAACGCAGGTTGCTTGGGCCGATGTGCAACAGTACCTCAGCCGCATTTTTCCACTCTACCCCGATGTGGACACGGCGGCAGTAAAAACATCGGTACAAACCGTGTTTAACAGCATAAACGGCGGCGCTTCCATTTCTTTCCGCTATGACTTTGGAGAAGTGTTGGATGCCATCATGCTGGCACTGCCCGTTGACGACCCCACCGAGCAAATAAAAATTAACTACGGTTGCGCCGGCGGAAACGGCAATTCGGGTGGCGGCGGAAACGGCGGCAGTACGGGTACGCAAAATTGTGCCGTGCCAACCGGTATAAACGCAACCGAAATTGGTTCTGTCACAGCCACGCTTAACTGGGATGCAACTGCCGGCGCAACCGGCTACTATATGTTGTACCGCGCACAAAACGGCGCATGGAACATTGCCTCGCCCGCAACCAACACCTGGCAATTTACGGGGTTAATGCCCTTTACCACCTACGAAGTGCAACTGGCCAGCAACTGCAACGGAGTTTATACCAACTACGCACCAACCTTTACCTTTACCACCAATGACTACCAGAACGACTGCAATACCAACATAGGCGCAAATGGTTATACCGGCGGTTGCCCCATTCCTACCGGGTTGGAAGCCTACAACATTACCTTTACTACTGCCACTATCGAGTGGGATTCTATTCCGGCAGCTTCGGGCTATTATATGCTTTACCGTACCTTAACAGGCGCATGGAACATTGTTTCGCCCACCGATAACAATATTACCTTAACCGGTTTGCAAGCAAATACCTCTTACGAAATTTTGCTGGCCACCAATTGCAACGGAATTTATACCGAATATGCGCCGAGTTTTACCTTTACTACCAACAACAGCGGCGGCAGCAGCAGCACTGTACCCTGCCCCTGCAATGTGCCCGCCGGCATTACCGTTACCAACATAACCATGGAAACAGCGCAGGTAAGCTGGAACCCAGTGCCCGAAGCCACCCAATACCTGCTCAGGTACCGGCAACAGGGAACCACCACCTGGCTGCAAACATCGCTTACCACCACTGCTTTTGCCTTGGGAGGGTTGTATCCGGCAACGGCTTACGAAGTACAAATTGCATCGGTTTGCGGGGCTACAAACGGTATATTTTCGGCATCGGTGTTGTTTAATACACCCAACGCACCAAGTGCGGTTATTAATATGAAACTGCTGCTCGAAGGCGCTTATAATACCGCCAACGGATTAATGACTACCGCCCTGCCGGCAGGCGGGTATATGCCCGGTGAACAGCCTTACAACACCGCCCCATGGAATTATACAGGTACCGAAAGTGCCACCCAAATACCCCTTACCGCCACCGACTGGATACTGGTGGAAGCCCGTAGCGCCGTTAACCCCAACACCGTTGCCGAACGCCACGCCGCCATAGTGCTGAACGACGGCAGGGTGCAAGATGCCGATGGCATGGCAGGGGTAAAATTTTACTCGCTTGTGCCCGGCACACCTTACCATTTTGTGGCGCGACACCGGAACCACCTGGCCGTTATTACCGCCGCACCGCAAACCCTGAGCAACGGCATGACAGTAGATTTTACAGTACCGGCAACCGTAATGCTGGGTGCACTGCAAATGAAAGCGCTGCCCGGCGGCGCGTATGCACTTATTGCCGGAGATTTGAACGGCAACGGCGTAATTTCAGTATCGGATTTTAACCTGTACCGGTTGCAAAGCGCCCTGTTAAACGGTTATTATGCCGCCGATGTGAACCTTGACGATTCGGTTAGTGTTTCGGATTTTAACCTGTATTACCCAAATGCTTCGGTAATTGGCGTATCGTTTATCAGGTATTGATTGCCCGAAACCAACCTGCCGCTTCCGCAACCATGAGTACACAACCTGTTGAACGCCTGCTCCAGGTTTGGAATGTAAATTCCGACTGGACACTGTTTCTTGACCGCGATGGCGTAATGAATGTGAAGCCCGAAAACGACTATGTGCGCACCGCACAACAATTGCAATGGATAACCGGTGTGCCGCAAAGCATTGCCCGGCTGAACCGCCATTTTAAACATACCATTGTGGTTACCAACCAGCAAGGTATTGGAAAAGGGTTAATGACCGAACAAGATTTGCTGAACCTGTTTGCCGCTATGCAAAACACCCTGAACGCAACAGGTGCCGCCATTGATGCATGGTACTACTGCCCGCACTTGGCCGCCGATAACTGCCTTTGCCGGAAACCAAAGGTACAAATGGCCCTGCAGGCGCGCACCGATTTTGGCGACATTGATTTTAAAAAAGCCATTATGGTGGGCGATTCGGAATCGGATATTGAATTTGGGAAGCGCCTGGGCATGAAAACCGTTTTTATTGTTCCTTCGCTGCCGGTTTTACCCCAAAACTTGCCTGCAGCCGATATTATTTGCGCAACCCTGCCGTTGTTTGCGGCAGCCTTTGATTAGGCAAATATTAACGGGCAAATACCGCCGGTAAGTTTTGTTATTTATCCTGCGGAGTTGCCAGTTCAAAAAACTGCTCCAGCAGCGGAAGAATAATGATTTCGGTGCGGCGGTTAAGGCTGCGGCCGTAATCGGTATCGTTGGTGGTTTTGGGCACATATTCAGAGCGGCCGCCTGCGGTCATGCGGTTTGGAGCAACGCCAAATTTGTTCTGCAACAGCCGGGTAACAGCAACCGAGCGTTTAACGCTTAAATCCCAGTTATCCTGCATACAACCGGTGTTAATAGGCACATTATCGGTGTGGCCTTCTACCAGAATTTCTAATTGGGTATAATCGTTCAGGATGCTGGCAATTTTACCCAACACCGACTCGGCTTGGCCGGAAATAACCGCGCTGCCCGATTTAAACAGCATTTTATCGGACAGGGAAATATACACCACGCCCTTTTTAACCTCTATCTGCACATCTTCATCAGAAACATTGCCCAACGAGCGCTTGAGGTTGGTAATAAGCACAATATTGAGCGAATCTTTGCGCTGTATGTTTTGGTTAAGGTCTTTAATGTAGCGCCCCTGCTCATTAATGGCTTCCAGCGATTTACGAATACTTTCGGCACCGGCCTTGCTCACCACCGAAAGGTCAGACAATCTATCCAGAAGGTTGGTATTGGTTTTTTTGAGGTAGTCAATCTGGTCTTCCAATTCCTTAATGCGGGCATTGCGGTTTCTTATTTCGTCTTCCTTTCCCTGCAACTGGGCATCTTTTCCGGCAATAGTGGCATTGAGAGTGGCGTTTGCGCGCTGACAGTCGTCAAATTTGTCACGGGCGCTGTCTAACATTGCCTTAACTTCCTGTGTCTTTTGTTGTGCCTGTTGCACCTTTTTTTTACCGGCACAAGAACTGAGCGACATAACTGCCACTAAGGCGATAAGCAGAATTTTTTTCATGGTAGTTTAATTTTGCGTAAAGTTAACAGATTTCGGAGGCATTTTGGTAACCCCTGTAAAAGATTGTAAGTACAATAGTGTGCATTTTCAGCGCAAAATAACATTTTCTATTGTCATAGTTATACCATCTTTTTAAAAAACCAAAACACCAGTTAGCCACAACCGGCTCAGTTTATAGTTTTACCTGCCTTAAAAGTATTGGAGTACAAGCAGTTTTACATGACATAAAAATATGCAAGAAAAAAATACGCTGCCCGGTTTTAAAGAATATAGAAGGCATTTAACAGAAAAGAGGTAAATTTAGAAATACAATGCTTATTTTTGCTTTTTTTTAGCGTTTTCTCCATTCTTACACCATACCCTTTACTCAACTTTGGGCAAATTGCTACACGCTAAACTTTGGCTGCCATGAAATTACCGCCATTACCGCTTACCGGCAGGTTTTATCTTTACTTCTTTTTTTTCTGTTGTTTTGCCCGGCAAGGTTATATACAAAGCCAGCCCTGTGCTACCGACATACTGCATAATCATTGGCTGGAAACCGACAGCGAATATGCCGCACGCTTTGATGCACAAAACGAACTCATAGCCACAGAGGTTGAAAAACTGGAAGCCGGGCGTGCGCAAGGATTAGAAAAATCGGGGCTTAACCAAACGGTTTACACCATACCGGTTGTGGTACATATTATGCATCACCCCGACAGTATTGTGGGCAAATTAACCAACCCACCCGACAGCCGGGTATATGAAGCCATTGACCGACTCAATGAGGCGTTCAGAAATACAACTGTATATGACCCTACTTCGGGAACCGATGTGGAAATTGAGTTTTGCCTTGCCACCACAAGCCCCTACGGAACCTATACAACCGGCATTATCCGGTTTGGTTCTGCTGCTTTTACCTACCTTGATTTTCCTACCACCGACAGCCTCATGAAATATGCCACCGGCTGGAACAGATACCATTACATGAATGTATGGATTACCTACGCCATTGCCGATGTGCAAAACAATATTTACTCCTATGCCGGCTACACCCCGCCCGCAGGCTGGCACGGCACCAACCGCGACGGCGTGGTGGTACGACAGGATTATTTCGGAACCGGAATTGACAACGACAAGGTACTCATTCACGAAGTTGGCCACTACCTCAACCTTTTTCATACCTTTAACGGCGGCTGCAATAACCTCGATTGCCGATATACCGGCGATTATGTTTGCGACACCCCGCCCGATGCCCTCTCAAACGGCACTTTTTGCAACCCCATTAACAGCTGCACTACCGACGACGACGACCTGAACAGCCGAAACCCGTTTCGACCGACCGGGTTGGGGGGCATTGGCGACCAACCCGATATGATTGAAAACTACATGGACTATGGCAACGAGTTTTGCCAAACCATCTTTACCCATGGACAAAAAGACCGTATGCGTATTTCGCTTACCGCCATAAGAGGCAGCATCCTGGAATCTGAAGGATGTAATACCATTTACAACAAAGATGTGGGTATTACCGCCATTGTATCGCCGGGCAATTTTTCCTGTAACTCGGCGGCAGTTGTAACGCTTAAAAATTTTGGCAATACGGTGGTAAACTCAGCACAAATTAATTACCAGATAAATGGCGCCATGTCTGTGTATAACTGGGCTGGAACCCTGCAACCGGGTAAAGATATTGATGTGTTAATAGATGCCGGAATTACCCTGCCCAATGGCAGTTTTACCTTTGCCGCCTACACCGCTTTGCCCGATATGTGGTCTGACCAAAACCCCGCCAACGACGGCGCACAAAGAGCCTGCAACCATATTAGCCCGCTACAGCTGCCCTTTGCCGAAAATTTTGAAAACGCGGCAACCACAGCCTCGCAATGGATTACCCTTAACTACGACGGCGCCACCACCTGGCAGCAAACAACAGTGGGCGGCTGTTCCTCAAACGGCAGCAAAGCCATGCGCATGGATAACCGAAGCTACGGAGCGCTCGGGCAACAAGACTACCTGTTTACCGCCATCGATTTATACAACTACGCCACTGCCAGCCTTGCTTTTGATGTGTCGTATGCCCCTTACGGCACCGGCCCCAGCGACCGCCTTCGCGTAGTTGTTTCGGCAGATTGCGGACAAAGTTTTACCTCCCTCTACAACAAACAAGGTACAGACCTTGCCAGCGCAGCAGCTGTTTCGGCTGCCTGGGCACCGGCCAACTGCACCCAGTGGAAAACCGAAACCATTAACCTCTCTGCCTTTGCAGGCAGTGAAATTATCATCGGGTTTGTAAATAAATGCCTTAACGGCAACCGCTTGTATATTGACAATGTAAACATTACCGGTACAGAAGAGGTGTTGTGCTTTCCACCGGCAGGCCTATCGGCAGGCGCTATCAGTTATACCACGGCCACCCTTTCGTGGACTGCTACCGAACCGGGCGCTGTGTTTAACCTTAAATACCGACCCGTTGGCAACGAAACCTGGAGCAACGAAATTTTTTACTTTACCGGCACCTCAAAAACCATAGACCAACTTGCTGTTGGAACCACCTACGAAGTACTGTTGCAAAATGCCTGCCCCGATGGCAATAACAGCACCTATATTACCACCAACTTTACCACCTCCTATACCTCGTGCCCGCCACCGCTGGAACTTACCGCCCTGGAGGTTGATAAATATTCGGCTACTATAGGGTGGGAAGCAAACAGCAATGCGGCAGGCTACCTGGTTTATTATGCACCGGTTTCAAGCCCAACTTCCGAAACCTCGTTGGTAACTTACACCAACCAGGCAGAAATATCGGGTTTAAATTTAAATGTGAGCTATACGGTACGGGTTAAAACCATTTGTACCGGTGGCACAACCAGCCCTATTTTCAGCCCGTCTGTTATCTTTACCACTGCCGCCAGTTGCATGCCGCCCAACGGTGTAGTGGTAACCGATGCTACGCCCGGTTGTGCCAAAGTGGTTTGGGAGGTTGAAGACGACGCAGTATCGTACCGTGTAGAACACCGCCCCTATGGCAGCAGCACCTGGGGAAGCGGCACTTTTGTGAGCAGCTTGTTTTACAACATACCCGGTTTAGCGCCGGCATCGCTCTATGAGGTGCGGGTGCGAAGTACCTGTGCCGGCTCTGTTAACAGCGATTTTGGCTATACCGTGCTTTTTCAGACAACGCCGGAATGTGTGGTGCCGGCACAACTCAACGTAATTTCCGAAACCGATACCAGCGCCATACTAACCTGGGACACCCAATCGCAAGCCGAAAGCTACCACGTGCGCTACCGGCCTTTAGGCAGCGGCGTGTGGACAGAAGTGGCAAGCAACGGCAATTCATTATTGGTGGACGGTTTAAGCGCCTGTACCAACTACGAATTTCAAGTGCAGTCGTTTTGTGGCAGTTTGTCGCCAACCTGTGTTTCGGAATCAGATTTCAGCGCGCTGTACAGTTTCAGCACCTACTGCTTAGGATATTGCCCCTCGGCAGGCAGCAACGCCAATGCGCTTTGGACAGATGAAATAGGAGTGGCAGGTTTTACCCACTATACCGGCAACAACGGCGGATACAACAACTATAATCTGGAAACCATACAACTGGGGCAAGGACTTAAAATACCCGTTACCCTTACCGAAGGAACACCCCGAAAACTAACCGACACCTACTGGAAAGTATGGGTTGATTATGACCAAAATTTGTCTTTTGACCCGGCCGAACTGGTGTTTTCGGGCACTAACCCTGCCGAAACATCGGTATATTCTGCCAGCCCGCTTACCTTGCAAGGCAATTTTAAAGTGCCCGAAACGGCGCTTTCAGGCACTACCAGAATGCGCATTTCGCTCAGTACCGATGGCAACACACTGCCTTGCGATGTGTTTGCCGTTGGCGAAGTAGAAGACTATGCCGTAGAAATTGTTGCAGGAGGCGGTAAACAAGAACCCGGCACAGCCTTGTTGCAATGCTACCCCAACCCGGCCAAAGATTTGGTACGGTTTACCGCTCTGCTGCCAGATGATAATACACCGGCACAACTGCTGCTGTACAACATGTTGGGGCAGGTTTGCCAAACAGCCGCTGTTACAGGTGGGCAAATTGTTGCAGTAAACGTAAGTGCCCTGCAGCCGGGTGTTTACTGGTGTCAACTGTTGCAAAACAACAATACCATAGCTGCGGTTAAACTGGTTTTGGTCAATTAGCAGTTAACCCTAAACCGGTTTTTTGCTGTTTTTTTAACCTGCGTTGGTTTAAACCGGGCATTTACTATGCTACTGCAACAGCATTGGTAACCGGCAGCGTGCGCGGGGCAATGCCTTGCAGATGTTGCACCATGTGCCGTATGTGTTCGGGGGTGGTGCCGCAGCAGCCGCCCACTATATTTACCAGCCCGCTTTTGGCAAATTCTTCAATAATGAGGCACATTTCTTCGGGGGTTTCGTCGTATCCGCCAAAAGCATTGGGCAAACCCGCATTGGGGTAGCAACTGATGTAGCAACCCGCCACCCTTGCCAGTTCTGCTAAGTAGGGGCGCATTTCCTTAGCACCCAAAGCGCAGTTTAAGCCAATGCTAAACAACGGCACATGGCTAACCGAGTTGTAAAATGCCTCAACAGTTTGCCCGCTAAGGGTGCGGCCGCTTTGGTCGGTTATGGTAAACGAAACCATAACGGGCAGTTCGCGTCCGGTTTGGTCAAACAGGTCCATAATGGCGTACAGGGCGGCTTTGCAGTTAAGGGTATCAAAAACCGTTTCAACCAGCAGGGTATCGGCGCCGCCGTCCATCAGTCCGCGGGCTTGTTCAAAATAGGCATTTCTCATTTGGTCAAAGGTAATGGCGCGGTAAGCCGGTCGGTTTACATCGGGCGAAATAGAGCAGGTTTGGTTGGTAGGCCCAAGTGC
Source organism: Sphingobacteriales bacterium TSM_CSM (assembly GCA_002212725.1). Classification (GTDB taxonomy): domain Bacteria; phylum Bacteroidota; class Bacteroidia; order Chitinophagales; family UBA2359; genus UBA2359. The sequence continues at coordinate 14,440 of MTCR01000126.1, read as the reverse complement.
GCCTGCTACAAACCGGGGTTTTTGCGGGTTAAAGGCGGTAAAAACATCGGCTTCTGCACGGGCAATCCGGGCGGCTTCAAAGTTCAGTTCATACACTATATGCTGCATATTATAATCGGCCTGCGATACCGAAGTGCCGTTAAACGTGTTGGTTTCTATTAAATCGGCGCCGGCCTCCAGGTAAGCGCGGTGAATTTCGGCAATCACATCGGGGCGGGTAAGGCATAGCAAATCGTTGTTGCCTTTCAGGTCGGTGGTATGATGCTTAAACCTTTCTCCCCTGAAATCGGCTTCGCCAAGCCCATACCGCTGAATCATGGTTCCCATGGCGCCGTCTATAACCAAAATGCGTTGTTGTATGGCGTTGTACAGCAATTGTGTTTTGTTTGTCATTGATTGTAAAAAATATAGGTGTGAGGTAAAAGAGGCTGCAATAATAATAAGGAAACAGGTAAAATCGTTCATTTACCGCCATTGCAGTTGCAAAAAACAGTTCATCGGGCATTTTACCCTTTGAGTTTTTGGCATCGGGTAAAAACCAATAGCGTTACCAACCTGTTTATACCGGCAAAATGTTCAACATGTTATTCAAAAATCGTTTCGTCCTTAACTGCACACTCTCCACTTTGTTTTTCCTTTTTATGATGGCTGGCTTCGGTTCATGTCTTAACACCGGGCGCCAAAAACCCGATGTATCAAAAGTTAATGTTAATATTACTATTGAGCGCTTTGAAAAAGACCTTTTTGCCTGCGATACGGTAAACTATGCGCCCTGTTTTGATGCCCTTGAAAAAAAATACCCCTATTTCTACAATTTTTACCTAAACAACCTGCTTGCCATAAGGCAGCCCAACGACACCGGACGCACCTACCAAACGGCACTGAAGAGCTTTATTGGCAATGCCAATCTTAGGGCATTGCATGACTCTGTTATGCTTAAATACCCCGATGTTACCGAACTTGAACGAAGTTTTACCGATGCCTTCCGCTATTGCAAATATTATTTCCCCAATAAAAATACCCCCCGCGTGGTAACCCATATTTCGGAATTTGGCCCGGCCGCTGCTACTTTAGATACCTCGCTGTTGGCCGTCAGCCTCGACATGTTTCTGGGAAAAGATTTTGTTTACTACAATTCAATAGGACTGCCAAAATATGTTACCTACCGCCTGCAACCCCCCTTTTTGGTACCCAATGCCATGAAAGCCTGGTTTAAAGCGCTGTACGATGCCAAAACTGCCGATGCCAAACTGATTGACCGGATGATATCCGAAGGTAAAATGTTGTATTTTCTGGATTTGGTTTTACCCGATTCCCCCGATAGCCTGAAAATTGGCTACACCGCCAAAGAACTGCAATGGTGTTTTGACAATGAAAAAGAAATGTGGGGCTTTTTTATTGAACGCGACTTGCTATACAGCAGCAAATCGCTGGAATATATGAAATTTATTGCCGATGGACCAACCACTACCGGTATGCCACCCGAATCGCCGGGGCAAACCGGCGTGTGGATGGGCTGGCAAATTGTGCGCAAATTTATGCAGGAAAACCCCGACGTTACCTTTGACCAACTAATGCAAATTACCGACGGGCAGGAAGTGCTGAAACGTTCAAAATACAAGCCGGGTAAAAAATAGCCGGCAATTTTTACCAACAAACTGCTGTTTGACTTTGCTCATTTCGGGGGTTTTGTGTAGTTTCGTGCAAACCTTTAATGCAGCAGCTATGTACAAATTTTTTGCCCGTACCGCAATTTTTATCAAACACAGCACCCTACTTTACCTTATTTTGGGGCTGACCGCAATATGCTTTACCGCCTGCAACAATACCGACGACAACACCTGCAACCCCATTGCGCTGGAAGAAGACCCGCCCGGCAAATGGTACTTGGGCGATTTTCATGTTCATGCCACCGGTGCCAGCAATGATACCGGCGGCGACTCAAGCCCGCAAGCCATACAACAGCGCGCCATAACTATGGGACTGGATTTTCTGGTGCTGACCGACCATAGCAACAGCACCGGCAGCGATGCCACCACCACCTACGAAGACCCCGCCCTGTTTAACCAAGGCCCCGAATTTCCGTATTGGGATACCTGCGGACAACTCTCCATACCCGAACAGTTTATCATGGTTGACGGAAACGAAATAAGCCCGGTAAGCGAAAACAACTCGCAACCCACCGGCCACATTGGCTGCATACCCAATGACCTGGCCTCCTTTGACCGCAGCGGCGCTTTTACCGACCGACCTAAAGATGCCGTAACCGGCGGCAACGCCCTGCAACAGGCCATTGACCGCGGCTGCTTTACCGTTATTAACCACCCCTATGCCATTACCCCCTGGATTATTTACGATTGGACCGGCTACAACTATGATGCCATTGAAATTTGGAACGGAACCATAGGATTTGACCCCTGGGATATACGCGGGCGCGACATTTGGCGATGCGACCTGCTGGCCGGCAAAAGTACCGTAGCCGTTGGCGGCAGCGACAACCACCGTATATTTACCGATGCACCGGGCAGCGGCCTCGACCCCGCCCTTGGCTACCCCACCACCGCCGTTTTTGCCGCAGACTTTACCTGGAGCAGCATTATGGAAGGACTGAAAGCCGGTAAAACAGCCATTTTTGAGGGCAACAGCCGCCTGTTTATTGATGGCTACAACGAAAAGGGCTGCCGCAACGAAACCCCCGATATGCGCATTATTCGACTGCGCGGCAGTGTTGACAGCCACTTAGACTCTACCCGTGTAGTGCTTACCCGCGCCACCGCCTGCACCGACCCCCGCCCCGACCACCTTGCCATTCCGCAGGTGCAGGAAGATACGCTGTTGTTGCAAACCGTTTTCGGCGGACAAAACTTCGATTTCAGGGTAGTTATTGCCGGCGAAAAAGGCGTGTACACTGCGCTTTTGCAACCTAATGCGCAAGCACACTATGCCGCCCTTACACGCGCTATTGTAATTCCTTAGCGCAAAAGCGCAATTCTTTGCTGTGCCAATACATTTATACCGTTATGAATACGGCAAATGTATATACCCGCCGGTAATTGCCCAAGGTGCAGAACAGCGTTTTCTTGCAGGGCAGTTTGTAAAACAAGGCGGCCATTGGTATCGTACAAGGCGGCGGTACAAGCATCGGGGTTTTGCAGGCCGGTTATGAACAGGGTTTTACTTTCGGCATTAACCATGCAGGCAACTTCGTTTCTGTGTCCGCCATTTTCAATGCCTGTACCTGTTACATCTAACGGGGCCGATTGTGCCGTACAACCATGTACATCGGTAGTAACTACCCAAAAAGTGCCAATTTCAATACCCTGAAACTCGTAGTAATATGAATTGGCGCCGGCAATTGGCGCACCATTAAAGTACCATTGGTAGGTATTAAAGGTATAAGGGTTGATTACTTCAATGCCCGAATTTGCCAATGCAATAAGCGGGGTAAACCCGGCTATTACCGGAATTTCAAGCCCCAGGCTGGCGGGGTACAGCGGGCAAATGGGGTCAACACCTACTACGGTATAATTACCGCTTTCGGTAACCGGCAGTGGGTTTTGGTTTAGTGTACCTACCGGTTCGCCGTTGTTATACCACTGAAATTGTGCGATGCTGTATGCGGTAAGCAGCAGGGTATCGCCGGGGCAAATAATGGCGTTTCCGTTGGGGTCTATGGTAAAATTACCGCCGTTAGCCACATAAGGCGGCAACCCTATGAGTTGGTCAATGAGTACTTCGGGCGAGGTAACGGTACAGGTGTCTTGGGTAACCTCTACACTCAGGTAGTACAGTACATCGTCAAAAGTGGCGGTATAGGTTTGCCCGGTAGCGCCGGCAATGGGTTGCGCCACAGCGTCGAAATAGCCGCGCCGGTACCATTGGTAAGAATCAAAAGTTTGGGTACTTAGTGTTGAGGTTTCATAAGGGCAGTTTACCAATAAATTGCCGGTAATGGTGGGGTTTACCTGATCGCAGGCAGAGGGGCGGGTAAAATAGTGTGCATAAGGCCCGTCAACAGCCATAGCACCGTCTAAAAACAGCAGTTCGGTATTGTTCAGGCGGTTAAGGTACCAAAAAAAGCCGCTGCCAATTTCCATATTCAACATAATTGTCCAGCCTTCGGGCGTGTTTTGCAGTGCGGTAGTGCCCGATGAAAACGGAACGGCAGCCGACGTAAAACTATAATTGACCGAATCTGCCGTTCCGCTTGCCGAAGGAGAAAAAGTGAACGTGCCCGGTCCATATTCTTCGGTGGTAAACGTATCCATCGGAAAACTGCCTACGCTGTACTGCCAGTGCCATTCGCCATTCAGCAGGGCAATAATTTCTTCGGCAGTGCCGGGCACATCTTGTGCACGCATAGTATTAAACGGCAGCAAAGACAACACAACAAGGAGGTAAGTTAATTTTTTCATGGTTTTTTAGTTTTGGTTCAATGTAAAAAACGAATTGCCGTGTGCCTTGGTTGGTGCATAAACCAAAATAAACTGTATTGTGTCTTCAACACTGCCATTAATTACAAAGGTGGTACTTTGCCGTTGTTTGTGTCCAAACAAATAACTCCTCTCCAACGCCGGCTGCCGTTCTATGGGTTTATGTGTCGGCTTCGTGGTTGGGCAGGGGTTTCTTTATGCGGTGTTCTACCTGTGTGGTGTTATGCACAAAAGAGTAAGGTGCCACGCTTTCGGTAAGCCATACGTTGCCGCCAATAACCGAATGATGCCCTACCACGGTATTGCCACCCAAAATGGTAGTACCCGAATAGATGATGACATGGTCTTCTATGGTGGGGTGGCGCTTGGTGTTGGCTTTGTCTTTGCTTACCGAAAGCGCGCCCAAGGTTACCCCCTGGTAAATTTTTACCTCATTTCCTATTACAGTAGTTTCGCCAATAACTACGCCGGTGCCGTGGTCAATAAAAAACGATTCGCCTATTTGTGCACCCGGGTGTATATCTATGCCGGTTTTGCGGTGTGCGTGTTCCGAAAAAATGCGGGGCAGCCATTTTACCTGTTGTTGCAGCAGGTGGTGCGCAATGCGGTACACCGCTATGGCGTAAAAACCCGGATAAGCCACTATTACCTCTTCAATGGAGTTGGCAGCGGGGTCGAACTGCAAAATAGCATCGGCATCTTTGAGCAGTTTGGTGTAGATATGCGGCAGATGGTGCAGAAATTGTTTCACAATTTGGGTATTCAGTTCCTCATCGGGCGTTAATTGTGCCAGCAAATCCCATAAATCGGCTGCCAATTGTTGTTGCCTTGCTTCCAGTTGCGGAAATGAAATATGGGCATCTTCGCGGCTGGGAAAGAGAAAGTGAAACACATCGTCAATAAATTTTTCCGATTTTCTTTTAGAGGGGAAATAGGTAAAGTGCGATTGGTACTGCTCGTGCAAGTGGCGCAAAAATTCGGGGTGTTGCATGGCACAGGCGGTTAAATGATTTCGAAAGAGTGGGTAATATGGGCAGTTTTGGCCAGCATGGCGCTTGCCGAACAGTATTTATCCATAGAAAGTTGTATGGCACGCTGCACCTTATCGGGCGGAAGGCTGCCCTTGAGCTGGTAGTGAATATGAATTTGGGTAAATACGGCAGGTATGGCATCTTTTTCCCGATGTCCTTTTACCGTTACCTTAAAATCTTCAATTTCCAATTTTTGTTTGCGCAAAATAAGAATAACATCTAAAGCACTGCAACTGCCCAAACCCATGAGGAGCAGTTCCATGGGGCGCGCGCCGGCGTTGTGCCCGCCAATTTCGGTTGAGGCATCAATATGTACGGCCACGCCTGATGTACCTTTGGCTTCAAAATGAAAATCGGAATCAATGCGGTTGAGTTCTATTTGCATGGTTTGTGGGGTGGTGGGTAGATGGTAGATGGTAGATGGTAGATGGTAGATAGTAGTGGGTAGAGGGTAGAGAGTAGAGAGTAGATAGTAAAGAGTGGGGTGCTGCTTTAAATATTTTGTTGCCAAGATACGGTTTTTACCAAATATTGGCAAAAACGGGTTCAGGAAAGGGTAAATACTGCCGTTTTAACCCTTGTTGTGGGTTGCCCCTGCGGGGTGGTTTCGTACAGCAGCAATGCTTGTGCTTCGGGCAGTTCAAATACCTGCGGCATGGTTCGTATAGCGCCGGCGGGCACCTGTGCCTGTTCCAGTTGTTGCAAGAGTTCCTGCCGGGTATTTTGGGCAATAGCCGGAGCCAGCAGGCGGTATAGTTCGTGGCGGTTTTTTACCCTTTTCACGTTTTGGGCAAAGCGTTCATCGGTTGCCAGGTGTGGCAGGTTGAGTACGCGGCAGAGCGCGGCAAACTGCTTATCGGAACCCACAGCCAGTACCATGCCCTGGTCATCGGCGGTGGTAAACACTTCGCCGTAGGGTGCAATATTGGGGTGCAGGGTTCCCATAGGCTGCGGCACATGCCCGCACATGAGCCAGTTGGTGGCCTGGTTTGCCAGTGAGGCAACGGCGGCATCAAACAACGATACATGAACGCGGCAACCCAGGCCTGTTTTTTCGCGTTGCCACAGCGCCGCCAGAATGCCCTCTTTGAGCTGATGGGCGGCCAGCAGGTCAATGAGGGCTACGGGCATTTTCATGGGGCCACTTTGGGGTGTGCCGGTCATGTACATAAACCCCGATTCGGCCTGCAGAATAACATCAAACCCTACACGGTCGGAATCGGGTCCAAAAGCGGTAATTTGCCCGTAAATGAGGCGGGGGTTTATTTGTTTCAGGGTATCATAATCCATGTCAAACTTAACATCGTCGCCGTGTTTAAAGTTGGTAATTACCACATCGGCAGTTTGCAGCAAGGCATACACCTGCTGCCGGTCGGGTTCAAGCAGCAAATCGGCAAAAATGGTTTCTTTATGCCAGTTTACGCTGCAATAGTAGGCCGAAAGCGCTTCGGGCAGTTCGGCGGGCAGTTTCCAGGTTCGGGTAATATCGCCTCCGGCGTATTTATTTTCTACCTTTACTACTTTAGCGCCCATTTCGGCAAAAAACATACCCACGGCGGGGCCGGCCAGTACACTTGCCAGTTCTATAACGGTTAAATTGGTAAACATGGTTGCGTTATTTTTCTTAATGAACACCTGTAGTGTTTTTTTCGCTTATTTTTTTGCGCCATAATGAAACTTTTTGTTGAAATTTCCTACTTACTTTGGTGTAATCAATTTTAAACACTCATTTTATACCCGATATGGAAGAACTTCAACTGCCTATGGAGCCTATTGTGCTCATTGACAAATCTAAAAACAAAGAGGTGCATATTGTTGCCGGTGTTAACAACTCTTTTGACGACATTGTGCGCAGCGCCAAACGTATCAGTTCGGGTTTGTTTGAAGGCGACTGGGATTTGTGCTTTATTAACCCCAATACCAAACAAACCGAACCCATTAACCCCGAACAAACACTGGAAGAATTTATTAAAGTAAACGTTGATACCTTTTACTGGAATTATGTAAAACCGGCGTTTAAAATACCTGCCTCCAGCGACTACCGGAATACCCGCCGCCACGAAACCGCCACGCAATGGCAAACCAAAACCCAAAACGCACCTATGGCAGAAGTGGCGGCCGAAGGCGCAGTAGCTGCCGGCGGCGGAACCGGCCCGTATGTTATTGAATATGCTGATGCCAGTAAGCGCATAATTGCCTTTATGATAGACTGGGTGTTTTTAATATTACTGCTCAGGCTGTTTGGCTGGCAATCGGCAAGTTGGAACTGGGTAATATGGTGGCTGTATTTTGCCCTTATGGAAAGTTCTGAAAGGCAGGCTACCATTGGTAAGCGCATGATGGGCCTAAAAGTTACCGATTTAAAAGGCCGCCGGCTTAGCTTTGGCAAGGCATCGGGGCGCTTTTTTGCCAAAATACTGAGTTGGATGACGCTGCTCATCGGCTTCTTTATGGCCTTTTTTACCGAAAAACGCCAGGCACTGCACGACCTTATTACCGGCTGCTTAGTGGTAGAGGTAAAAGACAGGTAACCCGGTTGCATGTTTTTCATCTTCACCAAACAAGGGTTGCTGTTGTAACCCTTGTTTGGTGAATACCTTTCTTTAACCATGAACTTTAAAGATTATTTTTCAATACAGGCCGATGTTTACGCTAAGTACCGGCCTTTATACCCCGATGCCCTGTATGACTACCTGCTGCACCTTACACCCGGCCGCCAAACAGCTTGGGATTGCGCCACCGGAAACGGGCAGGTTGCCGTGGCGCTGGCACAGCATTTTAAGGAGGTTTTTGCTACCGATGCCAGCCAATCGCAAATAAACCATGCAACTGCACGCTCCAACATACAATACCGCGTTGCCACTGCCGAAAACAGCGGCTTAACCGCACACAGCACCGACCTGATAACGGTTGCACAGGCATTGCACTGGTTTAATTTTGATGCGTTTTTTACCGAGGTGCGCCGGGTTGGTAAACCGGGTTCGGTGCTGGCTGTATGGGGTTATGAACTATGCGAGGTTACGCCCGGGGTTGATGCTGTTTTTATGCACTACTACAACCAAATTTTAGACGGCTTTTGGGCAAAAGAGCGCGCTTATGTTGAAACCCGCTATGCTTCAGTTCCTTTTCCGTTTACCGAAACACCGGCACCCATGTTTCGCATGGAGGTTCAATACAATTTATCGCAATTTACCGGCTTCTTAAACAGTTGGTCGGCTACGCAAAAGTACCTGCAACAACATGGGCAAAACCCTTTGGAGCTTGTATATGAACAATTACTGGAAGCATGGGGCAATGCCGGACTGGTGCGCACGGTAGCGTTTCCGGTATTTATGCGGGCATTTATACTTGACTAAGCTGCTTCTGCCCTGCCCTGTTGTCTGATTTCATAATTATGAAAGCAATCTACAACGGTTCGGTAGCCGAAAGTTCTTCGGTAAGTACATTTTTGGCAACCTTTATGGGTATGCCGATATATTTTTGTTCAAGATATCCGATTACTTTCTGCAGCAATTCTTTCGACTTATCGTCAAGTTGGGCAATTTCTTTTTGAAATACGGTGTTCAGTGCTTTTTCTTTAATTTCCTTTATTTGCCCGGGTATTACTGCCATACCTCTTTCTACGCGGCGGTGCCGCATGAGTAATTTAAACTCTTCTAATTTTTGGGCTACCAGTTCTTTTGCTTTTACCACTTCCTCTTTGCGCAGGTTCAGGTTGGTTTCGGCAAGTTGGCGCAGTTGCTCCACTTCTATATAATGAACGGGGTAATTTGTTCTTACTGCACCTGCCACATCATTTGGAACTGCAAGGTCAACAATTATTTTGGGGTTGGTTTCGGTACCCAACAGGTGCCGGTACACGGTTTCGGTAATAATTGGTTCTGTTGCGCCGGTGCATGACACAATAATATCAAAACCATTGCCATAATGGGCAAGGTCTGCCAGGGTAAAAGCCTGTCCGTTTATTTTACGGGCCAGGTGTTCGGCATTTCCGAGGGTGCGGTTAAAAACGGTAAAATCATTAAAACCGTGTGCAAGCAATAATTTGGACACCAGGTTATTGGTTTGTCCGGCGCCAATCATCAACACGCGGGCACTTTTATCGGGCTGCAGGGACATGAGTTGCTGCATTGCCAACGATACCACCGATACACTGTTTTCACCAATTCGGGTATGAGTATATATTTCTTTAGCAAGCGGAATTGCTGTTTTCAATGCCAGTCGTATGTTATCTCCGGTAAGTTTTTGCTCGCTGCAAAAGTCGTAGGCATCTTTTAGTTGCCGTAAAATTTCCCGCTCGCCAACTACCAGCGAATCTAAAGAGGCTGCTACTTCAAAAATATGCTTAACGGCTTCGGTTCCGCGATACACATGTACTAAGTCTGCCATGTCGCTCAGGCAGTGCGCCGGAATGTTGGGATGCAGGTGTGCAAAAAACCGGAGCAGGTAATCGCGGTTTATTTCCATGTTTTCCTGAACCAGAAAAAACGTTAACCGGTTACAGGTGGCCAAGTAGAGCAACTCTGCAATGCCAAGGTCGTATTTTATTTTGTGCAGGGTATCGCTTAGTTCTTGTGCATTGCTGCTAAAAGAAGGAATATAGCGACCTATATGGTTAATATTGGCCGATTTGTGCGTGATGGTAATTACGCTGAAATGGTTCACTGGCTAGGGTTGGTTTAAATAGAATGCAAAGATAGGCTTGTTGCTTTATTCGGGTGTCATACTCATGTAAATATTAAGCCGCCCGAACTATTTAGAATAAAACCAAATAAGCACGAAATTCAGTATCTGCACAGGCCATTGCTGCCTACCTTCCACAATTGTCTTGTCAGGAGAGGGCGCTACCGGGTAAGGTTAATGGGTGTATAAGTTCCATAGGCATTATAGGCAACCCCGCTCATAGACCTGCCATCGGGCGAAAGTTGAAAAGAGCCTGTCCAGGTGCTTTGTTGGTCCATAGCTTCAAACTGAATTATGTTACCACTTAGTATGCCTTGTCCTCCGCCGGTGTTCATTCCGCCGTACATCATGGTAAAAGCTATGTTGTTGCCGCTTTGAGAAAAATTATACTGCATACCCGGATAGCCCGCCACATACCAGATGCCGGTAATTTTGGGCGGTGTATAATAAACATCATCATTACCACCGCCTCCCGATTTAGTTGATGAGGCATTGCCGCGTTTCTTTTGGGCTTCAAGCTCTTTTTTCATTTCCTGCATTTGCTCTTCCAGTTGTGTTTGTTTTTGTTTAAGAGCTTCTTTTTCGGCATCGGTACCTGCGGGCATTAACCCGCCATTACCGGTTTGTTGTTGTGCAGTACCGGTTTGTTGCGATGTATTGCCATCTAATTGTTGGCCGCCTCCACCGGTGTTTACCCCGGTAGCTTGCTCGGTTTTTTCTTTGGGTATGTTATCCAGCAATTTCGGAACAATATTTACAATTGCGGTTAACAATCCTACTATGGCTACAATTATGGTGGCTGTTGCTCCTATACTAGATTTACCGTCTTCTCCCATATATTTACTTTTTAAACAAATTTTAAAACATTCAGAAGTTTATACAAAGTTAAGCATAAAATTCAACATTTCACACAACTTATCAGCCGTGTTTTAAGGACTATAATTTTTATGCTTTCCTGCATTTGCTTTTTACATCTCTTTTTTTGTGTTGTAAATGAGCCTTCCGGCTACTTTAAGATAGTCCTGCTCGGTAATTATGCCCAACAGTTCACCTTTTCTAACAACGGGCAAGCAACCTATTTTGTTTGTTTGCATCAGGTCGAGTGCTTTTTTCAGGCTTTCATCGGGTCCTATGGTTATGGGGTCTTTTATCATTATATCAACTACTTTATACCGCTTAGTCTGCTGGTGTTCTATAGTTTGATAGCATTGCTGGAGCAGGTGTCTTAGCACCAATCGGGCAGTAACCAAGCCCACCAATTTACCATTCTGGTTTTCCACGGGCACATATTTCAGCCGTTGCCAATCCATTATTTCCGACACCAGTTCAATGGCATCATCTTCATAAACGGTAAACAAATCGGTTTGCATAAAATCTTCCACTATCAGGTTATTGGGGTTCCACCCTGCAATTGCATGCAAGCTGGCCAATTCCCACTCATGCACCGCCTTATCGGTTTGCTGCTGGGTTACAATAGAGGCGGTAATGGCAGAGCGGGCTTCCTCTTTCGAGGTTTCTTTCAATAATTGGTTATATGATTTCAGCATCCATTGCGAAGGCGTTTGCCCCAGTTTTACCCGTTGTTCAATAATACCCATATAATAACCAATATCATCATCGTCAATTTTAGCTTTTCGCAACCCCTCTATGGCAATGGGCACCAACTCTTCCAATATTAACGTTGGAGCATGTACTTTTCTGCCGTTTACCCAGGAAAATGTGGTATTTATTCCGTTTCGGGCTGCCATTAAAAAGTTGGATTTCGCATCTTCAAATTCCAGTTGTTTGGTAATATCCGGATAATAATCGCTCAATCCGTTCATTAATCCCAACCATAATGCTGAGTTGGCTATTTCATCTTTTATTGTTGGCCCCGATGGGAATACCCTGTTTTCAATGCGCAAATGTGGTTTTCCGTCGGTAATTCCGTAGCAGGGGCGGTTCCAGCGGTACACCGTTGAATTGTGTACCTGCAAGGCTTTCAGCGTTGGAATTCCACCCCTTTCCAATACTTCAAAGGGGTCTTCCACTTCTTCGCTGCTGGTGAGCAGCACTCTGAATCGCATAATGTCTTCGCGGTAAATGTCTAATATTGAACCTTCCACCCACGAGTTTCCAAACATAACACGTGCGCTGCGGGTGCGCAGGTTATCGCCCGCGGTGCGCACATCAACAGATTGCTGAAACAGTGCAATGCGGGTTTCGTGCCACAACCTTTGTCCAAACAACAACGGCGAATTAGTGGCAACAGATAATACCGGACCTGTGATGGCTTGTGCAATATTATACTTCTGCGCAAACTCATGCGAAGCTACCTGCAGGTGTACCTGAAAACCGGTATTGCAACCTTCTATCAACATGCTGCCATGTTTGGTAATTAATTCATCTATTCCCTGAATCTTCAATTCCACATTGCCGCCCCGTTGTTCGCGCAGCGCGTCCATCAGCGCTCTGTACCGCACTTTCGGAGTTAAATACATGTCGTTTAAGTCGTGTTTCCGAACGGTTGGTAAAATTCCGGTTAAAATTACTCCCGCATCAAATTCACCTGCAGTTTCTTTAAGTATATTCACCAAACGGTCAATTTCCAACTCCAGGTTGCCCAGGCACCTGTCGGTAAATATCTGTGGCTCTATGTTCATTTCCAGATTAAACTGTGCCAGTTCGGTGGTAACTGCCTTGTTGTTTGCCCGCTCCAGCACTTGCATATTAATCATGGCCGGTTTCCAGTTTTTATCAATCAGGCATAATTCCTGTTCGGCACCAATGCGTATCACATCACTTTCAAACATGCCTTGTTGCAACATTTTTTCCAATGCCTTCAAATCCCGAAGTATGTGTACCACAAACTCCTGTAATGCATCTTTCCGCATCAACGAAACTTTATCACTTCCCATAATTTGTTTGTTTTATCTTACCAAATTTATTAAAAAGTGTTTAACTTACACCTGTAATCCCAGAAAATCATACAAATTATTCTTCGCTTTTTAATAAAATGGTGTTATGTGTGGAAGATATGTCTTGATTGCCTCCGAAAATGAAGTCAAAACTACTTTCCGGATATCTGTTTTGGAAGAACCGCTTGTTCCGAATTACAATGCTTTCCCCACTTCCCGAATGCCTGTCATCACTAATGTACAACCCGATGTACTGCACCTGTTCCGATGGGGCCTTATTCCGCATTGGGCAAAAGACCTTACAATAGGGGCAAAAATGATTAATGCTCGCGCCGAAACACTTTTTGAAAAACCCGCCTTTAAATTTCCGGCACTACACCAAAGGTGCTTAGTGCCGGCTAACGGTTATTTTGAGTGGTACCATTTCAATGGGGTTAAATCACCCTTTTTTATTTCCTGTGCAAGCCATCAACTTTTTGCCTTTGCCGGCTTGTGGTCTAAGTGGAATTCTTCCACACCACCACAAACTATCTACAGTTTTACCATCATTACCGTTCCTCCGGTTAACTCCATTGCGCATTTACACAACCGAATGCCGCTTATTTTATCTCCCGACCTCTACGATTCCTGGCTTTCTGCTACTGCAAAACCCGATGATATTGTTCCTATGCTAACAACGCCTGATATGGACATGGAATTTTACCCGGTCAGTAATCTGGTAAACCACGCAGCCAACAACTCACCCGAGGTTATTGCACCGCTTTAATCGCATCTTGTTCACCGCAATTAACAGATAGCCCAAGTCATTTTCCTTAGCTTCCTGTTACTCCTTTCATAGCCAGGTTGGTATAACAATAACCCTCCCACTCCTCATTAGAAGGGTAAACTTTATTAAATTTCTTTGCTGCTTTATTTGGTCTTTCATCATACAAGAATGAAACCGGCAGTGAGGCACTGCAATACACCCCCCGGCCGAGTAATCGGGGCAGGCGAGTAATCTCGGCAAGCTCATTTTCAAGGGAGGGAATATGTAACCCTTGTTTTGTAAGGATTTTAGAACTATAAGACGTTTTTTTTGCGAATATGAAATATACTTCCCCGATTTCCAAATTTACCTGAACCCAAAACCAACCTCCTGTTTTCAGCTATTTGTTTGCCAATTTTCCCCAATCTTATCCCAATCCTGCGTTCCCTTACTGATATTGGTACAGCAATGCTTTTCACCGGCAATAATTATGTGCAGATTCAAGTGTCCGACCCCGAAGGAATGACAGTTGATAATAACCGATATCCGCCCTGGGACTGCGCATAACCATAAGCAGACAGTATCATGTATGCCCGAAAAACAAAAAGCCCGCAAGGATTTTACTCCCTGCGGGCCTTTGTTTATGGTTCA
>MTCR01000120.1 GCA_002212725.1 Sphingobacteriales bacterium TSM_CSM | reverse complement strand
CCCATCTGGGATGCCTACAAAAAAGAAACCCAATCTGATGTAGCCGATATTAAAACCCATAGTGGCTCGCCGCTGGCAGGCGCCATTGTTGCCGGTAAGGGTGGCCAGGTCAATCATTACATCGGGGTTAAAATTGCGTTTAAGATAGGCAAGTCCATCGGCCAAAATGAGTCTTCCTTCGGCATCGGTATTATCTACTTCAATTGTTTTGCCGCTGTACGAGTTTATAACATCGCTGGGTTTAATGGCGGTGGCATCCACACTGTTTTCGGTGCTGGGAATAATGCCAATGAGGTGCAGGGGCAGTTGCAGTTTGGCAGCCACTTCCATAGTACCTAAAACAGCCGCTGCGCCGCCCATATCGCTTTTCATGTACTGCATGTTGGCGGTTTTAATAGACAATCCGCCGGTATCAAAGGTTATGCCCTTGCCTACCAGCCCTATTTTAGGCAGGGTTTTGCTGTTGTGCTGCTTAAGTTGGTACTCCATAACAATAAACGTGGGCGGGGTTTCGCTGCCGCGGTTTACTGCCAGCAGGGCATGCAACCCAAGAGTTTGAATTTGGATTTTGTCGTAAACGGTTACCTGAAAACCGTGTTTTGCACCCGATTCAATGGCACACTCGCCAATATGAGTGGGGGTTACGTGGTTGCTTGAGCCGTTTACCAAGTTAAAAATATACATTTGCGTTTGGGCAATGGCCAAACCTTTGCGGGCTGCGCTGTTGGCGGTTTCGGTAAATTGTTTGGCGGTAACTATGGTAAGACTTGCCTCTTCCGACAAAAGTGCAAAGGGCGTTTTGGCGGTGGTTTTGTACTGACCTATGTCGTAATGCCCCAGTAAAATGCCATTAGCGGCTGCTTCTGCCACTGCTTTAACGGTATCTTTGCGCTGTGCCACGTTTGCAGTAAGCAGGTCTAATCCTATGGCAGCCGGAAGCGAGGTTTTGTTGCGATGTGCAAAACTTCGGAAAACGTCCAGCATTTCGGATGAAGATGCGTTGGCTCCCAAACCCAGGAGATATACTTTTTTTAATTCGGGTTTACGCCGGTTGGCAACATAAATCTGGTGCATTTCTTTCAATTCGGCTTTAAAGCCTGCAGTAAGCAATTGGGCATCAATGCCGCAAAGCGCTGCAATTTTTGACAGGGAATTGCCCAGCGTTTCGTTTTGAAACATGGGGAAAATAAGAACCGGCGGATAAGCGCCAAATGCATTGGCAGTTTGAATTTGCATGTTTACTGTTTAAAATATGGTTAATTACTAAAATACAGCCATTCTACGGCTTTCGGAAACTCTTCGCCCCAATACCGCTCATTGTGTTTACCTTCGGGGTCAATATTTAATCTGAAACGGAGGTTGGCTTCTGAAATGCCTTGTTTTTCGAGCGTTTCTTTAAAACTGTACACATTATTCACCATGTTGGCGCCCTCCTGCCCTCCGGCGTATATATACACCTTGGTTTGGTAGGTTTTTTTTATGTGCATACTTTCAAAATGAATGTGCGGGTTCATCCACAAAGAAGGCGAAAACACCATTAATTTGCTGAAAACCAGGGGTTGAGTAAGTCCCGCGTAAATACTGACCAAGCCGCCCAATGAACTACCCCCTATGCCGGTATTATCGCGGTGAGTCAGGGTTCGCAGGTTTTGGTCAACATAGGGTTTAAGCACATTGCTAATGAAATTCACGTATTTTTTACCCTCCTGCGGCTTGGTACGCATGGGGTAAAGAGAGAAATCATGAATGCGTTTATGTCCTGCATGGTCAATGGCAATAATGATGAGGTTTCCCATGTTGCGTTCTGCCAAAACGGCCAATTTGCGGTCGATAGCCCAGTTGCCAAAGGGGGCGTTGTCGTTAAACAGGTTTTGGGCATCGTGCAGGTATAAAACCGGATAGTACTCTGAGGATTGGTAGTAGTTGTATGGCAGTACCGCCCAGATATTGCGTTTTATGCGCATTTTGGGAATATCATCGCCGTTGGTAAGCAGTTGAATTTGCGGCAGGAAGCGCGGGTTATAAAATTG
Source organism: Sphingobacteriales bacterium TSM_CSM (assembly GCA_002212725.1). Lineage (GTDB taxonomy): Bacteria > Bacteroidota > Bacteroidia > Chitinophagales > UBA2359 > UBA2359. The sequence continues at coordinate 41,142 of MTCR01000120.1, read as the reverse complement.
CCCGTTGGTTTGAAACCGGTAAACATGGTCTTTTACATACCCCCTTGTTTTTTCAATACGGCGGTTGGGCGGGGTATTGCCATAGGTATCAATTTCCACGTTGTGCCATGCGCCGCTTTTTACAAATTTGTATTCAATGGTTTGGGGCAGTTGCATACCTGCCGGAAAGGTAAAGTGATACTTGCCATGTTCCAGCTTTACCATTTTAAACCGGTCGTCGTCGGTAACCCAGTTGTTAAAATTTCCGGTAATATAAACAGGCCGGTCATCATCGTGGGTGGCAGTAACTTCAATAGATAGCAGAAGTTCTTTGGCTTCTGCCGAGTCGTGGCTCCACTCATTTAGCATATCAGAGAATTTAATCGGCAAATTAACGGTTAAGCGTGGCGGTGGCCACATTGTTTAAAAAATGTGCAAAATTAGTATTTTTGATTTGCAGGCAGCAGGCATGTGCATAACTATTAAAAGTTGCTCATTTCCAGTAGCAGGCGGCTAACGGGCAGCCCCATTACATTAAAATAGCATCCGTCAATTTTTTCAATACCGGTTAATCCAATCCATTCCTGAATGGCATAGCCGCCTGCCTTGTCGTATGGTTTACAGGTTTGTACGTAGTATTCAATTTGTTGGTTGGTAAGGTGGCAGAAATGTACGATGGTAGAAACATGAAAAGTATGGCATCGGTTTAAAGAGAGCAGGCAAATGCCTGTTACAACCCGATGTTGTTTGCCCGAAAGCAGGTGTAAAAAATGATGGGCTTGAGTTTCATTGGCAGGTTTACCCAAAATTTGCCCGTTAATTTCAACAATGGTATCGGCGCCAATAATTACATCAGACGCGGATTTGAGGGCGTTTTTTACGGCTAAGGCTTTTTGCAGGGCAATGTGTTCGGCAATTTGGGCTACGGGTAAATGTGGCGGGTAGCTTTCATCGGTGTCGTGTGTAATTACCTCGTACAACAGTCCGGCTTCAGTGAGCAATTGCTGTCTTCGGGGCGATTGAGATGCTAGAATAATGCGGCGTTGCTGCCCGAATGTGTGATAATGGTTGGGTTGAAATGGCATCATAAATCCGGGTTATTTAAGCAAGTCGTTGTCTATGGCAGGTGCATTGCCGGCAGGTTTATTCTGCACAGATTCCGGCAAACCGGTTTCGGTATCGGCCGGCGTGGCTGACGGGGTTGGTGGTGCATTGGGGTCTATGGAAATTACGGCGGTATCGGGGTTGGTGCCTATGGTTACGGAGGTATCGGGTTGTTGGGTCTGGGCAGAGTCAATATCAACGCTAATGCTTTCTATACCGGGCGGCAATACCATTTGCTGCGGCGTGTACACAATGGTGGCTCTGAGGTAGGGCAAATACGCCAGCCCCAACAGCATAACCACTTTCAGCACGCTGCTTATTTGTGTAAAACCGGCTTTTTGATTGGTAATCCACAATTTATACACCACATACATAAGCGGCAACTGAATAAGCGGCAGGGTGGCCAGGGCTACCCAAAGTTGCCCGGTTAGCGCCTGTTCAATCTGAAAATTGGCTATGAGTTTAATGGTGAGCAATACTGTAGCACCGGCCAGCAGTTTGGTAAACGCAAAGCCGGCCACAACGGGCAGGGTACGGTAGCCGGCTTCTTCATCGCCGGGGGCATCTTCCATGTCTTTAACCAGTTCTCTTACCAGATTAAGCAAAAAGGCAAAGCCGGCATAGGTGGCAACAAAGGTAAAAATGGTTTCAAACAGTTCTTTGTTGGCATAGCCGGTTAGTTCGGGGGCGGCCACAATGTAGCCGGTCAGGGTTTCGAAGCCCGATTTGAGTATTTCTTTCAGTTTTATGGCGGTAAAGTCGCGCATTTCGGCATCGAAAAACAAAATGCAGAAAATACTGAGCGTAACCAGCAAAGATACCAGTAGATTTCCGCTTAACGGTTTGCGCTTAAAATAGGTGGCATAAAACCAAAGCATGGCTGCCGAAAAAATATGAATAAACCCCAGTTTTACATTGCCGGCCTGCCATGCAAGCCAACAACCCAGAGCAATGCCGGCGGTATTGCAAAGGTAATACCAGCGCATGGCGGTATCGGGGCTTATTTGGTTGCCAATAACCACTTTTTGAGGTTTGTTTATCAGGTCGGCTTCTACATCAAAGTAGTCGTTAATAATATACCCGCCGGCTGCCACCAGCATAACCGATAGGGCCAGCAGCAAAAATGCCGCATTGCCCAGCGAAGGGGTATAGCCGGCCAACTGAAACAGCGGATTAATGAGCAAAAACCTGAACCCGCAAAAGGTGAGCAGTATATACAACAAATTAACCCACCTGATAACAGAAAAAAAAGACCTTAGCATTGGTTGTATGGTATGGCTGCCGGCATAATAAGGCCGGTTTTAAAAGTTAGCAAATGGCAGGTAAACAGGTTTACAGCGCTTAAACCCATAGTCCCCTCAGTTTTAATATTTTTTCAATAATATCACGCACACAGCCGTTTCCGCCGGCGTAGGGCGAAACATATTTGCAAATGCTTTTAATTTCGGGCGCGGCATCGGCAGGGCACACCGGCATTCCTACCTGCCGCATTACCTCCCAATCGGGCAGGTCGTCGCCCATGTATAATATTTGGTTTTTGTTAAGGTTGTAGGTTAGCACCAGTTCCTCAAAGGCATCGGGTTTGTGGTGTGCATTGGCGTAAATATCGGTTATACCCAGCATTTGCAGGCGTTTGGTTACTCCATCTGAGTTTCCGCCGGTAATAATAGCTATGTGCAGGCCTGCTTGCAGAGCGTGCCGGATGGCATACCCGTCGCGCACGTTCATGGTGCGCAGCAAATGTCCCTGCTCGGTAATGAGCAGGTTTCCGTTGGTGAGCACACCGTCCACGTCAAAAATAAGGGTGTTTATGTTGGTGAAAGCGGCCAGTATATCCATAAAAGATTGCAAAAATGTCTCAAAACAGGTGCAAGATACGCCAATTTTGCATATTTTGACGCTAAACGGGCGGGTGTGGCATGAAAACACGTGTTTTATAAGGGCAGATTGCCCGCTGCCGCACCGGGTGGCAAAATAATGGTGCGCGTAGGAAAAGGTATTTCAATTTGCTCTTCCCTGAAACGCTCTACCAAACGCTTGTTCATATCCATGGTCATTTCGTAGGCTTTTGAGTTATCGGGCGCCCAAGCCCAGGCGCGCAGCCTTATGGCATATTCTTCCAGCCGCACCACTTTTACCATTACGGGGTGTTTGCCCAGTTTTTTGTCTTCCTCGCTGCGGTTGTCTATGCAAAACGGGTGATTAAATATTTCGTACTGCATTACCCCAATAGCTTTGTCTAAATCGGTGCTGTAGCTAACTAACACTTCAATAACCTTACATATTTTGGGGTCGTTTTTAGTGGAGTTTAAAATAACCTTGGCATTAATAATGGAATTAGGCACTACCACGCGGCGGTTTTCCTGATTTTTTAGTATGGTATGGCGCAGGGTAATGTCTTCTACCACGCCAAAGGTGGTATCGTCTATGGTAAGGTGGTCTTTAACACTAAAAGGCCGAAAAATTACAATAAAAATACCGCTAATAATATTTGCCAGTGCGGCTTGCGAAGCAAAACCCACCGCCACGGCCAAAATTCCGGCACCTGCCAGCAATGAGGCCGACAGGGTTCTTAATTCGGGAAAAGACCATACGGCAAGGCTAAATCCCGATATGTAGATAATAGCTCTTCCGGCATGTTTCAAAAAAACGTAGCTTGTGGGGTCTTTGCTGAGTTTATTGCCCGAACGGCTGATAATCAGGTCGAATATTTTGTTAAACAGCCGGGCTAAGGCAATGGTAATAATAAAAATAAAAACAATATACAAGATGAGCCAGGGCATTTCCAGAAACTCTTTCCGGGCAAAAAAACGGTTAAATGCCTTTACCCACAGTTTAAGGCGGGGTTCTGTCAGTAAATCCTGCAATAGAAAAGCAATTGAGTTCATAATAATAGCTGATTAAAAAAAGCAACAAGCAACAACAACGCAGGGTTCAATTTCATACAATATACTCCGGCTCAAAAGCCCCGAATAATATTTGCAAATGCGGTTAATTTGCTTTTTATTTGCAACCTGAAACATTGTTTACCAATATCCCCCCATGATGCACCCCCACAACTTCCAATGGGCAGTACAGGAAATTAACATTCCCGAATGGCAAACACAGCCTGTTGACGGTGGTGGGGCGGTGTTTTCTGACTGCGGGTTGTACCGCTACCGCCTGTGGCGTATTTGGAACCCTGACCTGCCACCGGTATTCTGGCTCATGCACAACCCCTCTACTGCCGGCTATACGGCCAACGACCCCACCCTGCGAAGGTGTATCAATTTTACCAAGAGTTGGGGGTATGGCGGTTTGTATGTGGGCAACCTGTTTCCTTACCGTGCAACCAACCCTGCAGCATTGTACGGTAAAACGCTTGCCCTGCTTATACCCCCCTGCAACCAAGCGCATTTAGAACAAATGGCATGGCTTTGTACGTTGCATATTGCCGCATTTGGCAACCCCGTTATGCCTGCCCCTGTGCCACAACTGCCCGGCGTGCGGTGGTATTGTTTAAAAACAACCAAAACCAACAACCCCTGCCACCCGCTGTATGTACATGGGTCTGAAACGCCAAAATTATTTACACCGGAATTAACCCAAGTTTGATAACCGAAAAGCAGCCCCGCATGTCGCAAAATAAAATCAAATATTATACCGTTTGGCAGGGCAGGCAGCCCGGCATTTACCACACCTGGCAAGATTGTTTTGAGCAAGTACAGGGATTTGCCAATGCTCGCTACAAATCTTTCGGCTCACAGCAGGAAGCCGAGGAAGCCCTGAAAAACGGTTTTGACCAATACATACAGTTTACCGCCAAAACTGCCCCCGGCATGAAAAAATTGCCCGAAAAACCAAACAAGGCAGCAGGCACCGGACAACCCCTAATTCCCAGCATATCGGTAGATGCGGCGTGCAGCGGCAACCCGGGTAAACTGGAGTACCAGGGTGTTGATACCCAAACCCGGCAATGCCTTTTTTACCAAGGCCCTTTTGCCGGCGGAACCAATAACCTGGGCGAATTTTTGGCCATTGTACATGCCTTGGCTTACCTTAAAAAACACAATTCGCCCCTGCCGGTGTATTCCGATTCGGCTACGGCGCGCCTGTGGGTTAAACAGAAAAAGGTAAAAACCACCCTTGCCCGCACCCCCAAAACCGAACCGCTGTTTCAACTCATAGACCGTGCGCTTGACTGGCTCCAAAATAACACCTATACCACCCCAATTCTTACCTGGGAAACCGAAAAATGGGGCGAAAACCCGGCAGATTTTGGACGCAAACGTTAGTACTGCAACACAGGCCTGTTGCGCGTTGCAGCCCATCATCATGCTGTGCGGCAGCCCTGCAATGTGCTGCCGCTACCATTTAAAATCAATTTTATCAAACAGTATAGACACCAGCGAGCGGTTGCCCAGATTCATCTGATAGCTGATGCCAACAAAAGGGGCAGCTTTGGGTTTAAAAGAAAAACTGTCTTTATTTTTTGATTCCAAAAACCGCAATCCTTGGGCATAAGCAGCGCCGGCCTCTACTTTTAACCTGCCTTTTGGCAACACATACGTACCGGCCAGCGTACTTTTAATAAAATTGTTGGCAAAGCCAATTCTTTGGTCGTAGTCGGGTAAAAAGCCGGTGTTGCGGTTTTCAAACCCCGATGTAAACCCCGACAAGGCAACGGTGGCAGTAGCCAGCAGTTTGCTGTTTTTGCGATAAGTAATAGCAACTTCGAGCGGTAATATAACCTGCAAGTTAAATGCGCCGGGTAACCCCGCACTAATGCCTGCAAACGGAACAGGTAAAACCCGCTTGTTGCCGGCGCTCAAAAACAGTCCGTAGTAGTACAAAAACGAAAACTTGTACAACCGCGCCTGCCCCACAAACCCGTTAAAAAAGGGACGGGTTCGGTTAAGGGTATTTATATCTTCCGATATAAGCAGGTTGGCGCTGTAAAACAAAAATTTGAGTTTTTTTTGCAAGTGAATACCCATTACCCCGCCTGTTACATAGGGCAGCCGGTGCGGTTCGGTTTCGTAATCGAGGCGGAGGTTGCGATAGCCGCCGCCAAGGGTAAGAAACAATTGGTATGCTCTTATATCTACCGGCACCGATTTAGAAATATTTTGCCAGTCAGTCCAGCTTTTTATGTTTTTAAGGTTTTTGAGTTTACCCAAATTAAGGTCAAACTCAATTTTGCCTTTAAGCGGTATATTGGCTTGCAACCCCACACCGGCATTGGTATGCAGTATGGTGTCGTTTTCGGAAAGAGGACTGGGTAAAATCAGTTCGCTTCTGAGTGTTACGCTGGGCGAAAAAAACTGGGTAATATCTTTAACCGATAGCGATTGCGCCGCCGCAAACCGGCAACAGCCCAACAGCACTGCTACTATTACACAAAAGGCAAGCCGGTACAGGTTCATGGTTATGGTGTTTGGTTTTGCAGCAAAACTACCCATTCTTTTTTGCTTTTGGGCAACCGCCGGGGCTTTATTTGCCCTTGTAATATTTTTCTATGGCAGCCTTTATGTTTTCTATGCGGTTTTCGGGGTTTGGGTGGGTACTGAAAAATTCGGGCTGGCGGTTGCCGCCTGCTGCTGCTTTCAGAATTTCCATTACGCCAATGAGTGCGTTGGGGTCATACCCGGCTTCGGACATAAACCGCACACCCAGTTCGTCGGATTGCAGTTCATCTTCGCGCCCGTATTTCATGGTAACAAGGTTGCCAATTACGGCTGCTACTTGTGCCGTTTGGGTGCTGGCGGGGTTGTTGGGGTCGTAGGTGGCCAGTACGGCAGCGCCGCTAAGGCCTTCGGCTAATTGTTGCTGCGCTATGCGCTGTGCCGAGTGACGGGCTATAACATGCCCGATTTCGTGTCCTAAAACACCGGCAAGCTGGTCTTCGTTTTCAAGGCGGTTAAACAGGGCAAGGGTAATAAACACTTGTCCGCCCGGCAGTGCAAAGGCATTTATTACCTGTGGGTCGGCCAGCAGGTGAAAGTCAAACTGATAGTTTGATTCTTTTGCTTCCGATGCCGCTACAATTTTTTTCCCTATTTGCTTTACATAGTTTTGCGCCCGTTCATCGGGATACAAACCACCGTGCTGTTCGGCCATTTGCGGCGCGCTTTGCAATCCAAGCGCTATTTCCTGGTCAACCGAAAGGGCTACATGTTGCTTTTCGCCCAAAACAGCATTGTATTGCGTGTTGGAGTAATACTGAAACAAGGCAAACAAAGCCATTAAAATGGCTGCTACCAACCCGCCCCGCTTTCCTACTGTTCTTGCATTTGACATGTGATATGAATTTTGCGGCTATTTGCCGGATGATAAAACAAATATGGTGTAACAGATGCGCCCTTACCGCGCTTTTTGCTTTCTTTGAACTTGTTTTGAATAAAAACAAGCTGTGTAATATACGTTAAATTTCTTAAAACGTCACCCCGAAATGCGTTATTTTAATGCTGCTTTCATTTTTTTGCAACCTGCCGCCCGAATTTACCTTTTTACCCCGCAACACGTATATGGCAACATGCCCGAAAATGGCAGAAAAACCGGCAGCGGGCTTAATTGGTTAAATGTTGTTGGGTTGTGTTAACTCAATAATGATTAACACAAAATTTTTATATATTACCCATTTTTACAACAATAACTTAACCAAAAATGGGCACGGCCTAAATGAAACCCGGCCCTGGCATTGTAACATTGCAATAAAACTCCCAATTACCCCCTTTAGGTTGTTAGATTTGGTAATTGTATATGGGCTTTCGGGTCTGCATTCGTATAGTCCGAGTGGGTACGTTTATGAGTAAGACCAAGTCTTGCCAACAAATCATATATCCTGCTTTTGTACTTCACGCCAAAGGTCTGCTCAATATACTTCTTCATCAGTTCACCTGTCTAAATATTGCCTGACAAACCAACAACTTGCGGTGTACTATGCAGTATCGTTTCCCGAAAAGCGGCTGTTTGGACTGCATTAAGTAACGTCGGACGACACCGCTTGTCCCGCTTTACAACGGTTTCCAAGCACCCTTCTATATAATTCTTAATATACTTTCGCACTTTCTATTGACTGATAGACAGCTTCATAGCTATTTCCGACCTATTCATTCCTTCTTAAAACAACCTTACAATGGTTACGCGTAAGCAAATGTATCCCATTGATGCCGCTTATAGTAGTGGCGCCATTCATCCTTAGAAAATCCTGTTCTTTCAAATAAAATTTTTTGCGACAACATGATTTTCCTAATTTTAACACAAAAATAACATTTCTTGCTTTAACAACCAAATGGGAATAATAGTGCGAGAAGGCACAATGTCTGAACCATGATTTACATGATTTTACGATGAACATGATTTTATTTGCCGAAAGATAGTAAAAAAATATTCCGATGCTGTGAATTTTCTCTCTCATTACCCGTACAGACGCACGGCCGTGCGTCTCTATTATAATTCCTAATTCATAATTTCTACTCCACCACCACCTTTCCGCTTGCGGCTGCCTGCCCCATATAGGTTACCTGCCAAAGATATAAACCAGCAGGCAACCCCAAAGGCAACTGCAAAAATTTTATTCTGTCCCATGTATTAAACTCCTGCTGCCAAACTGCCTTGCCCGATTGGTTGTAGAGGGTAATCTGTGCTACCGGAAACTCTGCCGGAAGGCGATGAGACAGGGTAAGTGCACCGCCGGCCCGAACGGGGTTGGGATTTATTTGTACCAACGGCATGGGTGTTTTGTTTGGTAAACCGGCTGCCTCTGCTGCCGATACTACTACCGTACTGTCGCAACCAACCGGGCTGCAATAATTGCCCTCGGCATCTACTTTTAAAATCCACCCTTTTTGGGGTACATCATATCGGTAGCCTGCCAGCACATAGCCGCCATCTGGCGTGGGCTGCATGTCTTTGAGGTAAACATCGGCTTCCGGATCGCAGGTAACAGTTTTATGCCAGGCTATGGTGCCGTTGTAGTAGAATTTTATTATTCTGTTTTGCTGGTATAGAAAAGGGTTGTATAAAGATACGCCAACAAAACTGTGGTCTTCAACTACACTACTGCTTCTGATAATTATGGGATAGGTTTGAATAGCAGAGGGATTGAAGCCGCCTATACTGTTGTATTTTTTTTCCCAGATAATATTGCCAATCTCATCTAAATTAGCAAGATACATATATCTAACACCAGAAATATAGACACAACCTGTAAGCAGGTATACTATGGGCTTACCCTCAAAGAAGTACTCTTCTAAGGTCGTGAGAGGTATGACTAAGGCAGCACAGTCATTGCCGAGCGGGTCGCCGTAGGTGCGGGTCCAGAGGGTATCGCCAAGGTAGTTGGTTTTAATGACCCAGGCATCGTAGTTGCCGGTGCCGCTTGCTGTGTTGTAGGCATACCCGCCTATAATAAAGCCGCCATCCCAGGGGGTTTCTTGTATGGAGAAGGCGCGGGAATCAACATTGAGTTCATAGGTTTTATCCCATTCAAAATTGCCGGCTCCATCGGTTTTTAGTATATAGTATCGGGCTATACCCTCACCTTCAAAAGCCTGCACACCTGCCATAATAAACCCATTATCGGAAGTGTTGATTATGTGCCGAGGAATTTTTTCTGATACATCGGTATATTTTTTTTTCCATATTATTACTCCATCTTGTGTAAATTTTGCAAGGTTCATTTCCCCCTGATTATTAGGTTTTCTTGTGGCATACGTTACCACAAAATTACTATCAGGCGTAACTGCAACAAACTTACCGTCTTCCACTACACCCACATTTTGCCCCTCTTCTATATGCTTAAACCAGAGTAAATGACCATATAAATCTACTTTCATTACATAAATTGCTTTGTTGTTTGCTGTTATGTATCCTCCCAAAACCAAGTACCCATCGTCAATGGGTTTCACTGCTTGTGCCAGTAGGTTCATGGTGTCGGCTTCAAGCATTTTGTTGAAATAAATAAAATCGGGAGTTTGCGCTTTTAGGTAACCCGCAAATAAGAGGGTAAGTAGTGTTGCTATGTGTAGGATTTTCATTGAAATAATTGATTTGTGTTGTTATCGGCTATCTTAATCAACAGATAGCCGATAACAACAGGTTTAACCATGTGTTTAATGAACAACCACTAATTTTTGCGTGGCAGAAAGTGCGGCTGCATGAACATAATAGATGCCGTTGGGCAGGTTGTCGGTATTTATTTGCTGTCCGTTTTGCAGATTGTGGTAGGTTTTTAGTACTCGTCCGGCAATGTCTGTTATAAATACATCGGAAGATACCACAAGGGCATTATGCCAGTAAATGGCAGCACTGTTATTGGTAGGATTGGGTGCCAGAATAAATGTTGGTTTTGATGAAAAAGGGGTGTTATGGGCTGCCTTATCCTGCACTGTGCGCAGGTAGATGTTGCCATACAACAGGGCAAACATGCTTTCGGCTAAGGTTTGCTGGGCATGGGTTCGGTTTTGCTCGGTTTGTTGTAGGGCAAAGGCAGCATCGGAGTTTTTGCCGCTGCCGCCGGTGAGCAACTGTATATAGGCATAGTAGATGGCTTTAAAATCGGCATTGCCCTGCGGGGTGTTGGGTATGCTGTCTAAGGCGGCAAGGGCTTGGGTGTACATGCGGCGGTCTATGTAGGTGCCTACCAATATTTTGTAAGACCAATCCTCGGCTATGCAGTGCAGCAGGGCTATGATACTGTCGTTTTCTTCGGCACGCTGCCAGTTTCTTATTTTCCGGCTTAGTTCTTCGCCGCTGTATGAGCAACCTACACTTCCATCATTGTAAGGAGGAACGGAAATAGTGCAGGACGGATTTTCGCCTATCGGGGTGCTTAATTCAAAGCTACAACTATACTTGTCAACATACCCCAAATTATAGGTAGGCACAGAGAATTCATAGTCGTCGTGGTAGATTTCGAGGGTGAAGTTGGGGTTGTCGTTATATACGTGGTAGTGGTTGTAGCCGGTGTATAGGGCGGCGGGCAGGTAGTGCCAATGTTGGTGGAAGGAGCGTTCGGTATTTTCAAGATTGCATTCACCTTGTTTATCTAATTTAGCATAGGGGGCTATGTACCAGTCGCGTTGGGGTGCGTTTACATATACATTGCAGTTGAGTTGCAGGCTTTGGCAGTCATCTTCAAAGCGGGTAGCATCTGTAAAAGCGCCTGTAAATTGGTTCCTTTGTACTGTGGCTATTGCCAAAGGCGAAAAGAAAGATTTATTGACGACCATTGCTCTGGTATAGTCATTAATAGCTTCGGTAGTAAATATGTTGTCTGCAAATTCAAACCCAAAAGATTTGAGGGCATAGATACCATACACATCATTGGGAGAACTGCTTCCGGCAGGTAAGTTAAAAATGTTTGCATTTATAACAGGAAAAGGAACATTATTTAAGGTGATACATTTTTGAATGTTGTTAAATTCATTTCCGATGACATTTGTTACTGATGCTGCTGTGAGGGTATTGTAAATGTCAATACCTTTGGTTTGCTGTCCGTTTGAAAAATTAGTAAATTTATTGGGTTTTGTGTTGCCGCTTTCATCTATGCCTATGGTAACGTTTGTATTTACTGCCTTAATACGGGTAAGATGTTGCGTACTTAAATTTTGGAACTGATTATCATAGATAAAAACATTGCCACACCTGTTTAATACTAGATGTTCGTTGTTGCTACCCGAATAGGCGGCAAAATAAGTTGTATTGGTTTTATTGAAAACGCATTTTTTAATAATGCCGTGTTGCAACCCATAAAACCGGTCTAATTGCACATCGGTTGCATTATCGGTAAAGCTAACCCAATTAGTGCCTCCATCAATATGTACAATACCTCCACCCATGTTTGTACCCACAACATCTGCCATGTCATAAGCATGTACACCTACCCATGCATTAGCTATTTGGGTACCGTTTCCAATAATTACCGTACCATGATTGAGGCTTCCGTTTGTGTAATAGTCGGATGGGTGGTCTATATTCCAGTTTCCGTCAACTCTTATTCCCTGCCAATAAAGATTACAATCTGCGGTTTCGAGGGTAGCATGGTTAATTCTTAAAATACCTCCATTGAGTACATGAATTGCATTACTTAAACCCAAAAAGTCAATATTGGCATTATCAATAGTCATAGTTGCGCCACTTTCAATAACTACCGTAGCATTAACCGTTTTATTGCTATTCCAAACCTCGGTAGTTCCTGCTGTAATTCTGTATTCACCATTTCCATCGGCAATAACATTGGGAATAAAAAAATCTTCTTCATCTACAGTATAAGCATTTGTTTCGGCAGTACACCCATTGGCATAGGTTACTGTAACTGCATAGCTGCCTGTCGTATTCACTTGAACATTATAAGTTGAACTGCCATTGTTCCACAAATAAGTTGGCAGGTAGCTTGCATATACATTGCCAATCCCCAATTGTACATAGCAAGGTGTGGTGGCGGTTGGAGCTACATATATCTGACCCGGAAAGTAATATAAATCACTTGTCATTGCCTGCGCTGTTAATGTATAAGGAATACTCACTGTTGCGCCCAACCAATCGGTAATAACTACGGTGTAGTTTCCGGGGGTTGCGGCAATCATTTCCGGTATAGATGCCGGCATGATAAAAGACGCAAATGAATAGGAAGCAAAGTAATTTAAAGGCGCAAAAGGGGTTATTTGCTGCCCCAAATTGTTATACCATGTTACTTCATAAGGGGGGCAACCGCCACTTGGTACTGCATATATCTGCTGAACCATTGGGTTGGAGCAGATGCCAAGACCCTTGTATATGTCGGCATTTAGTGGAATTGTGGCGGGTGTAACGGGTATTTGTTCAATTGAAATAACATAGTAAGAAGGGTCGGGCGCAATTAAGTAATCGCTCAAATCGCAACTTGTATTATACATTGCCGATGAGCTAATTTCGCCGGCTATGGGAGAGCCGTTAAGGGCTGCGTTTAGCGATACAAGAACAGTACCCAAAAAGCAATTTTCATCGCCGCAGGCATAAATGTAAATGTTGGCATAATGGGTATTAATATTACAGGTTTTTATGGAATAATTATACATAAAGTCTTTAGTAGAAAAGAAAGGCAGATTACCTTCGTTAGAATACACTTCTATTGTTTTTTCTATTTCTTCTAACAACACATCGTTAATATCATAAAAACGGAAAACTACATAAACAGTTAATTCGCAGCCATCGTCGGCAATTGGCGTTACACCGGATCCGGATTGATATTGCGGCAACTCAAAATTAATCAGAAACTGAGCACTACTGGCAGGAGATTGTTGTAGAGAAACAGTTTGCGCACGCATATACACAGAAAAAATCATAGGCAAGAATATAATTGAGTTGAGCCAAATTAGTTTCTGTTTAAACAGAATGAATTTTACGGAACGCACAAAACATTGCGGGGGGGGGGGCAGGAATTTAAGTAGAATTTTTGTGTTTTCATAGGGTTGTTCATTTTTTGGGGATTAAGAATAAAGGAACTTTACAAAGCTAAATCAATTTTTTTTAAAAAACAATACCTGCGCAGAAATATTTTTAGATTTTTGGTAAAATTTACTGCAATTAAAATTATTGGCGCTTTTAAACTGACATCTTGTGAAGGTTTTTTGCAAAAATCAACTCAAGATATTTATTCAGATTGCAACTGTTTACCCATACCGGTCAAATTGTAATTATGTTGAACTGCCATATTGCAGGTGGTTCATTGCCAAACCGGTGTAGCCCGCCATTTTATAAATGTTTGTACCCTGCAAGCTAAAACAGGCAGTGGTAACGCAAAACCCATAACACCTTTGCCGGCTTGTGTTAAATTTATGCGGTAATAAACAAAAAGCGTTTGTAGTGTATTATTTTACCGATATTTGCACGCTGATGTAAAAGTGAACCTGCATTTTTAATTAAACAATTATGGCGCCGCCCAAAAGTAAAGACGACCTTACCTTTATTGAACACCTGGAAGAATTGCGCTGGCACCTTGTGCGGGTAATTGTTGCCATTTGCATTATTAGCGTGGCAGCCTTTATTTTACCGGGCGTTTTGTTTGATACGGTTATTTTTGGGCCTAAAAGCGATAATTTTTTAACCTACCGGCTGTTTTGCAGGTTATCGGAGTGGCTGCATTTGGGCGGTTCGTTGTGTATAAAACCGCCAAAGTTTGACGTGGTAAACCTCGAAATGTCGGGGCAGTTTGTGGCGCATATCAAAATTTCGTTCATTGCGGGGTTGGTTGTGGCATTTCCTTACCTGTTTTGGGAAATATGGCGTTTTGTGCGCCCGGGTTTGTATGAAAGTGAGGTAAAAGCCATGCGCGGCGTGGTAGCCGTTAGTTCGGTGTTGTTTTTAGTAGGTATTTTATTTGGCTATTTCATTATTACCCCGTTTTCGGTTAATTTTTTGGTGGCTTATTCGGTGAGCAGTTCGGTTGGTAATTATATTGCCTTTTCTTCTTATGTTGATACGCTGGTTTCCATAGTGCTGGCATCGGGCATTATGTTTGAATTGCCATTGCTGGTATTTTTCCTTAGCAAAATGGGGTTAATTACCCCCGATGATATGCGGCAGTACCGCCGGCATGCGTTTGTTATCATTTTATTTGTGGCCGCTATTATTACCCCGCCCGATGTGTTTTCGCAGGTATTGGTTACCATACCGGTTTACTTTTTGTATGAATTCAGCGTTTTGGTTTCGGCACGGGTGGCGCGGCAGTTGCAGCAGCAAGAAGCCGAAGAAGAGCGTGCTTTGGTTGTGACCAATGCCAATAGCAACAAGCAGGAGTAGGGCAGGGCTGTTGTGTGCCGCCTCCAATTTCGGGTTAAAAAAGGGGGTACTTATTCAGGTGTACTTTGTTGGCGATGTTCTTCACTAAATTCGGTTCACTTTACTGCAAAGAACGCAAAGTTTTGCGCAAAGTTCCGTCAAGTTTTTTTGCTCTTTGGTCAATGCTCCAAATGAGCAAGGAACAAGAGAAAATGCCGGGATTTACAGATAGTACTTAAATAGTTACAGATAGGGTTAACAGAAACCCACTCCCTGCCTCCTGTTTTACATTGTAATGTGTAAATGTCATCACGGCCGCCCTTGGTACATGAATATTACTGTAATGTTAACAAAATACCATGAAAAAAATCGCATTTCTTATTTTAACTGCTGCCTTTTTGTTGGCTACACTTTGTATGCAATGCAAGCCAAACCAAGGGTCAGCGCCCAACCCCTGTAGTCTTGAACCCCAAACCGGACCTTGTAAAGCAGCAATACCCAAGTATTACTACAGTAAAAAAGACAACTCGTGCAAAGAGTTTATTTGGGGTGGTTGCGGCGGCGTTGTTCCTTTTAACACTTTGCAAGATTGCCAACAACAATGCGGCAACGGTAACTAAACCGCATACAATAGGCTAAGTATTCAAACTGTTTTTTGCCATTCTTCAACCATCAACTGCCATGAAAAAAACATGTTTTCTGCTTATTTCTGCTTGCTGCATATTTGTTTGCAACCTGCTACTTGTAACGGCGCAAACCCTGCCCTCCGATTTTGCCCCCTGCGTTTGCCAGGCAACCGGTGGTATTGGCAACCGGCGCTTGTTGTTGGCTACGTCGCCCAACGCCATGGATTGGAACAAAACCAACACAGTACTGAGCGACCAGGCCAGTGTGCCCGATGCCGTAGTACTGCCAACCGGACGCATTTTGGTGTACTATATGGCCGGCTGCCAGATAACCGGTGGCGCTGCCCAAAATATTAACAACATAAAAGTTGCCGTTTCAGACAATAACGGGCTTACCTGGGCTTATAAAAATGTAGCTTTTACACAATAACGGGCTTACCTGGGCTTATAAAAATGTAGCTTTTACCGGCTTACCTGCCGGCAGCAGTTTGCCCGTTGACCCCAATATGGAACTTTTGCCCGACAGCAGTATTGTAATGCTGGCCATAATGGAAACAGGAACCCTGCAACAGGTACACGCCCTGCACTCTACCAACGGCGGTTTTACCTTTCAATACATAGGGCCTGCTTTTTCGGTAAGCGGGCAAAGCCTGTATGACCCCGAAAATTATCGCTTTGCCAATGATAACTGGCAGTTGTATGCCGGCAATTTAACCCTCAACAACTCGCTGAAAGCCACTTCAACTACCGGGAACCCCGTATTTACCAATTCTGTTGCGTTTTGTTCGGCAGTTTCCAATATTCCGCCCGATTGCTACATAGTGGCAGATATTACCAATATTGGCGGCGGCATTTACAAAATGTATGCCTTTGGCAATGCCGGCGTAACCGGCGATGCCATTGTTTCTTTGCACAGCAACAATGCGGGCAACACCTGGGCGTTGGAAAGCGGCCTGCGGTTGCAGCTAACCACACCTTCTGCCGTAGAAAGCGGGCGGGTGGCCACGCCCACCGTGGTACATGCCCAAAACGGCCCGTTTATTATGGTGTACGAAACCTACATTCCGGTGCCCGGCTGCTCAACCACCATAACGGGCTTAAACCTTATGCCGGTTAATTTTGGCGGTTCGGCTGCGGTAAACGACAGTGTTTATTTATCGGTACAAGCCAACTATTCCGATGGAACCATCCGCAATGTTACCGGTTTTGTATCCTGGCAAATAAGCAACCCGGCAGTGGCAACCCTGTTGCCCAATGGCGGGGTAAAAGCCCTTGCCGCAGGAACTACCCAAATAACCGCCACCTACAACGGCATAACCGGCAATGCCTTTGTGCTGAATGTAACCGGCGGCGGCGGAAATGGCCCCTGGAATGCCGATTTGGTTATTTGCAACAGCCCCGATGGCACCACATTTAATAACTGCCGCATATTTATTGACTCGGCAGGCGTGGCATCGGTAATAAAAAAGAACAACGGCCAACTTATTGCCGCTTTTCAGTGGTTTCCGGCGCCCATAGGTTCGGCTTATTGGGATAAAGTAGCCGTTTGCACCTCAGACGATAACGGAAATACCTGGACAGCCCCCGTGCCCGCCTCCTTTCCCGATTTACCCGAAGGTTATCAGCGCCCGTTTGACCCCACCCTGGCGCTTACCGAAACCGGCAATATCCGCATGTATTTCTCCTCCAGCGAAAACGGCAACCAACCGCTGAACAGCAGCGTTCACACCTACTCGGCCATATCTGCCGACGGCGGATTTACCTATCAGTTTGAACCCGGCATACGGTTTCAATATCCCAATCAGGCTACCATTGACCCTGCTGCTGTGTTGCACAACGGAACCTGGTATTACACAACCCCGGCCGGCGCCCCGCAAGACGGCGCACACCGTGCCATAGCTGAAGACGGATTGAATTTTACACAACTTGCCGATATACCCTCCGATGCCCAGCACAACTGGACCGGAAACCTGCTTAGCCTGCCCGATGAACTGCGCTTTTACGGAACCGGCAACCCTTTGTGGTTTACAGCCACCACCAACGGCGGCAATACCTGGAGCAACTATACCAACACCAACCTGAAAGGCGGCGACCCGGCTGTGGTAAAAACCAATAACAACCAATACGTTATTATTTTTACCGGCTTCAGGTGTACTACGCCCACGGTGGTAAGCGGTTCGGGTATAGCTTGCGGCGGAAATACCACCGTTTACTCGGTACCCGCAAGTGCAGGCGCACAGTACTTTTGGTCGGTAACCGGCGGAACCATTGTAAGCGGACAGGGAACCAATGAAATTGCCGTACAATGGAACCCCGGCAGCGGGCAGGGGCAGGTAAGTGTATTGCAAATGAATTAACCTTTCGGAAACAATTAGCTGCCAAAAAGCAATGCAAACCCCTTTTAACCCTATATGGTCATGGTCAGGTTTAATAAATGAAGTTTTTGGTGGATATCCGGCACTTCAAAAATAAAAAAAGTATGAAAGTGGGAGAAAAAGTATTACCTATGTGATGAAATATGACTGATAAAGAAAAAAATAACGGCAAAAATGTTTAGTTGAAGCATTTGCGTTTTTTACTATTTTTGTAACTGTTCAGGTACTATCTATCTTTAAATTCCGGCATTTTCTCATGTTCCTTGCTGATTGGAAGCATTGACCATAAAGAGCAAAAAACTTTGCGGGACTTTGCGTTCTTTGCGGTAAAATGAAAGGAATTTAGTGAAGAACATTACCAACAAAGGTACGACCTAAAGAAGTACCTGTTTTTATGGTTTCGGAAACTCCGGTGCTAATGCCTAACCACTTGCCAATACACAGTCCATTTATTTTACTCAATCATACGGTTCATAGCTATAGCAATTTACCTCATGCAGTTATTCGGGTTAATAGGTTTTCCGCTCAGCCATTCGTTTTCAAAGCTGTATTTTACCCAAAAATTTACCGTACAGGGCATTGTCAATGCCCGTTACGAGTTGTTTCCGCTGGCAAATATACAGGAGTTTACCACCCTTTGTGCTCAAAACCCGCATTTGAAGGGGCTTAATGTAACCATTCCATACAAAGAAGCGGTAATTCCATACCTTTCCGAATTAGATGAGGAAGCGCGGCAAATTGGCGCGGTAAACACCATTGCCTTTTTACCCCACGGCCGCACTAAGGGCTATAATACCGATGTGTATGGCTTTGAACAAACGCTTGTGCCATTGTTGCAACCCTACCACCGGCGCGCCTTGGTGCTGGGTACAGGTGGCGCTGCCAAAGCTGTTGTTTTTGTGTTGGGTAAACTCCAAATTCCTTATTGGCAAGTATCGCGCAACCCCGCACCGGGTCAGTTGCATTACGGGCAAATAGACCAAAAACTGCTGCAAACCTGTACGGTGGTGGTTAATACCACGCCGCTTGGTATGTATCCCAACATCCATCTGTTTCCACCCCTGCCATACCAATTCGCCGGCAAGCAGCACCTTTTTTACGATTTGGTTTATAACCCCGAACAAACCCTGTTTCTGGAAAAAGCCGCCCGGCAGGGTGCAATTATCCAAAACGGTTTGCAAATGCTGCACCTGCAAGCCGAGCGTGCCTGGCAAATATGGAACAATAACCGGTAGCCTGCCTTGTTTTATTACCAACCCGGTATAATGTTAAAACCAAATATGCCTTTGGTTTCCTTTTGTATGGGTATGGCGTAGTAGGGTTCCAGTACCAAAGCGCCAAACAGGTTAATGCGCAACGACACGCCTGTACTGAAAACGGGCAGGGGTTTGGTTGGCACCGGCACATCGGTATCGGTGGCAGAAAAATCGGCAAGGTTGTAAAATGCCGTTCCGCCATCGGCAAATACGGCCAATTCGGTCCAGAAAAACCGCGATGGAATGAGCGACAAGCGCTCCGGCCCGCTTAACGGCAGCCTTATTTCTATGTTGCCCACCAGCATTTTGGAGCCTACTACCTGATTGATGGAAATATTGTTCTGGTTGTAAATGTCCTCTTCCCGAAGTGAATTAAGACTGTAACCGCGCACAAACATAGGGTTGCCTATAAACAAGGGGGTAAGTTGGTTGGCATTGCGCCCGTAGCGCGCATAATGCAACGCCCTGAAAGCAAAACTGACCGGTTTTACCCAAAAATACCGCCTGAAATCTGCCAGCACGGTCTGGAAGTTTAATCCTCCCAGGTACTGCTCTAACCCGATGCGATACCGGTAGCCCTGCAACGGCGATGCTACTCCGAAAAATGAGTTATCGCCTACAAATGCCGTATTCATTTGTACTACGGTAAAGCCTTCGGGCGCGGGCAGTTTGGTGCGCTCTTCGGCAACGGCCTGGCCGTAATAGTAGTAGGTGGTGTACCGTTCCAGCATGTTGCTGTAGCGCACAAAGGCGGCGCCGGCCTCTACACGGTTTACCTGCGAAACAGGCAGGTAGGCAAAAGCATCGGCGCGGCTTTCAAAAGTTCGGAAAATATCAAAATAGTATTTATCAACCGGCAGTTTGGTGCCTTGGGTGGTGGTAAGCGTATCAACACCGCCGTATGACAGCGAACCGGCACTATATGGCACATGCGATACAGCGGCACCCCAGTTAATACGCCGTTTTTGGTTGAGGTAGGCAAACTGCCCGCCAAAATCCTGCCAGGAGCCATTGAGCGACAAACCGCCCAACAACAAGTGGTTGCCAAGCATATCGGAAAACAGCATGTTTATGCCTCCGGCAACGCCGTTCATGCCGCCAAAATTGTTGCCTACCAGCCCCACACCTGCGCCGCCACTAATATAATCCAACTGAAACTTTGGCTTGTAGGTGGTAATGGAAAACGAGTCGGCAGGCAGCAGGGGCTGTGCATGCAAGGCTGCTAAACCGGGGTTTACCACATCGGGTGTGTTGGTTGTAAGGGGTGGCAGTTGTGCGGCATCGGCATTTAAAACATCGGGCAACACAGGTTCCTGCAAGAGTTCACCGGGGGTAGTGCGGTAAAGCCGGTATTGTTGTTTATTATAGTGCGAAAATACCAGTTCGCCCGTATTGGCAGCCACGCTTATAGCAGGCGAAAAAGGTGTTATGCCGCTGATACCGGTAATAAAACGGGTATGCTGCAACAGTTTTTGGGTGGTTGGGTTATAACCGTACAGGTTGCGGTAACCATCGTGGTCTGACAGGAATAAAATACGGTTGTTGTCGGAATAAACGGGGTTCAGGTTATTGGCGCCGGTAAACAGGGGCAGCACCTCAATTTTACCCGATGCAAGATAGTACACCGCAATATTAAACGCGGGGTTTACGCGGTTGCCTTGTTGGTACTGCAGGCGGTCGGTGGCAAAAACCAGCCGGGTGCCATCGGGCGACCAATTGGGCTGTATGTCGGAGCAGGGGTCGTTGGTAAGGCGGGTAACCTTTTTGGTTTTGAGTTGATACAGGTACAAATCGCTTTGCCCGTTTACCAGTCCGGTAAAGGCCAACTCTTTGCCATCGGGCGACCAGGCCAGATTGCTGAAAGCCGCCACGCCGGGTATAGCTGTTTCGGTAATGGTTTTACCTTTGGCAACGTCTTTTATTACCACTTTGTTTATGCCATTGCTAAATACCACAAAGGCAAAGCGGCGGCTGTCGGGCGACCATGCACCCGAAGATTCAAAAGCATTGATGGCATCAAAATGGCTGTCTTTAAGGGTTCCGGCCAGTTTGCGCATGATTTTGCCCGTTTTGGCATCGGCCAAAAACAGGTCTAAGGTAAACAGGTTTTTTTCAGACAGGAAGACCACGTATTTTCCATCGGGGCTAATGGCCGGCGAGAGGTTCATGCGTCCGGCATTTTCATCGGAAATTATTTTTTTTCCAATAATTCGTTCTTTATCCGAATAACCGGGTAATTCGGTATAATACTTTTGGAGCGCCGTTTTCCACATGCCCGAAAGCGTTTTCTCATCTGCTTTCAGCAGTTTTTTCAATGCTTCGTTTAGCCCCAGGCGGGCGGTTTGGGTAAAGAGCGGTTCAATAATGGTGTCGCCGTAGAGGCCGGTTACAAAAGCCCAAAACGCCTGCCCGTAGCGGTACGGAAAATAGCGCGGGTTTACGGTAAGGTCGGTTAAAGTGGGTATATCGTTGTTTAACACGGCATCGCGCATCCACATGGCGGTATGCGGGTCGGTTCGGCCTAAGGAAAGGTATTCTGCCAGTCCTTCTACCATCCACAAAGGCAGGTTTTGTATAGATTGCAGCGAGGTAGAATCGCCGTTTATGAGCAGATGGTATTGAAAAGCGTGTACCAGCTCATGCCCCAAAACGTGGTTGGTTTGGGCAACAGATTCGGTTAACGGCAGCACTACGCGGTTTTTCATGCCCTCGGTAACACCGCCGGTTCCTACGTCAATTTGCCCCATAATGGCGGTAGTTTGCTGAAAATCGGCGTGGTTGTTGTAGAAAATAATGGGGTTTTTGCGGGCAAAGGTATCTTTAAATACCTGCTGGTGCAGGGCGTACCAATGTTCTGCCTGTTGTGCCAGCGCCTGCAACAGCGTGTCATTGGGTATGTAATGGTAAATGCTGAAATGTGGGGTTTGATAGACAGAAAAATCCTGTACGCGGTATCGGGGTTTGTTTTGCCCGAAATACTGCGCCTGCGCCTGAATGGTAAACAAGACAGCCGCTACTACAGGCAGCAGTTGCCGCAAAAAAACAATAACAGAAAAGAAACGGGTTGGCATAATAAGCTCAGGTTTAAAGGTTACATTATTTTGTAAAAACTATGTTGTAGCCTTTTTTACATACCGCACCTATTTTGCAAATGAAACAAACAGCGTCTTATTTGCAATAATAACGGTAATTACCTGTTAATAGTTGCCTGTATTGTTATTTTTGAAAAAACTCAGGCTTTGCCTTGGGTTAATGCATCAGACAAGCATTTGCGCACTTTTCGGTAAAAATTTAAACGCAAGGTTTGCAAAGCATTTCGCAAAGGGCGCTATGGGCAAGGGGTAAAACTTTGGCAGAAACAAAAACAACAGCATTTTTCGGTTCTTTATGTGTTGCGGGGTAGTTTGGTAGCCAAAGTCAACTCATAATTGAATAGTTTGTAATTATTTAGGTGCTATCTTTAAATTCCGGCATTTTCTCCTGTTCCTTGCTCATTTGGAGCATTGACCAAAGAGCAAAAAAACTTTGCGGAACTTTGCGCAAAACTTTGCGGTAAAATGAAAGGAATTTAGTGAAGAACATCCCCAACAAAGGTACAACCTAAATTAAGTACAATAGTTTTATGTTGCCCTTGAGTATGGTCAAGTTTGTACATTTTTTTTGAAAAAGATGTACAAAACGGTGGTTAATGCTGCCCTTTTTCCGGCGGCTGCCGCACAAAAAAAGCAAACCCTCCTGTTGTGTTAAGCAGTTGCACATCGGGGTATTGGCTAACCAGGTTGGTTTTGGTTATTTTGGTAATGAGGTAGGCGGGTTTATCAATATTACCTTCCAGCAGCCATTTATCGCTGTATTGTGGCGGACAATGCCCCGGCGGCAGGTTAAAGTAAAAATAGTGGGCATAGCTTTTAAAGCCAATGGGTTCTACATAAACCGGTTTACCCTGCATGGATTTATAAAAGTTAATAACCGTGCCTTGCGAGTGTTGCTCAATTTTGGGGGCTATCCAGGGGGTAAAAGCCAGAATAACCACGGCTGTACCGGCAAACAAACTGCCCCAGCCGGCAGCAGCATTGGTTTTAAGCCGGGTAACAACCACCGCCCAAACCAGCAGCAGGTACAACAAGCCGGGCAAACACTCCCATCCGGTCCAGGCAACAGGCACCTCCAGGCAGCCGCGGGCAAAGGGGTCTTTCAGCAGAGGGGCAATTACCGTTTTGTACTTGCCCGCAAGGGGCACCAACGCCAGCACCAACCCAAAAACCGTGCCCGCCAACAGCAGGACAGTGCGTACATACCTGTGTACGGGCAGGGCAGGGCCGGCCGGAAGCGGTGCAACAACGCTTTCGGTTGCTTGGGTGCCGCCTGTACCGCTTTGCGAAACCGTGCGGTAAATATACCGCGCCGCCAGATACGACAACGGCAGGTATGCCAGCGAGGAGTAATGAACAATTTTGGTTTTTACTATGGTAAACACTACCAGCACTACCATAAACAGGCAAATCATCCACAGTTGCAACAGGCGCTGCCCTGTGCTTTCCTTGCTGTTGTTGTTGTGCAAAAACGCCGGCAGCGCCGCCACCGACATAGGAAAACACCCCAGCAATACCACTACCCAGTGGTAGAAAAACGGCTGCCGGTGTCCGGCATCGGGGGTGGCAAACAGGCGTATCTGGTATTTTATGAATTTTACCAACACATCGGGGCCGTTTTGCAGCAGTTCGGGAATAAACCAAAACGAAGCGACGAACAACATGGGCAGTAGAAACAGCAGGCAAGCCTTTAAAAACAACCCGATGCGGACAGTTTCGGGAAAAACTGCCTGCAATTGCTGCCGGTTGTTGCGGTATTGCCACCACAAAACCGCTGCAACACATACCGTTGTGAGGGCAATGAGCAAAAAGCCCACCGGACCTTTGGTGAGTACTGCCAACCCGGCACAACTACCTGCCAAAATAATGCCGCGCTGTTTACTCCTGCCCGGTTGAATATGCAGCGCCTCTGCAAGAAAAATAATACCAAGAAATATGAAGTAATTGAAAACAGGGTCAATAATGCCCGATTTAAAGTAGAAGTGGGGTAAAAAGCTGCCCCAATACGCCAGCGCCCACCAAAACCCGAATTGGGTTCCGTGCCAGCGCCGCCCTGCAACAAACAGTGTTAACAGGGTAACTATGCCAAAAACGGCGTTCGGAAACCGCGCTGCAAACTCATTTACCCCAAACAAGTGCATGGAAACCGCCTGCAGCCAGAAAAACAGGGGTGGTTTTTCCCAAAACGGGTGGTAGTTAATTTGTACCTGCGTATAATTGCCCGAAACCAACATTTCGCGGGCCGATTCGGCAAAGTTAATTTCGTCCCAGTCAAAAAGCGGCACCCGGCCAAGAAAAGGCAGGTAAAACACGGCACCTAACAGGAGGAAAAAAACTATGTAATAATTTTTGTTCATAAAAATAATGCCTTCAACCGTATTTTGCTTTGCACGCTTAAATTTTACGCAACAGCTGTTTTTATAACAAAGTTACTTGCTCTAAAGAGCCGTAATAATTTACATCAAATTTAGGTTACACCCAATTGGCTGTTACGCCACTCATTCATCAGATTTACAAACTCGGCAAACAGGTAATGCGAATCGGCAGGGCCGGGTGCTGCTTCGGGGTGGTATTGAACCGAAAAAGCCGGCATAGTGCGGTGTTTTATGCCTGCCACGGTTTGGTCTAACAGGTTCAGGTGGGTAAGTTGCACCTGCGGACATTGTTGCACACTTTGCAGGGTTATGGCATAGTTATGGTTATGCGAGGTAATTTCTACCTTGCCGGTAAGCAGGTTTTTTACAGGGTGGTTTGCGCCATGATGCCCAAATTTGAGTTTTACCACCTCCAGTCCCAGGGCCAACCCCAGCAACTGATGCCCCAGGCAAATGCCAAATACAGGTATTTTACCCAACAATTGCCGTATGGTTTGCACCAGTTGGGGTAGTTGGTGCGGATCGCCGGGGCCGTTGGCAAGCAATATGCCGTTAAAATTACCGCTTAAAACAGCGGCGGCAGGGATATTGGGTGGTAAAAGCGTACAGTTGCAGCCCTGCTGTTGCAACATGTTAATAATGTTCAATTTAGCGCCGGTGTCAATTATGGCAATCCTGTAATGCGCGGGTTGGCTGTTTGCGGCAAACACCCGTGGTTGGGTATTGCCGGCAGTTTCTGCCAAGTTTACCGGCATTGACCACTGTTTTAAGGTTTCAATAAGCCGGTTTGGGGGCGTATTTTGGGCGGTAAGCACGGCCCTTTTAGCGCCAAAATTGCGCAAATATTGCACAATAGCGCGCGTATCCATGTTTTCAACGCCCATAATTTGGTGTTGGTCTAAGTAGTTTTTAAGCGTTTGCCCGGTAGCAACAGAGGGCATATCTACATAAGTTTTTACTACCAATGCCTCAATACAGGCAGCATTGCTTTCGGTATGGGAGGCATTAAAACCATAGTTTCCGGCCATGGGGTAGGTCATTACCACCATTTGCCCCCGGTAAGAGGGGTCGGTAATAATTTCTTCGTATCCGGTCATGGCGGTGTTAAACACCAGTTCGGCAAAAACGGTATTTTGGGTTTGAGTAAAAGCGGTTCCGTAAAAAGTAAGTCCGTCTTCAAAAATCAAGCGGGCTTGCATCGGGTTTATTTTTCTACGGTAAACCTGATGGTTTGTACCTGTGTGCCGTAATAAACGGCGTAGTAATATTGTCCGTTCTGCAAATCCGAAACATCTAAGGCCACATCGTAAGCGCCGGGGGTATGGGGTTGGTTATACACCATTTTTATAAAGGCGCCCGTATCGGAAATGAGGTTAATGCGCACCTGCGTTTCTTTTTGAATTTTCATGTTTACCGTGTTGTTGCCGTTTGATGGGTTGGGATATACATACGACACATCTTGCCGGTTGAGTACTTTGAGGTAAGTATCGGTGTTGGTGGGGTCGAACAATAAAAACCCGATGCGGGAACTTAGGTACTCCAACCCGTAGGCTTCTGTCTGCAGGCGCAGTTTTTGCAGTTGCTGCCCTTCTGATTTGGTAAGGAAAGTTTCGGCAATATTTTTCAAATCGGCTTCCCAACGCTGGCGTTCGGGCATCATTTTTATCATATAGCCGTCAATTTGCTCCCCATATTTTTGCTCCATTTGCCGCAAAGCGGCTGCTGTTTCTTTGTTGTTTCGGGCAAGGCGCATGATTACCATTTTCATTTTCAGGGTGTTGCTCTCGCCATCGGCGCTCATTTCCTGCTGCGTATTGAGTATTTCTTCAACCACTTTGGCTACTTCGGCGCGATATTTGACGAGGCTGTTCCGGTCATTATCATCAAGTTGCAAATCAAAATCGGTGCGCAGGGCGGTAAGGGTTGGTAATACATTTTGTTGGGCGTATGCGGTTACGGCAGTGGTAAATCCGCTGTTGCCGCTTAGTTGTTCTTTTGCAAAATTGGCATAAAACGCTTTGGCAGCCTGTTCTTCATTTTTGGTCATGTGTTGGTTTAGCTGCGCCTGTTGCGGGTCTAACACTTTGTTCAGGTCGGCTTCTCTTTTGGCATCGAGGGCTTGTTTTTGGGCGGGCAAATCGGGGGTAATACCTGCTTTTACCAGTTTTTCTGTTTCAAGATTATATTTCAGGTTAATGGCCATTACCTGTTTGGTTTGCGCTTCGGTTAAAAAGAGTTTTTCCTGCATTTGTGCGGTTTCGTTGGCTGCCACTTGCTGCATTTTTTCTTTTTGTTGTTTTTCCTGAGCAAAAGCAGGTTGTAATACGGCGCATAACAGGGCGACCGTTGCCAGATAAACGGATAAGCTGTTTTTCATTGTAAAGATGGTTTTATGCTAAATAATGCGGATAAAAGTAAAGATTTTTTAACACTTTTGCAAATATAGCTTTAAGACTTCTAATTTTGGTTAATTATTCCTTGGGGTCAATTAATTTTTGCGGTTTTTGCAGTCGTTCCCACACGGTAAAGGTATAGGCATAGACATGTTTTTCATCGGGCTGATGGGTTTGGCTGCTTAACAAATGCCATTCATTGAGGCTGAATTGAGGAAAAAAGGCATCGCCTTCCAGTGTAGCATGTATTTGGGTAAGGTAAATGCGGTGTGCATAAGGCAGGGCGAGGCGGTAAATTTGTTCGCCGCCAATTACAAAAGCCTCGGTTTCACCATTGTTATGTGCAATTTGCAGGGCTTCTGCAAGGGTGTTGGCGGTAAGGCAACCCGGAAAATGGGCGTTGGTGCTTCGGGTTATCACAATATTGGTGCGCCGGGGCAGCGGCTTGTTTACCGCTACTTCGCTGTATGTTTTGCGCCCCATAATGATATGGTGATGCAGGGTTGTTTGTTTAAAATACTGCATATCATTGGGTAAATGCCAGGGCAAGCCGCCGTTTCTGCCTATTACCCGGTTTTCGGTTGCGGCTGCTATGAGAGAAATTATCAAGGTATAAAGAAGTTTGGTGAACGTGGGCTTTGCTGCCCGGGCGCAAAGATAGCAGAAAGGAGTATTTAAACAGCTACCGGCGCTTTAATATGCGGATGCGCCTGGTAGTTAACCAGTTCAAAATCGTGGTATTGAAACCCGAAAATATCCTGTACATTGGGGTTAATGCGCATTTGCGGCAGTGGGTACGGGGTGCGGCTCAGTTGCAGTTTTACCTGTTCCACATGGTTAAGGTAAATATGGGCATCGCCAAAGGTATGAATAAATTCACCGGGTTGCAGCCCGCATACATGCGCCACCATAAGCGTTAGCAGGGCATAGGAGGCAATGTTAAACGGCACGCCAATAAAAATATCGGCACTGCGCTGGTACAACTGGCAGGAAAGTTTACCCTCTGTTACATAAAACTGAAACAGGCAATGGCAGGGCGGCAGCGCCATGTTTGGAATATCTGCCACGTTCCAGGCGCTGACAATAAGGCGGCGGCTGTGGGGGTTTTGTTTTATTTGTTGTATGAGGTTGGCTATTTGGTCAATGGTTTGTCCGTTTGCTCCTGTCCAGGAGCGCCACTGATAGCCATATACATGTCCCAGGTTGCCGTTTTCGTCGGCCCAGGGGTCCCAAATGCGCACACCGTGCCGGTTCAGGTATTCAATATTGGTATCGCCGCGCAAAAACCACAGCAATTCGTAAATAATAGATTTGAGATGCAGTTTTTTGGTAGTTACCAGCGGAAAACCCTCGTTAAGGTTAAACCGCATTTGGTAGCCAAAAATACTCATGGTTCCGGTTCCGGTGCGGTCGGTTTTTACCGTACCTGTGTTTAAAACGGTTTGCAGCAGTTGGTGGTATTGTTGCATGGCACAGCGTGGCGTGGCTTGTTTTGCAAGAGGTGATATGGGTTGTTGTGTATAGCAGTGTCGGGGTTAATTTACCTTGGCATTCATTGGGTTGCGAAGCCCGCTGTAATCAGACAAATATACTTTTACGTATCCTACCGTTAAAGGCGATTCAATGTAAAGCGGCAGGCGGTTGGCATCGTCGGTAACCCAAACGGTCATGTGTTCGCCGCCTTTAAAAACATCGCCTTCCAGCAAGGAGGGGGCAAATTTTACACAACGGAATTTGCCGAAATCGGTTTTAATTACTTCCTTACCCAAATATCGGGCATAAACGGGGTAAATGGCACCGTCTAAAAAGAGTTCTACGTTAAAAACATCGCCCACTTTCATTTTGCTGTAATCAATACACCGGGCAGCATACACGGCCGATAGCAGGTCTTGTGTACAATCCGAAATGGCAACGGTTTTGTTTTGTACCTGCAATTTGCCCTTGCGTTTGTGGTAATAAATAAGGGCTTCTTTTTTGGTGTGGTCAAAACCGTATAAGTGGTTAATGGTAAAGCCGCCCTCGTTTACATCGCGCACAAATTTAAGCGGTTTCATGGTGCTGGGGTCTAAATAGGTTTCGTAGCGGTCGCGCACTTTGTAAAACCAGTCAAAAGTGCGTTGGGTTTTGCCCTCACTGATAATGTGGTAAACGGATTTATTGTTCAGCGTTTCCGATTTTACGTTAAAAGTGGCTTTTCCGGCGCTCATCCACACGGCAGTCCAGTTGTAATAAACTTTATAGGTGGCCGTTTCGCCTGCCTGAAAGGTAGAATTGGTTAAATCGCAAACTTCCAGAGTTCCGTTTTGGTTGTTTTCGGGCTGGCCGGCATCGGGGGCAGCGCCGGTAAACAAAAAACACGCAGCAATAAACGCAAAAATGGGCTTCATAGGTATTTGGGGAAATGTTGTGCTAAATTAATAAACAACGCTGTTTTCAGGTGGGTTGTCTGTAATTTTTGACATTGCCTGCCCCGCAAAGTTTAAATATTGAACCTTGTTTAATTTAGCGCTGCAAAAGTACTGATTTTAACCTTAAAATTTTGTAAACCCCTGCATTTTAACACTGCACGGTATGTAGCGCCTGCCGGCAATAAAAAAAACTGCCTGTTCACCTTTTTGCCCGGCTTGTTTGTTTACCCAACAGGTAAAACAGCAACATGAAAATACAAAACCAACACTATTGCAGCATTTGGCTTAACCCGCACAACCGCCAACAGATACAGGTTATTGACCAACGGTTTTTACCGCACCAACTGGAGATAAAAACGCTTACCCGATGGCAAGATTGTGCCACAGCTATACAGGACATGTGGATACGAGGTGCGCCGCTTATTGGGGCCACCGCTGCTTTTGGCATGTACCTGGCCGCCCTGCAACTGCCCGCACAACAACCCGAAGCATACCTGCAGCAGGTAGCCCAAAACCTGCTTGCCACCCGGCCAACGGCGGTAAACCTGCGCTGGGCAGTAGAACGGCAATTGAACACCCTGACCGGTTTGGCTTACAACAACCCGCTGATTGCCGATACCCTGCTGAACAGCGCCCTCGAAATTGCCAATGAAGATGTGGAAACCTGCCGCCTGATTGGGGTACACGGACTGCAACTTTTGCAAGCTATCTATGCACGGAAAGCAACGACCGGACCGCTTAACATACTTACTCATTGCAATGCAGGCTGGTTAGCCTGTGTTGACTGGGGTACCGCCACCTCGCCCATTTACCACGCAGCCCGGGCAGGCATACCCGTGCATGTATGGGTTAGCGAAACCCGCCCCCGAAACCAGGGTGCCAACCTTACCGCCTGGGAACTGGCACAAAACGGCATTGCCCATACCGTAGTGGTAGATAACTGCTGCGGACATCTGCTCCAGCATGGCATGGTTGATATTTGCATTGTTGGAACCGACCGAACTACCCGCACCGGCGATGTTGCCAATAAAACCGGCACTTATCTGAAAGCACTGGCCGCCCATGACAATAACACACCCTTTTATGTGGCGCTGCCCTCCAGCACTATAGACTGGCAAATAAGTGACGGATTGAAAGAAATAATCATAGAACAGCGCCACTCCGATGAGGTTAAATATGTGGGCGGCATAAGCAACAGCGGGCAATACCACCGCGTGTTAATTACACCCCCCAACAGCCCGGCTGCCAACTATGGGTTTGATGTAACGCCGGCAAGATTGATAACGGGATTAATTACCGAAAGAGGCGTTTGCCCTGCTTCGCAAGAGGGGTTGTTGCAACTGTTTCCCGAAATGAACAGAATACAGTAATACTTACTGCTCTTTGTAGTATTTAAGAAGTGCGGTAAAGGCATCATTGCCTGTATAGCCAAAGGCCAGCAGCCCGTCGGTATGGCCGGCCATGGTTAAAACACGTATTTCGGGTAAATTGGTTTCGGCATACAAACGTTTTATTTCGTTGGCCATTTGCGGCGTTCCGTATGGAATGTCAGTTTGGGTAGTAGGCAATACATTTAACCAGCGTTGCCACATGCCTGCATGGTGTACATGAATAACCACGCCAAAGGCAGGGTTCAGTTCATACACGGCAGCATGGGTAAGCGCTTCGGATGAGGCTTTTATGCAGCCGCTGCAATACACCGTATTTTGGTATATGCTGTACCGGTTTACTATAGAATAGTGTTGCGGTTCCAACTCGGGCAAATGCCCCGTTTGTGTTCCGCTGATAATAAACTGCGCACTTGTTTCAAGGCGTGCGCTAATGTTTCCGTAGCCAATGCCGTTGCTATACACGCCAATAAGCCCCAGCCGGTGCAATTGGGTGCGCAGGGGGTTGAGAAGGGCAACCTGTGCGGCTTTGGGCGCAACAGAGGGGGTAAAAATGCACCGGTACTTTATATATCCTTCTTCGGAATTATGGGTTTGTCCGGGTGGTGTTAAAGGCATATCGGCAGGCATACACTAAGGCTGAACAGGCAACAACCCCGGCCGTGTACTTGCACTGCCGGAGTTGCTGTGGTATGAGGTATTTATATTCTACTGTTAGAAAGAAGGAGAAACATAGAATTTTACGGCAAACTTGGTAATATCGGGCTGATCTCTTTGGGTAACGCGCCACATAAAATACACCCTAAACATTTTAAAAATATTTTCAACACCTGTACCTACTTCGGCATAAATGCCATTCAGGTCTTTTAACCCGCCGGCGGTTTCAAGATACCCTTGGTTATCATTGCTGAGGCGGCCGGCAACAGCCTTGGCAAACACCATGTTGCGAAGTTTCATTTTTCTGAGCAGAGGTACGGCATTAAAGAAAAGCCCTTCAAAATTGTGGTTCAGCCATACCGAAACCCATTCGTCGTTAACAAATTCCAGGTCGTTCATAAGGTTGTAGGCATATTTCCGGTAGAGGAAAGTAGAGTTGCCACTGTGAACCCTTAGCAGCGGGTGGGGCACTTGACCAAATATTTTGCCGGCGTTTATGCGGTACTCGGTTCTGCCAAGGCCGGTGGTAATTCTTTGGGTAAGGTTTAAGCCAAGGGTATGGTACTGATAATCGCTGCCCAATACGCCTTTGGGGGCAAAGGTATAATTAACATCCAGCACAGGGGTGGCAAATGCTATGGCAGTTCTTTCAAAATTGCTCACAAAAAAGCGCTGTCCTATACCCCATTGGGTGTTAAAGCTAAGTTCAAGGGTTTCAAAATGGTCATCGGTTCCTTCAACAGGCTGCTGCTGCGATATATCATAGTTAGAACCCGGCCACGAGTATATGGTTTTGTGGTTTATGGAAAATTTGTTGGTAAACCCCTGGAACCATTCTTTTTCGTAAAAAACATTGGCTTGTCGTACCAAAAACAGGTTGGTTTGCGGGGTTTTGCGCAACAAAGAAATTACCAGATTATCATGGGTAAGATGTGAGCCGCTGAAATTAAAGTCAGACCAGTCATAGCCGTAAGACAAGCCCATCATGTGCCATTTGTTGTTGGTACGGGGCAAATGCAACCTGAAGTTGCCGCCGTATTTAAGCAGTTTGTCTTTATCGCCATAGGCCATATACCCTTCGAGGTAAAATTTGTTGCGGTATTTTTTTTGATTGTTTCGCAGCGCCAGCCTGAAACGGTTGCCTTCCAGCCCGTTGTAGCTATACATTTGCATAATTTTACCCATTTCCACTTCGCCAAAGCGCATAAACCCGGTAGAACCCGCGTTGGCTGTCCACATAAGGGCTTTGTAGGTTTTGGTTTGCTTTATTCGGTCAACCATTTCGTACACTCTGGTTTGCGAGCGGGTAAGTTCGGTATGGCGCGAAGTATCCCAGTATTCGGCAGGTCGTTTATAGGCTTCGGGTTGTATTTGCAGGGGGTCGCCCGATAAAATGCGGTCGTCAATAGGCTGGTTTATGGTAATATCGCGCCGGCTTACTGTTCTGTGCATACGCATGCTTATTTTGCGGCGGCTTTGGGTAACGTTCAGGTTTACCTTCATGTCTTCGGTGTTTTTAAACCAGTATTTACCGTCAACCTGCACAAAACCCTGCTCAATAATAAAATCGGTAATGTAGTTAAGGTTGGTTTGTTCCAGCAGGTACAGTTTTACCGATTTTACGGCTGCGGTGGTATCATGAATCCAGGCATAGCCGGTAAAACACAGGTCTTGTTTGCGGCGCGGGGTAAACTCCAGTTTTTTACACCATTGGTTGTCAATAAAAGCGCTGTCGGTAAGAAAATATTTGTAGCTAACGGGCGCCAATTTGGCAAACGGACTAATGAAGGCCTTATCGCCAATGCGAATAGCGCCGCCGTAAATATCCATTTCCTCAATTACCCCATCTACCAACCCCGATGCGTTGGCGTTTTCAAACCCCGAAAACTGGTCGGCCTTCAATACTTCCTTGCGTTTACCGGGGCTTTTGCGGTAGTACACCTCGCTAATGCGTTCTTTAATTACGGCAGGCAGATAAGGCACTTTTTGCTCGGTAGTATCCATATTGTCAAATACAAACCTGAAGGGCTTGAAAATTTTCCTTTTTACAAATTTCTCTTTCAGGTTGTATATGTCAAACTCGGTTTTGTTATACTCCTCGTAGCTGTAATAATCGTATTTTGAGGGGCTGTTTTGGTCTTTCGCATCAATTACCCTTTTATACAGGGCAACCGCAGCCGTATCTTTCTTTACCTTTTTGTTGCCTTTAATCACTACCTCTTTCAGTTCGGCTTCGTTGTTTTTAAGGGCAACGTTTAATTCCTGCGTAATGCCTTGTTTTACCGATATGGTTTTTGATTTATAGCTCAGGTGCGAAATGGTAATGCTTTTGGCATTTATGTCTGTGGCAGACAGTGTATATTTGCCATCGAAATTGGTTGTGGTGCCGGTTCCTGTACCGGTAAACACAACCGTGGCAAACGGAACGGGTTCTTTGGTTTCGGTATCGGTAATAATTCCAAAAACAGTGGTGGTTTGTGCCCATATAAACCGGGGAACAAACAAAAGCAGCAACAGTAGTAGTGTGGTGCGCATCATTGCGTTGTGCATGTGAAAA
Organism: Sphingobacteriales bacterium TSM_CSM; assembly: GCA_002212725.1. GTDB lineage: Bacteria > Bacteroidota > Bacteroidia > Chitinophagales > UBA2359 > UBA2359. Next base: position 7,189 of record MTCR01000120.1, on the reverse strand, counting down.
GCTTTATCGTAGGGTTTTGGCTTTTATGTACAGCCTTAATAGACTATAAACCATTACAGTAGTTTAAACGTTGAACAAATTGTGTCCTTTGCAAGATGCGCCACTTGCCGGGCGGCCTTTAAACAACATAGCGGTTGTATGGAGGCCGGTAAACTGTGTAAAATTGGCTTATATTTTTCAAATGGCATGAGTGTTAAAACCGGCGGGCAACAATCAGGTGCATTACCCTTCGGTATCTTTCGATTTGTTGTACTGCAAAAAGAAAGTAAGTGCTGTAATTACCCCTGCAATGCCAACTCCCAAACCCATGAGGTTGCGCTCGCCGTCCCATTGTGCCACCTGCCCCAGAAACAGCACCCCCAATACCAGTACCAATACGCCAATGAGTTTCTTTTTAAGGTCATCCAGGTTGTTGATTTCCAGCCAGTCGGGCAGGTCAAGCCGGTTATCAACAAACAATTCAAACAAGCCCAGGGCAATAATGTAAAAAACGGTGGCAAGCAGGTACACATCAATGGCTTCAATAAGCGCCACCACCAGCGCTTTACCCGTTTTACCGGTTTCTTCGCCGGCCGAAACGGCAAATAATTTCCCTACCACCGAAATTACCTCTATGGTATTGTAAATCATAAGGGCCGTAGCGGCTATAAAACCGCCTGCCACGGCAATAATAACCAGGTACCGGCTTTTGCTTAATAGTTTCAGCATATTAACGTGAGGTTGTTTTAGGGTAGGGCAATGCCTGCAAAAACGCCACAAATTTAAGCTAAATACAGCACAAAATGCCTTTACCATGCCCGGGCACTTAAAAAAACCGAATTTACCCCAAAAACGGGCATATAGCATAACCCGTTCAGGGCATTGGCAGACGCGTTCAAACCTGCGGCGTACCTTTTTTGTTTCCTACGCAATAGTGCATCTGTACTGTATTTGGCAGCCGGTTAACCCTGGTTTAGCATGTAAGGGCTGCTGCAATTCTTTACTGCACAAGCATTGCTTTATCATACAACTGCTGTTCCTATGCTTCATAAATTTAGCACTGTTATAACGTTAGTTTTACTGACAATCAGCCTGTTGGCAAACTGGTATTTTTACCGCCAACTTAATCAAACCCGCAATAACCTTGCCCGCCTCCAAACCGATAAACAGACCGTTGCCGGCGATTATGACCTGCTGAAACGCGATTTAGACCTGGCCATTGCCAACCTGAAAGCCTTAAAACACCCCCAAAACCGCGCAATACCCCTGCAAATGCTGCCGGGTTTTACCGCCGGCAATGCTACCGTTTTCTGGAACAGCAGTACCGGAGCAGTATATCTTGACGCAACCCCACTGCCCGCCCCGCCCGCCGACAAGCAATACCAGCTATGGACCGAAACAGGCGGAAAATACCATAGTTTAGGCGTATTTAACCGCCAACCCGATAAAGAAATATTGTACCGGCTAACCAATACCGCAAAACCCCAGGCTTTTGTACTTTCCATAGAACTGCCGCAGGGCAACCCTACTGCCCCAACGCAACCATGCGCACGGGGCGGAGTTCATTATTAAGCAGGCTGTTGTACATACTCCAAATACCAGTCAATTATAAGTGCAATGGCTTGTTCTGCCACCGTTTGCGGCAATGAGGGGTATGCTTTGTGTTGTTGCAGGCAAATTTGGGCTGCAAGTTGCGTAGTAAAAGGCAGGTGTACAAAAAGGGCGTGGCAGTTGCCTTGCTGCGCACACCATTGTAAAGACAGGAAGTACAACATATTGCACAGGTAATGTCCGGCATGGTTGGAGCGCAATGCCGGAATGCCGTTTTGGCATAAATACCGGGCAATGTGTTCAACCGGCAGGTTACTAAAGTAAGCATCGGGGGCGCCGGGTTGCAGGGTAAAATGGGTTTTACCACGGTAGGTATCAAAACCGGTATTAAGAGCTACTTTTTCCAGTTGCAGCGCCGGTGTTTCGGCAGCCAGTCCAAGGTTAAGAATAAGCTGCGGTTGTACCTGTTGCAATATTTGCGCATAAACAACCGGCACAGTGTTAAAATTTACCTCCAATACACACCGCGAAACCGAAACCCCCGAACAGCAATTATTAAACCCGTTTACAATAGCTTCTGTCGGGTTTTGTTCAAAATTTCCAAACTTTCCGAAACCGGTAAGCAAAATGCGCATAATTGTCAGGTGTATTTTTGAAGGGTAAAACCGGCATAAACGCCACCCAGGCAACCCAAAACGCTCAGCAATATATTTAGCAAGGCATAACCCGGCTGCCCGGTTTTAAGAAAATAAAAAGTTTCGAAACTGAAAGTGGAAAAAGTGCTGAAGCCGCCGCAAAAACCTACTGCAAAAAACACCCTTACCGATGGCGAAATATGGCTGCGGGCACTTACCAACCCTACTACCAGTCCCAAAATACAACTGCTTAATATGTTTGCCGCCAATGTGCCTGCAGGCAGGGGGGTACTGCCCAGCGCATTAAACCTGGACAGGGCAAAACGCGCCATGCTGCCTAAACCGCCGCCTACAAATACAAGCAGGTAATCGTTCATGCTGAAATGGATAAAAACAATAGGGTTGTTATCGTATCCGGTTGGTTAACCGTGTTTTCTTTTCCCGATGCGGTAAAAATACTGTATGGTTACAAACAACAAAATCCAATACGCGGCGGCAATAACCGGAAACAGGTGCGGGTTTTCCTGATACCGCTTAACCATCATCACCGTTACCGCCACCGATATTGCCGATACCAACGCAACAAGTCGTGCCACAGCCACATCGGTAAAGCCGCAATAAGCAAAGTGGTGGGTGGTGTGGTCGCGTCCGCCGGTAAAAGGCGATTGTTTTCGGGCAATGCGATATACAAAAACGGTGGTGGTATCAATAAACGGAAGGGCAAAAATAACCGCCGGCAGCACAAACTGCGGCAGGTAAAAACCGCTCACGCCTTCGGGGCGATACTGCGGCCATACCAGTAAAATGCCGGCAAATGCCAGCAGCGCACCCAAAAACTGACTGCCCGAATCGCCCATGTACATTTTTGACGGATGCCAGTTAAAAAACAAAAAACCCAGCAAAGCCGCCAGCACACCTATAAATACAATAGTATAAAAGCCGGTAAAATTGCCTTGCAGGTACAAAATGGCAATGGCACACACAAGAATGCCCGATGCAACGGTAGCGGCTATGCCGTCCATGTTATCTAACATGTTTATGGCATTCATAATGCCTACCACCCAAAATGTGGTAAATAAGGCGTTTAGCCAAAAAATACCTGTAGCATTAATATATACACCCATGCCGGTCATAAGCAGGGCGCAAAGCAGTTGTCCGGCAAATTTAAACCGTGGTGGCATATGAAACGAATCATCAACCAGCCCTACTACAAACCCTGTAGAAACACTGCCCAGCAGCGCAAACAGTTCGCGGGCAGGCAATTCGGTGTTTTTAAAAGGAAGCAGGTAGTAAGAACTTACCGAGAGCAAAAACAAGATAAAAAAGGAAAAGCCGCCCAAGGTAGGTTTGGCTTGCGATGCCCAGCGCACCAAATTGGCGTGCCCATTGTTGGATTGGGAACCGGCGTTTTTTATACCTATATTTTTAACCGACCGCAGCAGAAGGTAGTTCACTATTGCGGCAAATGCGGTGGCTATTATACCATATGCGCCGTAAACAATAAAGGGTAGCAGGGTTATATTTGGCTGCATGTTGCGTACACTCCCAAACTTACAAAACTATATCCGGGGTTTGGTTTATTATATGAAATGATTTTATTTTCGGGAAAAGCTGTTAGCCACAGCCTTGCCTGTAGCCGGTAATGCGCTTACCGATGCCATTGCGCCTGCAAGTTCAAGGGTTTGCGGCAAGACGGGTTTATTTATGGCCGGTTTGCCCGAGTGTTTGGCTTGCCACAGCAATTTGCCGTACAAATTGTCTATATCGTTTACCAACCTTGTGTAGTGGTACTTGCGCAGCACAAAGTTGCTGCCGTTTTTGCCCAACCGGTGCCGTAGTTGTTCGTTTTCTGCCAGTTTAAGCAGTTGCTTTGCAAATTGCCCGGTGTGGTCAGATTCCGACAACAAAGCGGTTTTATTGGGCAGCACTACATCGCAAACGCCGCCCACGTTGGTAGTAACAATAGGTTTATTGGCGGCCTGCGCTTCTATAAGACTTACAGGCGTACCCTCATTTAATGACGACAGCGCTACAATATCAATACCGGCATACACTTCGTCCACTTCTTTAATCCAGGAGGTAAAGGTAAGCGGGGCAGTTTGCTGGCGGTTGTTTTGGGGAGTGGTATAGGGTATGTTCAGTTCGGCGGCCAATTGCATCAGGGGTTGTCTTTCTTCGCCGTCGCCCACAATAAAGGCGCGCACTTTTTGGCGGGTGTTGTCAAGTATTTCCTTAAGGGCAAGCAAGAACAGGCGGTGGTTTTTAACAGGCACTAAGCGGCCTACAATGCCAATGGCTATTTCATCATCGGCAATTTGGTAGCGCTGCCTGAAATCAATGCGCTTGTCAATTTGACCGGTTTGAAAACGCGAAAGGTCAAACCCAAGCGGCACAACTTCTATATGGTTGGCAGGGCAAACTTTATAGGTTTCGCTAAGTTCATTTTTTTGTGATTGGCTGATGGCTATGATTTTGCTGCTTCCTTTGGCTAACCACCGTTCTATTTCAAGGTAGAGGCGGGTTTTCAGCGGCCCGAAATAAGAGTGGAACACATGCCCGTGGAAGGTATGCACCACTACCGGCACACCGCAATCTATGGCAGCCAGCCGGCCTAAAGCGCCTGCTTTTGCTGCATGTGTATGTACAATATCGGGTTTAAACTGTTGAATGATTTTTTTCAGTTGCCGGTAGGCGGGTAAATCTCTGAGGGGGTTTACCGACCGGTACATATCGGAAATATACAGGGGTTCTATGCCCAGGTTGTTCAATATAAATTCCGAACTGGCTTCGGCCTCTTCTTTCATACCGGCCACCAACAGGGTTTCGTATTCGGGTGTAAGGTATTTGGTAAGAAGGGCGGCGTTAAAGGTGGGGCCGCCTAAGTTCAACCTGTTTATTATTCGCAGTACTCTGGGCATGAGCGTTGTTTTTGGCTTTTGCTAAATACTTCCTGTTATTTAGAGGCGGTTTAGCTTGCAAAGTCACTGAGGTAATACTTTAAAAATGCAAACAAATGTACGAAAAACAATCATTTTCGCACCTGCTACAGAAAAAAATTATCGTTAGACCTCTGATTTTAATTATTGCAATTATTTAATAATTAAAATCATTTGCTTCTTGTAAATGGTTTGAAATCAAAGACTTTAATAGAAAACCGTTTGCCAAAGCGGGGTAATGAGCCATAAAAAAATGGTTGTGGACTGCTAATTTTTTTTATCACTTTTTTAAACGGGCTAAGTTTACGCCGCATATATTTTTGCGGTTACAGTTTTATTTCTTCGTTTTGTGCATTAAGAAAGCGGTATTCGGTTAAGGAGTAGTTGTTGTTGGGAGTTACCGAAACCCATTTTTTGTGTGTCCAAAACCATTTCCATTGGCGCGAGATGATACCCTTTTTAATATAGGCATCAACAAACGGGTGTACCGATAGTTTAAGTTGCTGGTAATCCAATTCATTAAGCAGGTAGCTGAGGTTGTTTTCAATTTCGTCAATGAGTAAAATGGTGGCTTTCACCCTTCCGGTTCCGCGGCAGGTGGGGCAAACTTCGGCGGTGGCAATTTGTATTTCGGGGCGCACGCGCTCACGGGTAATTTGCATAATGCCAAACTGGCTAAGCGGCAGTATGGTGTGTTTAGCGCGGTCGGGTTGCATGGCTTCTTCCATTCGGCGCATAACCATTTTGCGGTTTTCGGCAGATTTCAGGTCAATAAAATCAATAATAATGATGCCGCCCAGGTCGCGAAGCCGCAGTTGCCGCGCAATTTCCGATACGGCTTCCAGGTTTACGGTAAGGGCGTTGGTTTCCTGATTGCCCGATGTGGTCATTTTATGGCCGCTGTTTACGTCTATTACGTGCAGGGCTTCGGTGTGTTCAATTACAATGTATGCACCGCTGGCCAGGTTAACCGTTTTGCCAAAAGCCGATTTTATTTGCTTGGTTACCTTGTAATAGTCAAAAACAGGTGCTTTGCCTGAGTAGTACGACACTATTTTTTCGGCACCCGGTTCTATTTCGCTGATGTAGTTGCTAACTTCCTGTGCTACGTTTTTGTCATTTACCACCACGCGGGTAAACGACGGGCTAAGCAAGTCGCGCAAAATGCCCGATGCCTTGCCCATTTCGCTCATAATCTTTTGGGGCGGGGTGGCGTTTTTCAGTTCGTTGAAAATTTGCTGCCATTTGGCAAACTGGGTTTCTATGTCTTCGTGCAGTTCGGCAACTTTGTGGTTTTCGGCGGCGGTGCGCACAATTAGCCCAAAGTTTTTGGGTTTAATGCTTTCGGCTAAGCGTTGCAGCCGTGTGCGCTCTTCGGCCGATTTTATTTTTCGCGAAACAGAAACCACATTGTTAAACGGGGTTAGCACTATAAAGCGGCCTGCGAGCGATATTTCGCAGCTAAGGCGGGGCCCTTTTGTTGATATGGGTTCTTTAAGCACCTGCACCAGTAAAATATCGCGCCGGTTCAGCACATCAGAAATTTTGCCGGTTTTTACTATATCCGGCTCCAGTTCAAAGTGGTTAAGGTGGGGGCTGTTTTGTTTTCCGTTAACGGCATGTTCGGTATATTTTTTTACCGACAGCATTTGGGGGCTTAAATCGGAGTAGTGCAGAAATGCATCTTTGCCAAAACCAATATCCACAAATGCGGCATTGAGGCCGGCTACGGTTTTTTTTACCTTAGCCACAAAAATATCGCCCACGCCAAACTGAGTGTCGTTTTTTTCCTGATGCAGTTCTACCAGTTGGTCTTCTTCCAACAGGGCAATTTCAATGCCGTCTGAAGTAACATCTAAAATAAGGTCGCGGTTCAAGTTGTTGTTTTTTGCTAATGTCTGCAAAGGCATCTGTACTAGTACATACCAATTAACCCCGCACTGCGCATAAAAGAGCACGGCAAACCGGTGTACCGGTGGTGGTTGGTAAGGTTGTTTTTTACTTGCAGTTTACAAGGCGGGAAATATACTGCCTGGGGTTGGCCGTAAAATTATACCAATATTGCCAAGTTTTACAAACGTCTGCCTG
>MTCR01000013.1 GCA_002212725.1 Sphingobacteriales bacterium TSM_CSM | reverse complement strand
AAAAAAAGAGCGGTTTAAACTATGCGTGCATTAATGCCTGAGTAAGTCCTTTTTTTGAAACGGGTAGCAGTGGAGAAATTAGCGCTGCAAGGCAAGATGTTAAATTTTTAATGCACTTAGTGTAAAGTTTTTCCATAGAGTTGCAGTTTGTTATATTGATTGATAAAAAAATATTAAATGTATTGAAGATTGCAGCGAAATATACAAATAATACTCAAAAGTAAATGCGCATTTTTGCAAAAAAAATGCATAGCTTCATTAAAAAGTAGAAAGTGGGCAATTTTGTGTCTGTTTTATGACACAAAATGCCTTTATCATTACCTGTATTACCCGAAATAACGGCATACAGGCTTTACAGCCAACAAAATAAAGCCGTAAAAGCAATAGAAACACCCCCTCAGCAGAAATTGATTTCTGCCCGTACTTAAACTGCGTGTTTTCGGAAAACGCCGGGCGCTATATACAGCCGCATATAATTATTTTTCCGGCAAAAGCTAAAAACAGGCAGCCTTTATGCTACTGTTTCACCAATTTGCACATTCCAGAGGTCGGCATAAATGCCGCCTTTTTTCAGGAGTTCTTCGTGGGTACCCTGTTCGGCAATTTTACCCTCATCAAGAATAACAATACGGTTGGCGTGGCGTATGGTAGAAAGCCGGTGCGCCACCACAATGGCAGTTTTACCTTGTGTAAGGCGGTAGAGGTTTTCCTGTATGGCACGTTCGGTTTCGGTATCCACCGAACTGGTTGCTTCATCGAGCAGTAAAATGGGCGCGTTTTTCAGAATGGCGCGGGCAATGCTTAGCCGCTGCCTTTGTCCGCCCGATAGTTTTATGCCCCTTTCGCCCACAATAGTTTGGTAACCCAAAGGAAGCGATTCAATAAATTGATGTAATTGCGCCTTACGGGCTGCATCTTCTACCTGTTCGGGCAAAACGGTGTTCAGCCCATAGGCTATATTTTCGTAAATAGTTCCGTGAAACAGGTACACATCCTGGCTAACCAATGCAATATTGCGCCGCAGTTCGGCAATAGCGGCAGTTTTAATATCGGTATTATCTATGGTAATGGTGCCGCTTTCGGGGTCAAAAAAACGCATCAGCAGTTTAATAAGGGTAGTTTTTCCGGCGCCGGTCATACCGGCAAGCCCAATCATGGTACCCGCTTCAATTTGAAGGTGCACACCATGCAATACCGGAATTTTATTTTGGTAGCTGAACGAAATATGGTTAAAACCGATGTTGCCCGCTACCTTTCCCAATATTACAGGATTGGGCGGCGAGGTAATGGCAGGCGGGGTATCCATCAGCCCGAAAACCCGCCTTGCACTGGCGCGTGCCCGTTCATAACTGTCGAGCAGGTTGCCAAGTCCGGTTATTGGCCAAAGCAGCCTTTGCAGCATCATGGCAAAAAAAGCCAAACCGCCAACCGTTAACAGTTGCCTGCCTTCCAAAATCCAATAAGCCCCCAGCAACATGGTGCAGGCCAGGCTTACTGCAATAAACATGCGTACAATGGGAATGAAAACGGCGCTAAGTCTGATGGCCCCGAAATTTTTTTGCCGGTAATCTTCCGATGCAGTTTCTACCCTTCGGGCTTCGAATTCTTCGGCGGTAAAACTTTTAATAACGGTTATGCCCGAAAGGTTGTTTTCGAGGCGGCTGTTGAGTTCGCCCACCGATTGGCGGATGCCAAGGTAGTGCGGGGCAATTTTATTGCGGTAAATAGCGCCTGCAATTATCATAAACGGTATGGGCAACATGCCCACTAATGCCAACTGCCACGAGGTATTAAACAGCGTTACCGAAGCAAAAACAAATAGTACGGCAAGCTGGAGTATTTGGTTAAAACTATTGTTTAGAAAGCGTTCCAGTTCGTTTACGTCGTTGTTGAGAATAGAGAGCAGGTTGCCGGTGCGTTGTTCTTCAAAGTAGGCAATTTCCCTTTGTTGCAGTTTTCGGTAAGCATCGGTTCTAAGGTGGTGTTGCACTTGCTGCGCCAGCCGCATAAAACCAAGCTGGTATATCCATTCAAACAGGCTTTCAATAAAGAAAATGAACACAATAAGCGCAGCCAAAAAAACAGCTACGTTATAATGCGAGGCGTTGCCAAGCATGGCGCTAATCCACGAGGGAGTTTTGCCACTTACGGTATCAATAATCCAGCCAACAAACAGCGGGGGCATGAGGTCGAAAATCTTATTTACAATGCTTGCACCCGATGCCGTTGCCAGCCGGTATTTGTACGCGGTCAGGTATTGCATTAAGCGTTTCATGGGGTGCGCGGGTTCCTGGTTCATTTGGGGGGTAAATAATCTGTTGGTTATGGAAAATATAATGCCGCCAACCCTGCTTTGGAGAGCATGTTTTAATCTTTTTCAAATACCAGTACTACCTTATTAAAATCGGCTGCGGCATTTATTACCTTTCTGAAAACCTCATATTCTTCTTTGGGCAAACTGGAATTTTGATAATATTCTTCGGCGGTTACGGTTACCTTATTGCCATTAACCTTATAACCCGAAAGAAAGCGGTTGGTTTTTATGCCATTGCTTTCTACAAATTTATCTATAATAGCATCTTCCAGCCCTTTTACGGTATAGCCGTCGGGTATGGTAAAGGTAATGGTGCGGCGGTAGTAAACAGGGTAATCCATGTCTATATCGCTTTGGCGGGCGTGTTCCTGATAGAGTTCCACCTG
>MTCR01000075.1 GCA_002212725.1 Sphingobacteriales bacterium TSM_CSM | reverse complement strand
GTTTAAAGCGCTGCATTTCCCAGTCTTTATCGGCGGCGCTCATTTGCCCGTGTACCACACTTACCTGATATCCGGGCATCGGGAAAGCACGGCTAATGCTTTCGTAGCCGTCCATAAGGTCTTTGTAATCCAGTGCTTCCGATTCGTTAATGAGCGGGTAAACCACATAAATCTGCCTTCCTTCGGCAATTTGGCGGCGCATAAATTCAAACACCTCTAACCGCCGGCTGTCGGTTACGTGGCGGGTTTGAATGGGTTTGCGCCCGGGCGGAAGTTCATCAATAACCGACACGTCTAAATCGCCATAAACGGTCATGGCAAGGGTTCGGGGTATTGGGGTGGCGGTCATTACCAGAATATGCGGGTATTTGTCTTCGCTTTTTTCCCAAAGGCTGGCTCTTTGTGCCACGCCAAAGCGGTGTTGCTCATCAATTATTACCAGCCCCAGATTTTTAAACACCACCGTATTTTCAATAAGGGCATGGGTGCCAATGAGCATTTGGGTAATGCCCAATTCCAATTTTTCCAGCAGGTTTCGGCGCTGTTTTCCTTTTACCGAGCCGGTAAGCAGGTCAACGCCTATTTCCATGCCTTGCAGCAGGGCGCTTATGTTGTTGTAATGTTGTTGTGCCAGAATTTCGGTGGGCGCCATAATACAGGCCTGAAAGCCGTTGTCGAGGGCAAGCAGGGCGGTCATGAGTGCCACAATGGTTTTTCCGCTTCCTACATCTCCCTGCACTAAGCGGTTCATTTGGTGGCCGGTAAGGGTGTCTTTGCGTATTTCTTTCAGCACTCTTTTTTGGGCGCCGGTAAGTTCAAACGGCAGCTGGTGGTGGTAAAAATGGTTAAAATAGTTGCCTACTTCGGTAAAAACAAAACCATGAAACGTGGTTTGCCGGTTTTGTTTCAGTTGCAGCAACCGCATTTGTATAAAGAAAAACTCTTCAAACTTAAGCCGCAGCCGGGCTTGTTTCAGTTCTTCGGTATCGGTGGGCAGATGCAGGTTTTTAAATGCCTCAAATCGAGGCATTAACTGGTATTCGCTCCGGATAAAGGCAGGTAAAATTTCGGGCACATCCGAAGCATGAATTTTGTCGAACAAAGCCTGTATCAGCCGGTACATGCCGCGGCTGGTAAGTCCGTTGCGTTTCATCAGGTCGGTGGTGTTGTAAACCGGTTCCAGCCGGCTGTCGAAACCGGTTTCTTCATCGGCAGCCTGCATTTCGGGGTGGGCAATGCTCAGGCGGTTGTATTTAAAAACCGGTTTTCCAAACACCAGAAACGGCTTTCCTTCTTTAAGTGTGCTTTTTACAAAATTAATGCCCTGAAACCAAATCAACTCCAACGTGCCGGTTCCATCATTAAACAAGGCAGTAAGGCGTTTGGCGCGTTGCTCGCCGGTAGTTTGCACGGCGGTAATCACCCCTTTCAGTTGCACCTGCGGCATATCGGGGGTAATGTTTACAATGGTATGCAGTTCGGTTTTGTCAATATACCTGAACGGGTAATACTCCAGTAAATCGCCAAAAGTATAAATGCGGGCTTCCTTGCGCAGTACATCGCCGCGCTTGGGGCCAACACCCTTCAGGTATTCAATGGGCGTATCGAGCAGGTTTGAATTCATGGCTTGCTGCGTTAATTACAAAAACCCGGTGTGTTCAGATAGTTCAAATCGGGCGTATTTGTTTAAAAAACGTAAAAACTCGGGCTTTGTTTTTGGTTAATTTATTACATATAAATTTGCGTTCTTTGCGGCAAAGAGTTTAACCGCAAGGTTCGCAAAGCATATCGCAAAGGGCGCTATTGGAAGGGGGTAAAACCTGTGACCTAACAAAGACAACGGCATTTTCGGTTTTTTATGAGTTGCTGGGCAGTTCCTTAATTAAAGTAAAGCAATAGCTCAAAAGTTTTATGCTGCTTTTGAATATGGTTAAGTTTTTACTAAAAAACAATATTTGCCTGTTAAAGTTCCATGTCAAACGCCATCAGCGGTTCCACAGCACACAGGTAGAAACAGCCAAAGTTCCAAAAATGGAAAGGCTAAACCCCGAAACCATAACCATGCTGCCAATGTGTTGCGGAAACAACCTATACAACGCCACACAGGCAAGGTAAAAGAAAAACGGGTTTACCCATGCCACCCAACGGGGGTATAGGGTAGATTTATAACGAATGAGGTAAAACAACCCGGCCGATATAAAAACAAATATGCCGAATAATAAGTACCCGAGCGGCTCCATGTAAGAAACAAGTTGCCCCATACTGTTTTCAAACACATCGGGCCGAAGATGTACCCTTTTACCCAAATGTATAAGCGTGGCCATTCCGCCCAACATGGCATGGTACGCCACTCCCCAAACGGTTACAAAAATAACAGGAACCAACACGGGCAGTACATACCGTTTACCGGCCTGCTCAACAGCTTTGTACACCTGCCAGAAACCAAACAACTCAAACGGAATGCAAAACACCCCTATAAAATGCCCCAACCATATTCTGTTGACTGATATTTGCTCAAAAAACAGGTAATTCCATTTTTCGTATTCGCCATTGGGTACGTACAGCAACAAAACATCGGCAGCAAAACCGCAAAGGGCGGCAACCATTCCTATAAGGCCAAACCAGCGCAAACGCATAAGCAAATTATTTGGGGGCTAAGTTATTGTTTTTACCACAACTTAGCCCCCGTTTTTTGGTGAGTTTTACCGTTTATACTGCCTGTTGCCTACCTTACCAGCGTTATGTTGCCTTTTACGGTTTCGGCAGTGCCATCGGCAAAGGTTACAACGGCGTAATATACATACACGCCAATTTCCTGCTGTTTACCCTTATACTCGCCGTTCCAGCCTTCATTAAGGTTAGCCGCCGTGTTGAAAAACACTTCTTCGCCCCAGCGGTTGTAAATATGAAGTTCTACCTCGCTTACATTATAACCCGACAGGCGGAACAGGTCATTCACTCCGTCATTGTTGGGCGAAAATGCGTTGGGAATGAGTACTTCGTTTTTATAAATCAGGTTTAGCGTTGCCGATACTACCGCCGCACAGCCATATTCATCGGTTACCGTAACCGTATAGGTTGTTACCGATTCCGAAGGCGTGACCGTTGCCGAGGCGCAGTTATTGCAACCCACATCGGGTGTCCATTCATAACCAAGCACCGTACCCAACCCCGATGTTGCCGTTACCGTCAGTTCCACACTTTGACCGGGGTTTACAAACATTTGGGCAGGTTCTATTCCGGCATTTATATCCGATACGGCAATTACCAGTTCCAGCGTATCGGTACAGCCGTTGTCGTCTATAAGGAGCGATACCGTTTTTATGCCCGGCGTACCCCACGTTACCGAATGACTGCCCGAACCGGTTCCGGTGGCAGGCGTGGCGCCCTCCCCAAAGTTCCAGTTATAAACGGCACTGCCCGATGCGCTACCGGTAAAGGTAATGGTTTGTGCATCGCCCACACAGGCTGCATCAGAAAGGGTAAAGTCTGCCACCGGTTGCGGCAGCAGTTCAAAGGTGGCATTTACGGGGGTACTTTCGCAGGCCTGTGCCGTATCATAGGCAGTTGCGGTGTAGGTGCCGGTTTGTGTGGGCACAAAAGTATTGCCGGTTCCGGCAAGGGTGCCGCCAAAATACCATCTTACTTCGGTGCCTGCCTGGGCAGTTGCGGTAAATTCGGGAGCGGTTTCTCCTTCGCAAATGCTCAGGTTGCTTACAGACAGAACGGGCGGTGCAGGCGGTGTACAGTTACAAACAATGACCGATACGGTAACCTGCGTGGCATTGCCCTCGCAACCGTTGTTTGTTTCAGCAACCCAATAGCTGATGTTGCTGCCCGCCGCCGGAGTTGCCGGCACCAAACTGCTGCCCGTACCGGCAACGGTGGTCAGCCCTGCATCGGAGTACCAGGTAAGGGTGCCGCCGCTGCCTGTGGCAGTAAGGGCGGTAATTACCGCTCCTTCGCAATAGGGCACCGGCGAGGCGGCGGCCGGCGCTGACGGAAGCGGTGTTTCGGTAAGTGTAAGCGCAATACGGGTACTTACACAACCGGTTGCGGTTTCCAGCACTTCGGCATAATAAGTGCCTGCTGTTGCCGGTGTATAGGTATTACCGGTAGCCAAAGGTGTGCCACCGGTAGCGGTGTTGTACCACTGTATTACATAACCGGCCGCCGGAGCATCTACGCTCAGTATTGCCGGGGCGCTACCCTGGCAATAGGTGCCGTTTACCGGATTTACCGGAGCAGCAACGGCAGCACAGTTGCAGGTGGTTACGCCCAAATCCAACGAAACGGTACAGCCGTTGGCATCGGTAACATTGAGCAATACCGGCGTGCCACTGGGCACATCTTCAATTATCCAAGCATCTAAAATGGGCGTAACAGTGTATGCACCGGGGTCAAAAGTATAGGGTTCGGTTCCGCCGGTAACGGCTACCGTAATATCGTATGTGGTTAAATCGGCAGAGCAGGCAGAACCGTTGTCGGTTATCATTACGGGGGTTCCCTGTGTAAGTGCTACAGCAATTCGGGTGCTGACACAGCCGCTCAGGTCTTCCACGGCTTCGGCGTAATAGGTGCCGGGTGCTGCCGGTGTATAAGAAGTTCCGGTACCCAGCAGGGTGCCGCCGGTGGGGACATTGTACCAGTTAATGGTAAAGCCCGCTCCCGGACTGGTTACCGACAAGGCAACCGGCGCATCGCCGGCGCAAATAAACGCATCGGCCGGGTTGGCAGGTGCAGGCACCGAAGCACAGGCACAGTTTAACGCAGCAAGGGTAAGGGTTTGCAAACAACCGTTTGCATCGGTAACGTTAACCGTGGCTGCTGTGCCGCTGGGTATGCCCGAAATGTTGTAATTGCCGCCGCCGTTATTTGCCACGGTTAAACTGCCCGATGTTACCGTATAGGGAGCCGTGCCGCCACTAACCGATACCGGCACATCATACGTTTGCAAATCTGTAGAACAAACTCCTGCCGCCTCGGCAACGGTAATGGCCGTTCCCTGCGTAAGGGTAACCGGTACTGCCGCACCCGATGTGCAACCGTTTACGTCTTCAACAATTACTGCATAAACCGTACTTGCTGCGGCCGGTGTGTAGCAGGTGCCGGCACCAAGCAGCAAGCCGCCCGTGGCAGCATCATACCACTGCACGCTGTAACCTGTGCCGGGGTCATCAACACAAAGCGCAACGGGTGCTTCGCCGGCGCAAATAAATGCATTGGCCGGGTTGGCGGGAGCAGGCACAGCCGGGCAGTTGCAGGTAACAGGGTTTATTACCAGCGTTTCGGGGCAGTTGGTGGCATCGGTAAGCGTTACAGTAACACTACCTGTGTAATTTGCCGGCAAATCTTCCACCAGCAAAGTGCCGCCACCGGTATCCAGCACGTTGTAACTCAAACCCAAATCGTCGGTAACGGTTGCCGTAACAGTTCCCGATGTATTGTTGTAGAGCAGGTTAACACTGTAAGTTGTCAAATCGGCCGAACAGAACCCGTCAAGTTGTAACAGCCCTATGTCGGCTCCCTGCGTAAGGGTGGCCGGTACCCGAAGGCTGTTACAACCGGCGCCGTCCATCACTTCGGCATAATAGGTGCCGGCTGCAGGCGGAATAAACGAAGCGCCGCTGCCTATGGGGGTTCCGCCGGTGGCGGTATTGTACCAGTTTACGGTAAACCCTGCACCAGGGTCATCAACTGCCAGTGCTACCGGCGCCTGCCCGAAACAAATAAAGGCATCGGCCGGGTTTGCCGGCGGGGCAATGGCGGGGCAATTACAGTTTACTACAGTTAAGGCTGCGGTAGCAGTACATCCGTTGCCATCGGTAACGGTTACCGTAGCAGCCGAGTTGTTGGGTATGCCACTAATGGTATAGTCGCTTCCGGTGTTGCTAATGGCAAAAGCGCCGGCGGTGAGCGTATAAGTGCCGCTTCCGCCGGTTACCGATACCACCACATCATAGCTCAGTAAATCGGCAGCGCAGGTAAAATTGGTTTGTTGTACCACAATTTGCGGGTTTTGGGTAAGCGTTACCGGTATGCGTACACTGGCACAGCCGTTTGCCAAATCGCTTACTTCGGCGTAGTAGGTGCCTGCCTGCGCAGGCGTATAGGCAGTGCCGCTGCCTAAAGAAGTGCCGCCTGCGGGCGTGTTGTACCAGTTTACCTCCAATCCGGCTCCGGGGTCATCTACCGAAATGGCAACCGGTGTTTCGCCAAAACAATAAATATTGCCAACAGCGTTGGCGGGTGGTGCAATTACGGGGCAAACACAATCTGTGGCGGCAATGGTTATTTGTGCGGGGCAGCCTTGTGCATCGGTTACCTGCACCGGCAACGAGGTGTTATCGGGTATGCTGGCAATGGTAAAAGTTCCGTCGCCGTTATCAACGGCTGTGAGTGTGCCGGCGTCAATGGTATAGGGCGCTGTTCCGCCACTTACCGAAATCTGTGCAGCAAAACTGTTCAGGTCGGCAGCGCAGGTAGTGCCCACTGTACCCAACAGCAGGGCGCTGTTTTGGGTAAGGCTTACCGGAACTGTGGCACTCAGGCAACCGTTTACCTGTTGTTGTACGGCAGCATAGTAAGTACCGGCAGCAGGCGGGGTAAAAAAGTTGCCGTTGCCCAGCAAGGTACCACCCGTTGCAGCATCAAACCAAAGCACTTCAAACCCGGCTCCCGGGTCATCTACCGAAAGCTGTACGGGCAGGTCGCCGGCGCATATCTGCGCACCTGCCGGATTAACCGGCGCTGCCACTGCGGGGCATTGGCAGGCTGGCGGAATAATATCTATAGTTGGCAGTATGCACCCTTGTGCATCGGTAATATTGATTGCCGACATGGTAGTTACCGGCACATTGAGCAGGGTAAAAGAACCGCCGCCGTTATCGGTTACGGTGTAGCCGCCGCCGGTGGCGGTATAAGGTGGTGTTCCGCCGGTTATGGTAAATGCTACATTGTAGGTAAGTAAATCGGCAGAACAAACGGTATTATCCAGGGCAAAATTGATGGCGCCTGTTTCGGTAAGCGTTACCGGTGTGCGAAGGCTTACACAACCCGATGCTGTTTCTACTACCTCGGCATAGTAAGTGCCGGGGGCGGGCGGGGTAAAAGTAGCACCTGTTCCTATGGAAGTTCCGCCGGCAGCAGTGGCATACCAGTTTACGGTAAACCCTGCTCCCGGGTTGTTTACCGAAATGGCTGTTGGCGCTTCGCCGTTGCAAATGGTGGCGCCCGTGGGGTTGGCTGGCGGCGTTACCGCCGGGCAATTGCAATTAACAGATGACAAGTTGCCCGATACCGAACATCCGTTTGCATCGGTAATGGTTACGGTAGCTGAGGTGGCAGTGGTTATACCCGATATGGTAAAGTTGCCGCCTCCGTTATCGGTTGCCGTGTAAGGTGCCGCATTAACGGTATAACCGCTGCCGCTGCCGCCGGTAACGTTCAAGGTAAGGGTAAAGGTAGCCAAATCGGGAGCGCATACCGAGCCGGTTTCTGCAAACTGTAGCGGGGCATTGTCGGTAACGGTTAGCGGTATGGTTGTGCTTTCGCAATCGTTTACCGTATTTATTATGGCTGCATACACCGTACCCGATGTAAAGGGCACAAACGAAACACCTGCTCCCAGCAAATTGCCACCTGTTGGCGCATCGTACCAATATACCGAAAAACCGGCTCCCGGGTCGTCAACCGATAGGGCGGGCATAGGCTCGCCGGCACAGGCTACTGCGTTTTGGGGATTTGCGGGCGGCGCAATTACCGGGCATGTGCAAAATGCGGGGCTAAGGTCGGTAGTGGTGCTGCAACCATCACTGTCGGTAAGCGTTATGGTAGCTATGGTTTCGCTGGGAATGTTGCCAACCGTAAAAGTACCGTCAAAATTGGCATTGAGCGTGTAAAAGCCGGCATCAATAGTAAAGCCGGTTCCGCTGCCGCCCTGCGGATAAACAATAACCTCAAATGTTGAGAGGTCATCCGAGCAGGTTGTGCCCAATTCGGCCAAAGATAGTGCATTGCCGGCCGTAACGTTTATGGCAACCGTTGCGCTTTCGCAGCCGGTGGCATCATCGGTTAAAGAGGCGTAAAAAGTGCCTGTGCCGGGAGCGGTAAGGGTGTTTCCGGTTCCTATGTTGTTGCCTCCGGTGGCAGCATCGTACCAATTTATGGTAAATCCTGCCCCCGGGTCATCTACCGATATAGCAGGCGGCGGCCCGCCAAAACAGGCTACAGCGCCTGCAGGGTTGGCAGGCGGCTGCGGCAAGGCGCTGGTGGTAATATCCACGCTTTGTGCATCGGTACAGCCGGCGGCGCTGGTAAATTCAACGTAATAAGTGCCTCCGGCGGTTACGGCAGCAGCATCGGGTACCGGTGTGCTCAGACTGGCATCGGTGTACCAGTTGTAGGTGCCTGCAAGGCCGGTGGTTTCGGCAGGGTTCAGGGCGGTAAGGTCAAACGTATTGCCGGCATCTAAACAGTACACATCGGGCGGTGGTATGGTTGCCAAAACAGGCAGCGGGGCAATGACCAAATTGGCCGAGGTAGAATCGGAACAGCCGTTTTCGGTATAAAGCACCCAAAAGGTGGTGGTTTGTGCAGGAGATACCACGCTTACCGGTACACCCGATGAAGGTGTTGCATCAAACCATTCAAAAGTGCCGGGTTGCGTGCCATTTAACCCCGAAAGGTCGAAACTGTCGCCGGCGCAAATGGTATCGGTTGGTGTAACGGTAAATACCGGTACCGGGTTTACGGCAACGGTAATGCTGGTAGAATCGGAACAGGTTCCTTCGGTATAAAGCACCCAATAGGTAGCACCGGCGGCGGGTGTAACCACCGTTACGGCATTACCCGATGAAGGCTGTGCATCAAACCACTCAAAAGTACCGGCGCCTGTTCCGTTGAGGGAGCTAAGGGTGAGCGATTCGCCCGGGCAGAGCGGCGGCGGGGTATTCACACTAAAATCGGGGGTGGCGCTGATGTTTACCGTAACGCTGGTAGAATCGGAGCAGCCGTTTTCGGTATAAAGCGCCCAATAAGTGGTGGTGCCGGCGGGTGTAACCACCGATACAGGGCTTCCCGATGAGGGGAACCCGCTGAACCATGTAAAAGTTCCTGCGCCGGTTCCGTTAAGGGTGGTTAAGTCAAGGCTTCCGCCCAGGCAAAGGCTTGGCGGCGGGTTTACGCCGAAGTTAAGCGCAGGCGGGTCAATGGTTATATCGAGCGAAATAACGCAACCCGCATCATCGCTTACCGAAACGGTATAAACGCCGGCTGCCAGATTGGCCGCATCGGGCTGGTCGAGGGCGGGGTCGTGGCTCCAGCTATACGTGTATTGCGGAATAAACGGGTCAGAAGGCGGTGTACCTCCCGAAGCTGCCACGCTGGCCGTGCCGTCGGCGGCGCCGCAGGCTGTTTCGCCGGTGCTGGCTACCAGATTTAAGAACATGGGCGTGGCATCGGGCACCACAAAATTCAACACATCGGTACAGTTGGCATTTCCTGCATCGGTAACGGTTACATTATAAGAACCCGTTGGCAGGGAAGTAAGGGTGTAGCTTAATTCGCCGGCCGGCACATTTACCGTTCCCGACGCCGGCCCCGACCACGTGAGGGTAAATGACCCGATGCCATTGAGCCAGTCAATTTCGGCAGAGGCATTGTTGGCACCGCCCGAGCAGTTGGGTACAATATCTTTTACCGAAGCCTGCAACGTTTCTACCGAAGGGTTAATGGCAAACTCCTGCAAAACGGTGCAACCGGTGGTGTTGTCGGTTACCAGTACGCTATAAGTACCAACACCCAGGTTGCTTACGCTGCTGCCGGTGGCGGTAAGCGGCGGTTGCCATGCGTAGGTGTAGGGGCCAATGCCGTTGAGTACACTGTTAATGGTAATCGTTGCATTGGGGCCGCAATCTGCGGCGGTTTGTGTGGCAGCCAGCTGAAGCTGATTTTGCACATTTACGGTAATGGTTTCTTCGTGGTAGCAGTTGCCGGCAGGGTTGTATGCCAAAACGGTATAAGTAGTATTGCCAATAAGACCACTAACGGTAGGGTTAAGAATGGTGGGGTCGCTTAAACCTGTGGCGGGTGTCCATAAAATGGTAGCGGGGTTTACGCTTGCGGGGTTGTTAATGGTTACATTGAGTTGTAACGGTTGCGCGCCGCAGAGATAAGCCGGGTTGGGCTGAATGGTAAAATCGGGTATGGGTTCAACATGCAGGGTAATGAGTTTCCACTCCGACCATCCGCAACAGTCAGACTTGACACGGTGCCGTATGGTATAAACGCCGGGGTTTGCAAATACAATATTATCAAGGGTTTCCCAAGGTGCAAGCGGGTTGCTGGGGTACGTTGAGGGCGAAGGCGCCGGTCCGCCGCTTACGGTTATAAATTCCCATTCATAATCAATACCTAATTGCATTGCCTGAAAATCAACGGCATCGCCTGCACAAATCTGGTATTCGTCTATGGTGGGTGGCAGCAGTGCGGCGGTGGTGTAAATATCGGCTTCGGGTACGTAATCGAGTACAATGTTTACAAAGCCGGTATAAACCTGACTGCCGTAGGTAATGGTATTGCGGCCAATATCGGTGTATTGGGTGGTTACGGTTGCACCGCTCAAAACGGCCGGGCTGGCATTTGCGCCTAAGTTCCAGGTTTGCGAAGCAGGTCCGGAGAATGAAATGTCGGTATCAACACAACTTTGCCCGGTATATTGAATAACCGGCTGTGCGGTAAGGTTAAAATTAGTAATGGAGGTTACAAGGGGCGAACCGTTTATATAGATGTTTTGTGCCTGTCCGGAGTGTCCGTTTCCGCCGTTTCCGCCATTTCCGCCGGCACCGCCTGTGCCGCCGTCGCCGCCGTCGCCGTAATCGCGCTCCTGATTAGAGTTATAGATGAGTGGCGGAATAATCTGAAAATCGGGGAAGCCGGGAGAGCCGAGCGACAACAGGCAACTTGGCCCGAAGGGCAAAGGGTTATCAATGAGGCAGGTAATGCAATTGAGGCTGCATGGAATACCATTACCGCCCGGGCCACCTGCGCCACCTGCGCCGCCTGCGCCACCTGCGCCACCCGTACCACCTGCACCAGGGGTGCCGGCTACTGCGTTGGCATCGGTTATGTTGCCGTTGGGGCCGTTTGCCCAAAGGTAAATACCAAAAGAACCGCCGCCGCTGTATGCGCCGGTTCCGGCAGTGCCCAAAAAGCCGCCGCCACCGCCACCGCCACCGCCGCAACCGGCATCGCTGCCAAGGTCGGCGCTTACGCATAATCCGCCCGGAAATGGGGGTGCGGGCAGGCAGAAACCCTCTTGTGCATCTTGGCCGCCGCCGCCGCCGCCACCGCCACCGCCGGAGCCGTTGGTTCCGTTGGTTCCGTTAGAACCCAAACCGCCGGGTACAAACAAGGCGGTGTAACTTGGTGCAATGGGGCTTAAGGCGCCGGGCGTTCCGGGTGTTCCGGGTGTTCCGGGTTGCCCGTTTACGCCATGGGTTATGGCTGTGGCATCGCAAACGCAGTTAAAAATATTAACCCCTGCGGGGCCGTTGCCAATACCGCCGTTTCCGCCGTTTCCGCCCGCGGGGCCTGCTCCGGGTAGTCCGGATTGTCCGTTGTTTAAGCCGTTTCCTAAGTTGTAGGAGCGCCAGCCGCCTTTACCGCCCTGTCCGCCGGCATTGGCGCCGGTTCCGCCGGTACCCGAAGCGTTGTAACTTCCGGTTCCGGTTCCGGCGCCGCTGGCCACGTTGCTGGAGCAGTTACGGGAAGGGTTGGAAACTATGCCCGGTGCGGCGCTGCACCCATCGGCGCCGTTGGTACCGGGAGTACCGGGAGCGCCGGCTACACCAGGTACACCGTTAGCTCCCTTAGAGGCATTGCCGGGCAAGGCGCGGCAGCGCACTATATTGTAATTAGAGCAGTTGTTGAGGTAAATGCCATAGGTAGAAACACCCTCAACGGTGGTAGTGGGGGCATTGGCGGTGGTAAAGGTAAGGTCTTGCAACCTGAAATTGCTGATGCTGTTGCCTTGTACGGCTATGAGCGCGGGTGCGCCCGCAATGCCATCATAAGGATACACGCCGTTGGCAGTCCGGTTTATAATGGTGGTGGTGGCAGGAGTTCCGTCGGTGCTTACTTTTTGCCAGTCGGAACCGGGCAGGAAACCACCTTCAATAGTTATGTAATCGAAGAGTTGAATGGGTTGGTCGAAATTATATACGCCCACCGATAGTTTGATGACCGCATTGTTGCATTGCGCCAGCGAAATAGCAGCAGGCAGGCTGACAGGATCTACGCGCGTGCCGTCGCCACCGGGGTTGCCGGTTGGTGTAACATAGAGGTTTACACAGGTGGGGTCAGGTGCGGGTGCGCCGGAGTACACCATGGTGCTGTTGGTGGCGGTACAGCCTTCGGGGGTGGTAATTTCAACAGTGTAGAGGGTGTTAGATGCGGGGGTAGCCTGTATGGTAGGGTCATTTGGGCCGCCGCTGAAGGGTCCACCGGTCCAGTTTACAAAGGAACCTGCGGGCGCCAGTACGCTTAAAGCCACGGAGCCGCCGGTACAAACGGCAGAATTTTGGGGGGTAATTTGGGCATACGCCTGCGGATATACGGTAATTTCAATAGATTCGGTACGGGAGCAACTGCCGTCAATAACTTCAATGGTATAAACGGTGGTGGCATTGGGCGAAACGGTAATAGAAGCGCCAGTGTCGCCGGTGCTCCAGGTTCCGGCAATGTTGGAGGTAAGGGTAACGGTTTCGCCAATACCGCCGCAAATACCGGTTGCTGAGGCGGTAATTTGTATGGGTGTGGGGAATGAGAAACTGGTTGGCGCGGTAATGACGTTGCCGCACAAATCGGTTAGCCCGGTGGGGCTAAGGGTGTAGGAAGCTGCAGGTGCGCCCAAAAGGGTATATTCAATTTCGAGTCTGGTGCTGAAATCGCCGCAATCAATACCGGTAACATCGGTAATTACGGCGCCGTTCATGGTAAAACTGCCATTGTCAATGGTATTGCAATCGAGCGGGGCAGAGGAATAGACAATAATGGGTTGCCCAATGTTACAGGCTTCCACGGTAAGGGTGGGCGGCGGCGAAGCGCTGCTTACCAGCGTGGCGCTGCCGCTGAAGGTAATATTGTAGCCGCTAAAGGTAAAGGGGTTTAACCAAAGATTGTTTACCCAAAGTACAAAGGTTTGCCCGGCAGTTGCATTAATACCCGGCATAATAGGTGGCTGCGAGGATCCGTAACTTAAATTGCCGGCCACTACCGAAGCTGCGCTCATGCCTGTGGGGTCGTTATCATTAGAATAGTTGCATCGTACAGGGTCTGACTGCCCGATTTCGTTGCATCCGCCAATGCTGATATCCCAAAGGGCGAAGTCAAAATCTACACTGGAGTTGATGGTAAAACCCAGGGTGCCCGATGAAGCCACACTAAACACAAACCAAACCGAGTTAATTTCGCCGGGTTCTACACAGTTTTCGAACGGCATTACCTCAAATGAGTTTCCAAAACCAACATAGTAATCGTTTTGAAAATAGGTGTTGCCGCAAATAGGAATGGCACTGATACAATCTTGCTCCGGCTCAAAATACAGCGGCAGTTGTTGTGCTTTGAGTGAAAAAATGGAAAACAGCGACAAAACAGATAGGAGTAACGTTTTTTTCATAGTAATATCCTGCAAGGTTGATTGTGATGGAGAGAGTTTAAATGCGCACATTCAATAATGTCCTATAAAGTTAGGTATTTTTTGAGTTTTGGAATTTTTTTTGAAAAAATGTTGTTAAAAGAAGGTTAAAGTAGATGAAAAAAGCGGAAAAAAACAAAAAAATAATGTTCCGGAGATGAAACAACAGGTAAAGGTTGCTATATTTGCAGCCGTTTCAGAAAGTGAGGAGGTGAGGTGGGTGAGTGGCTGAAACCAGCAGTTTGCTAAACTGTCGTACTCTGAAAGGGGTACCGCGGGTTCGAATCCCGCCCTCACCGCAAAAACCCGCACAGGCAAGTTTACCTGGCGGGTTTTTTTCCATATTCGGGGTGTAGCGCAGTCCGGTTAGCGTATCTGCTTTGGGAGCAGAGGGTCGCTGGTTCGAATCCAGTCACCCCGACGAAAATTATGGTTTGGTTGGTTATTAAAAAGAAGAAGGGTAAATACCATTATTTTATGGATTATTTACCCTTTTCTGTTTTTTGCCCTGAAGCGTTTCCTATTTTAGTGTACCCGGCCGCCGGGCGGCACTTCGGCATCGGGTTGCAGAAGAACAATGTGCCCCTGAGCATCGGGTACCCCCAAAACAAGGACTTCCGACATAAAATCTGCAATTTGACGTGGCGGGAAGTTTACCACAGCCACCACCATTTTTCCTATAAGGTTTTGCGGTGTGTAGTGATGGGTAATTTGCGCCGATGATTTTTTTACACCTATCTGTGGTCCGAAGTCAATAAGGAGTTTATAAGCCGGTTTTCGGGCTTTGGTAAAGGGTTGCGCATCAATAATGCGGCCGGCGCGCATATCGGTAAGTAAAAATTCGGCAATTGTGAGGTTGGTTTGCATAAAGTTATTAGGTCTGTCTGCACCAATACTCTTCCCTTTTCAACAATGTTGATGGGTTACACGGCAAAAGTTACCCGCCCTTTTGCTCCTTTTCGGTTATTGACGGCTGGTTTTTGTATGCCTTAATTGGCGCTTACCTGTTCTGATTTTTGCTGGGCTACCCAGTTTTTCATCCATTCAAAGGTAATGGATTTGGGTCTTTCAATAGGCAGTCCAAGCGCTCTGTCCCAACAGAGGGAAGCCAACACACCCAAAGCCCTTGAAACGCCAAACAGCACGGTATAAAAATTGTATTGGGTAACGCCATAATGTACCAAAGTAGCACCGGAGTGTGCATCTACGTTGGGGTAAGGATTTTTAATTTTACCAATGCTGCCCAATACTTTTGGAGCTACGGCATAAACATCCCACACTACGTTTACAATAGGGTCATCGGGGAAATATTGTTTGCAGAACTCCATTTGCGCAATAAAACGCGGGTCGGGCGAGCGCAGAACGGCGTGTCCGTATCCGGGCACTACTTTTCCGGCTGCCAGGGTATTTCTGATATATTGTTCTATTTGCTCTTGCGAGGGGCGTTGAGTTCCCAGTTCTTCGAGCATATTGAAAATCCAGCGGATTACCTCCTGGTTTGCCAAGCCGTGCAGGGGGCCTGCCAGTGCGTTCATGGCGGCGGAAAAACAGAGGTAGGCATCGCTAAGGGTAGAGCCTACAAGGTGTGTGGTATGAGCCGATGCGTTGCCGCCTTCGTGGTCAACGTGTATGGTAAGGTAAAGGCGCATAAGGCTTTTAAACTCTGGCGAGTCAATACCCAGCATGTGGGCAAAATTGGCAGCCCAGTCAAGAGTGGGGTCGGGTTCAATATGGTTGCCATTGTGGTAAGTGCGGCGGAAGATATAGGCGGCAATTCGGGGAAGTTTGGCAATGAGGTTCATGGAATCTTCGTAAGTGGCGTCCCAATAATCGGCTTTGCTCATACCTTCTTCGTATCTTTTGGCAAATACCGATTCGTTTTGCATAGCCATTACGCCCACACTCAACTGGGTCATGGGGTGGGTATCGGTTGGCAGGGTATCGAGCAGTTGAAACACATGCGGTGGCACCTGGCTGCGGTTTTGCCATTCGCGGCTTACCAACTGCACATCTTCGGTGGTGGGCAGTTCTCCGGTAAGCATGAGGTAAAAAATGCCTTCGGGCAAAGGTTCGGAGCAGTTGGGCGCTTTGGGCAGCAGTTGTTTTAATTCGGGTATGGCATATCCTCTGAAACTAATTCCCTTAAAGGGGTCGAGGAGCGAGGTTTCTGTTATAAGACTTAAAACATCGCGCATACCGCCGTACAGTTGCGAAATAGATACGGTATCAATAATCATGTCGCCGTGTACTTTTACGTACTCCTTCATTTCTTTGGCTAAGGGCAGGGCTTTTTCGGCAAATTTGGCTTTGATTTTGTCTGTCATAATCTGTTGTTGAGATGTACAAATAACCTTGGTTTAAATGGTGGTGGGTTGAAATTCAAACAAAACCATACAAAAATAATGCGTTATTGCGGGTTTGTGATTTATTATAACAAGAAATGCGTAAAAAATGGTAAAATTATGAAGAAAAGCGAAAAAACGCTGCAGTTCTACTTTTTTGCCGGCAAATATATTTGAAAATCTTTTCCACGCTACAAAAATAACAACCCGAAAGGGTAATAGTTTTAGGTAACACCCAAAAAACAGCGGGCATTACCACCGCTTGTGTGTTGTTTAGCCGAAGTTTGTGCCCCGAAGTGCGGATAACCGTTTGCCGCCGGGGGTTGAGTGCAAGGGAATAAATAAATGGCAACGCTCCATATTTTTTTAATCTGATATTCAATATTTTCGTTGATGTTTGCTAATATTGCACCGCAAAATACAGGATATTTGTATGGATGACAGTGGTTACAAAAAAATGGGCATAAAGACGTGGGCCGAAGAAGACCGCCCGCGCGAAAAATTGCTGCTGAAAGGCAGGCAGGCGCTTACCGATGCCGAATTGCTGGCTATTTTAATTGGTTCGGGCAATAACAAGGAGAGCGCGGTAGATTTGTGCAAACGCATATTAAAGGAAGCCGCAACCAATGACCTGAACGAACTTGCCAAACTTGACCTGCATGATTTGATGAAATTTAAAGGCATTGGCGAGGCAAAAGCCATTTCTATAATTGCCGCATTGGAACTTGGCCGCCGCCGCCGTGCTGCCGAAGCAGGGGTAAAGCCTCAAATTACCGGAAGCCGCGATGTATTTGAACTGTTGCAACCCCGAATTGGCGATTTACCGCACGAAGAGTTTTGGGTGTTGTACCTTAACCGTGCCAACCGCGTAACCCATCAGGAGAGCATCAGCGCAGGCGGCGTTACCGGCACAGTAGCAGATATAAAGATAATTTTTAAAAAGGCTTTGAACCAACTGGCATCGGGCATTATTATTGCCCACAACCACCCGTCGGGCAACCTTAAACCCAGCCAGGCCGATATTGACCTTACCCGCAAGGTACGCGAAGGGGGTAAAACACTGGAAATAAGCGTTTTAGACCACCTCATCATTACCACAACCGGCTACTTCAGCTTTGCCGATGAGGGGTTGTTGTAGTGTTATTGCTTTTTCTTTGTTTTTTTGGCAGATTTTTCTGTTTCGGGCGTTTTTTCCGCGGCAGCATCTTGCGGCGCCGGTTCTTCTTTGGCAACTTTTGGGGGGTTGGCAGCCGGTTTGTTTCGGGTTTTCTTTTGCGGGGGGGCAGGTGGTGGTGCAATATATTTAAACACAGCCATTGCAAGCGGCGGCAGGGTTATTGTAAATGAATTTGGGCGGTAGTTCCAGGGGGTTTCTTCTATGGCAAGGGGGTTGGGGTTTACCACGCCGCTGCCCCAGTATTGAGTATCGTCGGTATTTAAAATTTCCTGCCAGTGTCCGGCGGTAAAATTTGTGCCAATGCGGTAGTTGTGGTGTACCACAGGCGTACAGTTAAGCGCCACAATAACTTGTTCATCGGGGCTAACCCCTTTTCGCATAAACACCAGAATAGAGTTTTTGTAATCCGATACCTCAATCCAGTCAAACCCTTTGGCATCAAAATTATATTCATACATAGCCGGATTATTCCGGTAGAGTTGGTTCAGGTGGCTTACCAACAACTGCATGCCTTTGTGTGGCGGGTACTGGAGCAGGTGCCAGTCGAGGCTGCCGGCAAAATTCCACTCATTGTATTGCCCAAACTCGCCGCCCATAAACAGCAGTTTACCGCCCGGGTGGGTAAACTGGTAGCCCAGCATCAGGCGCAGGTTGGCAAAACGCTGCCACTCATCGCCGGGCATACGGCGAATAAGCGAGCCTTTACCATATACCACCTCATCATGTGAGAAGGGCAGCATAAAGTTTTCGGTAAAGGCATACATAATGCTGAAGGTAACGGTATTATGGCTGAACTTCCTGAAAAGCGGGTCAACCTTAAAATAGTTGAGGGTATCGTGCATCCAGCCCATCATCCATTTCATGCCAAAACCCAGCCCGCCAATGTAGGTAGGGCGCGAAACAAACGGAAAGGAGGTAGATTCTTCGGCAATGGTTTGTACATCGGGAAAAAACCCGTAAACGGCTTCGTTCAGTTCTTTAATAAAATGAATGGCATCCAGATTTTCGTTGCCGCCTTTGTAGTTGGGCTGCCACTCGCCCTCTTTGCGCGAGTAATCGAGGTAAAGCATTGAGGCTACGGCATCAATGCGCAACCCGTCGGCGTGGTACAAATCGAGCCAGAAAATGGCGTTGCTTATTAAAAAAGAGCGCACTTCATTTCGTCCGTAGTTAAAAATAAGGCTTTCCCAGTCGGGGTGGTAGCCAAGTTGCGGATTGGGATGTTCGTAAACGTTTGTTCCGTCGAAATTTGCCAGTCCGTGCGCATCAGACGGGAAATGCGAGGGCACCCAATCTAAAATTACCCCGATGTTGTTTTCATGAAACCGGTCAACCAGGTACATAAAGTCCTGTGGTGTTCCAAAGCGCGAGGTAGGGGCAAAATAGCCGGTAATTTGGTAGCCCCAGGAGGGTGCGTAGGGGTATTCCATTACGGGCATGAGTTCTACGTGGGTAAAGCCCATTTTTTTTACATAGGTCACCAGTTCGTCGGCCATTTCGCGGTAAGAGAGCGAACTGCTTTCTTCTTTCGATTTGCGTTTCCAGGAGGCCAGGTGCAGTTCATACACCGAAAAAGGTTTGGTAAGGGCATTGTGTCCGGCGCGGGATTGCATCCAGTCTTGGTCGTTCCATTGGTAAGAAAGTTCCCGCACTACCGAGGCGGTTTTTGGCGGGGTTTCGCAGTAAAAGGCAAAGGGGTCGGCTTTGTCTAAGGCAATTCGGTAGTTGTTGGAGTAAATCCGGTATTTATAAACATCGCCGGGTTTTGCTTCGGGAATAAAACCTTCCCAAATGCCCGAGCTGTCCCAGCGCACATATAACTGGTGTTCGGTATCGTTCCAACCGTTAAAGTTGCCAATTACGCCCACTTTATAAGCCGAGGGTGCCCAAACGGCAAAATAAACCCCCGGTTGTTCGTTGAGGGTTAAGGGGTGAGCACCCATTTTTTCGTAGAGTTTAAAATGCCTGCCGCCTTTAAACAGGTCAATGTCAAAATCGGTAAAAAGCGAGTGAGCAATGGTTTTGTTCATAACCGGAGCAATAATTTTTCTTAATTTGGCAGCTAAGGTAACACTATTACCCGAAAAATCAAGTTGCCTGCAAGCTGTATAAGGTTTTGTTTGCTATTTTGGTGCGAAATTAAGGCTATTGTTAAATTTAATGCTTTTACCATGACATCTCCCAAATTGTTAGTTCCATTTTCGGTTTTTTTTGCTTTGCTGACTACGGCCTGCATAGTGTTTGAGCTTACCCATATATATGGGGTTGCTTATATGGTAAAGCCGTTGTTAATGATTTCCTTGGCCGGATGGTATTGGTATAATATGCCCAAACCGTTGAGCAGCATTTCGGGGCTGGTGTTGGTTGCCCTGTTTTTTTCTATGTGCGGCGATGTGTTTTTAATGATAACACCACGGCCGCATAATTTTTTTCTGTACGGTTTATTGTCTTTTTTACTGGCGCATGTTACTTATATTGCCATTTACCGTAGCGGGGCGGCGCCGGTTTTTCGGGGCATTTTGTGGCAGCAATGGTGGTGGGCATTGTTGCTGTTTGGGTTTGGTGCGGGTTTGGTGCGTTTTTTGTCGCCATATTTACAAGAAATGATGTTGCCGGTAATGGTATATGCCATGGTATTGGTTTGCATGGCGCTGTTTGCCATAAACCGGCATGGTTCGGTACGGGGCAAAAGTTTCGGGCTGGTAACGGCGGGGGCGCTCATTTTTATGGTGTCTGATTCTATGATTGCCATAAACGCATTTTACCAGCCCATACCTCTGGCACGGCTGTGGATATTAGCCACCTATTGCCTGGCGCAATGGCTTATTGTGTGGGGGTTATTGGAGCAGCACCGGTTACCGCAGGGTGCGGTTTAAGGCAGGGTATCGGGCTATACGCTACAGGAATGGCATTTTAACTACCAATGCCGGCGTTAGTTTACCCCTTATATCTATGGAAACAGAAGAACCGGGTTTTGCATAGGCGGTTTCTATATACCCCATGCCAATGGCTTTTTGCAAGGAAGGCGAAAATGTTCCCGATGTTACTACCCCTATAACCCGGCCTTCGGGGGTGGTTATGGGGCAATGGTGGCGGGCAATGCCTTTTTGCACCAGTTCAAAACCTGCCAATTTACGGGTTAACCCGTTTTGTTGCTGTGTTTCCAGCACATTTCTGCCAATAAACGGCACATCGGTTTTTAGTTTGGTAACCCAGCCCAAGCCTGCCTCTAAGGGAGTGGTGGTATCGTCAATATCATTTCCATAAAGGCAGTATCCTTTTTCAAGGCGCAAGGTATCTCGGGCACCCAAGCCGGCGGGTTGCAACCCAAACGGTTTTCCGGCTTCCATGATGCGCTCCCACATTGTTGCCGCGTCTTTATTATCGAAGTAAATTTCAAAGCCGCCGGCACCTGTATAACCGGTGGCCGAAACCAGTACGTTGGGTATGCCGGCAAACGTGCCTTTTTCAAAGGTATAATAGGCCATTTGCGGCAGGTTGATGTTGGTAAGCGGCTGCAACAATTGGGCAGCCTGCGGCCCCTGCACGGCCAGCAAGGCGGTTTGGTCAGAAATATCTATTAATTCGGCACCTTCCTTGTTTTCACTCACCACCCAATTCCAGTCTTTTTCTATATTGGCGGCATTTACCACCAACATATAGGCATTGTCGTTGGGCAATTTATACACCAGCATATCATCTACAATGCCGCCGTTGTAGTTCATAAGACAGGCATACTGCACTTTGCCGGGGTAGAGTTTAGCTACGTCGTTGCTGCTTAAGCGTTGCAGCAAGGCGGCGGCGGCATTGCCGCGCACAATAAACTGCCCCATGTGCGATACATCGAAAATGCCGGCTTTCTGGCGCACACAAAGATGCTCATCGGTAATGCCGGTATAGCTGATGGGCATGTTGTAGCCGGCAAATTCGGCCATTTTGGCGCCCAAAAACTGGTGAGTGGTGGTAAAAGGTGTAGATTTCATGGGGCAAAATTAGCAATTACCCGCCTTAATTTGTAGGAAAAAAGCCCCGAAACCGCCTTTTAAAGGCAAAAATGTAAAGAAATTTGTAAAAATTGACTAAAACAGGCTGCAAGGTGGTTGCAAATAGAAACAACTTGTATTATCTTTGTGCCCGATTTAATTCATCAAAAATCTTTGTAGCTATGAACAAAAAGGATTTGATAGATCATATCGCCGCTGAAGCAGGGTTAACCAAAAGCCAGGCAACTGCCGCTGTAAACGCCTTTGTTAAAGGTGTTGAAGACACGCTGAAAAAAGGCGATAAAGTAGTATTGGTTGGTTTTGGCACTTTTTCGGCAAGTACCCGCCCGGCTCGCACTGCCCGTAACCCCCAAACCGGCGCTTCGGTTCAAGTAGAAGCCCGTAAGGTGGTTAAATTTAAAAGCGGTAAAGACCTGGAAAACGCACTTAACTAATCTGTAACTTGCTTTAGCGGTTATTAAGCTGTTTTTTTGCAGACTTTAAAAGGTGTTCGGCTTCTCTTTGCAGGGTTGAACACCTTTTGCTTTTTAACCTGGGCGGGCAGCAGCCTGTATGTTTATGGCTGCCGTTGTTGCAGCCCCTGCACTGCTCAGGCAGGAGGGGCATGAACAGGCGTGCCTGCTGTTTTGCTGTTGGCGCAATATGTTTTTATAAATGCCGTTATACAAACAGAAAGTAAAAAATTAACCCGCCGTCCGGCAAGGCAGTAAATACATTTATAAATGTAACAAGTAAAAAGCAAAAACGGCATAATTGTGTTTTTACTTTTCACAAAACACGTTTTCATTATATGACCAACAAATTGCAAGTTCTGCTTTCTTTTATGGCTGCCGTTGTATTGTTTTGCTCGCAGTCCATACAGGCGCAACACTCCGAAATTGGGTTATGGGTTGGAACCGGCACCTATTTTGGCGATTTAAACCCCGATTATTCTTTAGCGAAAACCCGCCCTGCTTTTGGCGCAATTTACCGCTATACGGTAAATGATTATATTATGCTGAAAGCCGGCATTAGCGCTACCCGCTTGGTTGGCAACGACGCAACCTCCAACAACCCCTACCAACAGGCCCGAAATCTCAATTTCCGAAGCAACCTTATTGAACTGTCGGGGCAAATTGACCTGCATTTTCAGAAGTACATTATTGGCAATGCCAAACACGCCTTTACCCCCTACCTTACCACCGGTTTGGCGCTGTTGTACTTTAACCCCCGCACTACTTTTGAGGGCGAAACCTACAACCTGCACGAACTGGGTACCGAAGGGCAGGGAAACCCCGATTATACCGGCCGCAAACCCTATAAACTGCTGCAACCCGCCATACCCTTGGGCGGCGGCATAAAATACTGGATGCGCAAAGGCTGGAACTTTTATGTGGAAATAACCTACCGCCAAACATTTACCGATTACCTTGACGATGTGAGCAGCACCTTTGCCGATAACTACCTGATTGGCGATGGCACTATTGCCGCCGAATTGGCCGACCGCTCCGACGAAGTGGGCGACCCCATAGGCTACACCGGTAAACAACGGGGTTTTATTACCGATAAAGACGGCTACCTTATGACCAATGTAGGCATTACTTATACCCTGTTTAACCGCAAATGCCCCAAGGCAAAATAGCCCCGCACACCATAAGCAGCCGCTAAGGCGGGGGCAAAATACCTGCTTCGGCACACCACAGGTGCAGGCGCTCCAAAATTTGGGCAGCGCAGCCGGCATATTCTGCTTCGTTGCTGCCATAAGGGTCGGCAATATTCCATATATGCAATTTGGCGGCAACCGCCGGGTAGCGGTCTGCTAAAAAAACGCCAATATAGCGGTCTAATGCAATAATATGGGTAAACCTGCTTAATTCAAGTTCCTGCACCGGCCGGGGGCAATGCCCCGAAATATCGGTATTGTAAACCGATTTCAGTACTTTTACCGCAAACAAACTTGGACTAACGGCGGCAACCGCAATGCCCGCGCTTTGTACAGTTGCCCTGTTGCGCAGTAAATTTCGGGCAAAAGCGGCGGCCATGGGGCTGCGGCAGGTATTGCCCATACAAACAAAGAGCAGGTTTACAGAATCGGGTAAATTTTGCTGCATTAAATATAAAGGAGGTTTAAGTTATGCTTAACCGGTTTTTGCGTTTTGTTTTTCGGAAAAGGCATGTTTTCTCCACAAAATAAGGAAAATGCCCTAAATTTGACGGCAAAAAACAAAATTGATTTTATTTTGTAATTTTGCTGTAAGTTATGGCGCAAAACGAACCACAAAGTCCCGGCAGCAACGGGTTAAACACCCCTGCAGATATTGACGGAGAAATAGCAAAACTGGAAGGTGAACTAAAGTCGGATTATTTGGGTGCCAATGTGGTGGCGGTGCTGGGTATTGCCATGCCGCTGCTGTTGTTGGGTTTACAATACATGCAGGCCATATCGGTTGGCAGTGGGGTACAGGTGTTGCTATGGGTAATATTGCTGGTGGCGGCGCTTATGGCCATAGGCATTACCACCAATGTAGGAAAAAACACCGCTAAACTTGGTTACCTGAAACAGCAAAAACGGTCAACAATGCTAAAGTTGAATACCGGCAACCCGCAGTTGCAAATGCTGGTTTACGAAACCCTGCAACACCTCAACGCATTTTATGCCAATATACAGCAGCGAAACAACCGCTCTACCCTCTTTTTTTCTGCACTGGCCGTTGCGGCCATGTTGCTTGCTGCCGCTGCGGCTTTGGGTCTGAAAACCAATCAGGGCATTGGCAATTACATACTGCTTGGCTCGGCGGTGGCGTTTGCGCTGTTGTCGGTATATGCCTACACCACACACCGCAACGAAACCACCGAAGTGTTGAAGCAATACCACGCCAAACTGGAAAATATGCAGGAATTAACCGCCTACCTCTACCTCATGGAGCAAAGCACCGATGAGGAAGAAAAGAAACTGATGACCCAAAAAATGATTGATAATTTTTTGAACTTAAACTGAATAACACCGAAAAAAAACGTTCATGACTATAGCCCCCAACCGAAGTATGGCGCCGCCACTGCAGCCTGTTACCCAACTGTACCTGCCCCGGCCAGAGCAACTGCAATTTGACAATGGCATACCGGTTTATCTTTTTAACACCGAAGTACAGGAAGTAGCATTGGTAAAACTGGTTTTTGAAGCAGGTAAATGGCAGGAACCCCAACGCCTGGTTGCCCGTTTTACCAACAGCCTGCTGGAAGAAGGAACCGCCAACTATACCTCGCGCCAGTTGGCCGAAGAAATAGAGTTTTACGGCGCCAACCTCATTACCCGAACCAGTAACAACCATGCAGAGGTGGTACTGTCATGCCTCAATAAACACCTGCCCAATTTACTTCCGCTGCTGCAGGAAATTATTACCCAAGCCACCTTTCCCGAAGAAGAACTGCAAACCGAAGTGCGAAAGGCAAGGCAACGGCTTATGGTAAACCGCCAAAAAACCGAGTATTTGGCCGATAACCGTTTCAGAGAGCTTATTTTCGGGGCAAACCACCCCTACGGCTACCACGCTGGCGAAGAAGATTTAAACGCCCTTTCTACCGGACTTTTAAAAAGTTTCTATCACAGCCACTACACGCCGGCGCGCTGTACCGTTTACTTAGGCGGCAAGTTTACCCAACACCACCTGCAACGCATTAACCAATACCTTGGAACCACCCACTGGAGCAACGGACTGCCCCCCACAGCCGACCCGCTGGTAGCGCCCCCTCCTGTGTTTACGCCACATACCGAGTACATAAGCAAACCCAATGCCATGCAGGCCGCCATCCGAATTGGTAAACCCATGTTTAATAAAAGCCACCCCCAATACAAAGCCATGTTGTTTGTAAACACCCTGCTGGGCGGCTTTTTCGGCTCGCGCCTCATGCGCAACGTGCGCGAAGACAAAGGCTTTACCTACGGCATTTACTCTGCGCTGGTTTCTATGCTAAACGGCGGTTGTTTTGAGGTGGCTGCCGAGGTAAACCAAAATGTATGGCAAGCAGCGGTAAAAGAAATATTTTACGAAATAAGCCGTTTAAAAACCGAACCCGTTTCCGGACAAGAACTCAATACCGTAAGAAATTACCTGTTGGGGCGGCTTTTGCAACAGGTTGACGGCACTTTTAACCTGCTTTCCACCGTGCAAAGCCTCTTAATGTACCACTTAGATGTAAACTATTATCAGGAACTGGTGCAAACCATACAAAGTATTTCTGCGTTAGATATACAACAACTGGCCGAACAACACCTTAACGAAACCGATTTTCTGCAAGTTGTGGCCGGCGCATAAAAAGTAAAATAACCCAACGGCAGCCAGCCCCGTTTTGGCTGCCGCACCTTTGTAAAACTTAACCAACCACCCCAAAATGAAACAGGCCAAGGCCATTTTGCTTTTCATTCCGGCATTGTTCACCGTTTTGTCGGCAATAACCCTCCAACCCATACAAGCACAACCCCCCACCCCCAGTTTTCAGTGTGCTTCGGTGCTTTTGAGCGGTAATATACAACTTACCTGGGCGCCCGGAACCGGCGGAACCAACTGCGGCGCTACATTTACCGCTTACAATATCTATGTGTCAAACAGTGCATCGGGGCCTTTTACCCTGCTTGCAGCCGTAGCAGACCCGCTGCAAACTACTTTTACCGATGCAACTTCCAACCCATCGGGCATACTTTACTATTACCTCGAAACCCAATGCGGCGGCGCCGTTTCCGCCCCGTCGGTTATTTTAGATACCCAACAACCGGTGGCACCGGTTATTACCTCGGCCAGCGTACTCAACAACACCACCGTTCAGCTCAACTGGCTGCCCGGCGTATCGCCCGAAACTGCCGGCTATATTATTTACCGGGCCGATGAAAACGGCAATTTTATTCCTATCGACACCATTTTTAACGCCACCGCCACCTTTTATCAGGATGCCGGCGCACAGCCCGATGCTCAACCCGAATCGTATAAAATTGCCGCCTTCGATGCTTGTTCAAATGTAACGCCCGGCCCCGATAACGGCATTGCCCATCAAACCGTACACCTGTCGCTTTCCGCCAATGATTGCAGCAATCAGGCAACCATTACCTGGACTCCTTACCTGGGCTGGGGAACCAACTTAGCCGGCTACTCCATTGTGCAGGTAGATAACAACAACGTAGCCATAGCCAATATTGCCGATGTTGATACCACTGTCACCTCCTATACCTACACCTTTCCCGATGGTGAGTCGGCAGCCTGTTTCCGCATTGTGGCACACCACAGCAACAATATTGACATTGCCAATTCTAACT
Source organism: Sphingobacteriales bacterium TSM_CSM (assembly GCA_002212725.1). Taxonomy (GTDB): domain Bacteria; phylum Bacteroidota; class Bacteroidia; order Chitinophagales; family UBA2359; genus UBA2359. The sequence continues at coordinate 16,848 of MTCR01000075.1, read as the reverse complement.
TTGTGTGTGCCAACATTGTGCTGCCTCAATCGCCCGATTATATCTGCATTGTAAATGCCACCGTAGGCAATAACGATACCATTTTCCTGCAATGGAACATTGATACCTCCCTCCCACTCTACAACCTGTCTGTACGCAGAAGCCAAACCGACAGCCTTGCACTTAGCCAATACAGCCTGTTTCCGTTTGGCACCCCTGCACCGTCAACCATGACTTTTGCCGATGCCAATGCCGACCCCGACAAGTACAGCTACACCTATCAGATACAACATGTAAACAACTGCAACCAACCCACCTATTCGGGCATTGTGCAAACCATACGCCTGCGCGGACGCGACCAATACAACCTTACCAACGGATTAGACTGGACTCCCTTCTACCTTACCGGCGCCACTGTTCAAAACTACAATATTTACCGCAGCCCTATTGGGCAAAGTAACTTTACCCTGCTTGCCACCGTAACCCCCGATGTGCTGGAATATGAAGACCCCATAACCGAGGTGGAAGGTGCAGCCGGCTTTTGCTACCGGCTGGAGGCCATTTACCAAACCTCTTGCCCCGATGGTTTTGCCGATGTGCTGAGCAGTTGGTCAAACATAGTGTGTATTAACCAAACCCCGCGCATTTTTGTGCCCAACGCCTTTGCACCAAACGGCATAAACAACGAGTTTAAACCGGTGCTGCTTTACCCCAACGAAGATGAGTACAGCATGAAAATAATGAACCGCTGGGGCGAAATACTCTTTACCACCACCAACCCCAATGAAGGCTGGGACGGCAACTTTAAAGGCAACCCGGCCCCGCAGGGCGTATATGCCTACGTTATCCAAATGAAAACGCCCAACGGCATTACCCTGGAACGAAAAGGTACGCTCATGCTGCTCAGATAGCAGCGCATACAGGTTTTGTAAATCTTGCCGCCATGAATGCCCTTGTTTTTGAAAACATACACCAGATTGCGCACACCAGTGTTGCCGACCCCAAAATATTGCACCCAACCGATGCCATTGTAAAAGTGGCCGTAAGCGCTGTTTGTGGCTCCGATTTGCATGTTTACCACGGACGCGAAACCGGTTTGGACGCCGGAACTGTTATGGGGCACGAATTTGCCGGACAAGTAGTGGACACAGGCAGTCAAGTACGCCGCCTTAAAGCAGGCCATTGGGTGGTTAGCCCATTTACCACCAATTGCGGGCAGTGCTATTACTGCCGCATAGGGCTTACCTGCCGCTGTACGCAAGGGCAACTCTATGGCTGGGTACAAAACGGCCATGGCCTGCACGGCGCACAGGCGCAATACGTGCGCGTACCCCTTGCCGATACTACCCTGCTTACCTTTGATGCCGCCATGCCGCCCGAAGCAGCCCTGTTGGTAGGCGATGTGCGGGCTACCGGTTATTACTGCGCCGTTCAGGCCGGCATTCGGCCCAACGGGGTGTATGCCGTAGTAGGCTGCGGCCCGGTGGGGTTAATGGCAGTAATTGCCGCCTTTGAATTAGGCGCACAACAGGTATTTGCCATTGATACCATACCGCAACGCCTGCAACTGGCACAACAGTACGGAGCAAGCCCGGTAAACGCTGCCCTGCAAAACCCGGCAGAAATATTGCAAGAAGCCTCAGAAGGCCGCGGCGCCGATGCTGTATTGGAAGCCGTAGGCAGCACCAATGCCATGCGCCTGGCATACCAACTGCTGCGCCCCGGCGGCGTCATCAGCAGTGTAGGCGTACACACTACCGAAACCTTTGCCTTTTCGCCCGTTGAGGCGTATGATAAAAATGTTACCTTTAAAATTGGCCGCGCGCCTGCCCGCCAATATATGCCGCAACTGCTGGAGGCTTATTTTACCTCGCCCTATAACACCACCGCCATTATTACCCACCGTTTTGCCCTGCAACAAGGCGCCGAAGCATACCGCATTTTCGATACCAAGGAAGACGGGTGCATAAAGGCGGCGCTGCTGCCGTAGGCAACGCAACAGATTCCGCGTTCATAAACCGCCCGGTTTGGTTAAAAAAAACTAAATCGGGCGGTTTAGCTTATTTAATGTGCCTTCAAAAACCCTGCATCAGATTAATTCTGTATTTTTGCGAACCGCTAAAAAAAACAGCGTCAGCAGGCAGCAACTGCCATTTTGCCGCTTACCCTTTGGTAAATATCCTGCATTTTTTAGAAAAACAGCAAACAGCTTTTAATCTTGCTTTCAAAACACCATCATTTAAAAGAACATAGCATGAAAAAAATTTTTACCCTGCTTGGTGCGGCACTGCTCATTGCCGTACTTTACCCTTTGCAGGCGCAACCCACCTTTAACCAAAACTACAACGGGGTGCATGATGAGCGCGAAGGGTTATATGCCATTACCGGCGCTACGGTTTACACGCAGTACAACCAAAAAACCGAAAACGCCACCCTGCTCATCAGAAAAGGCATAATAGAAGCCGTAGGCACAAACATTGCCATTCCACAGGGGGCAGTGGTAATAGAGGCAAAGGGAAAATTCATTTACCCTTCGTTTATTGACCTGTACAGCAACTACGGCATGCCCGATATGCCCAAACGCGAAGGCGGTTTTGACGGCGCCCCGCAAACCGACAGCAAGAAAAAAGGGGCTTATAACTGGAACCAAGCCATAAAACCCGAATTTAACGCATCGGAAAATTTTACCGCCGACGATAAACGCGCCAAAGAATACCGCAACCTTGGCTTTGGCATGGTACTTACACATCAAACCGATGGCATTGCCCGCGGTTCGGGTACATTGGTGCTGCTTAAAGAGGGTAAAGAAAACGAACTGGTGGTAAAAGACCGTGCATCGGCCAACTATTCCTTTTCAAAAGGCAGTTCCACACAAGATTACCCAAGTTCGCAAATGGGTGTAATTGCCCTGCTTCGCCAAACTTATTATGATGCCCAATGGTATGCCAAAACAAAACCCGGCGAAGAAGAATACAACATTTCGCTCGATGCCTGGAACAAATTGCAGGGGTTACCCCAGGTATTTGAAGTTTCGGACAAATTAGAAGCGCTTCGGGCCGATAAAATAGGCGATGAATTTGGGGTGCAATACCTTATGAAAGGTTCGGGCAATGAATACCAACGCACCGATGAACTGAAAGCCACCGGCGCCGGTTTTATTTTGCCGCTCAACTTCCCCGATGCCTACGATGTGGAAAACCCCTTTGATGCCATGAACGTAGAGCTTTCTAAAATGAAACACTGGGAACTTGCGCCCTCAAACCCGCAAATGCTTGCAAAGGCAGGCATTACCATTGCCCTAACTACCTACGGGCTAAAAGACATGGGGCAATTTGCCAAAAACCTGCGCAAAGCCATAAAACGCGGTCTTTCCCCCGAAGAAGCCCTTAAAGCCCTTACCTTTACGCCTGCCAACCTGCTGGGCGTGTATAACCAAACCGGCAGCCTGGAAAAAGGCAAACTGGCCAACTTTATCATTACCTCAAAACCCGTTTTTGACGAAAAAGCCGAACTGCACGAAAATTGGGTAAAAGGCGCCCGGTATGTGCTGAAATCTATGGAAGTAACCGATATTACCGGCATTTACACCCTTAATGTGGGCAGTGTAGCCTATAACATAGAGGTAAGCGGCGAACCCGGCGCAGCCAAAGCCACCATTTTACTGCCCGATACTACCAAAAAAATTGAAGTAAAACACTCAATGCAAAACCTGGGCATTTCGCTCAGTTTTGTGGTTGACAGCCTCAATGAAAGTACATTGGGCAAAGGAACAGTACGGCTGAGTGGTTGGGTAAATACAGCCAATAAATCGTGGAAAGGCAGCGGAACCGATGCCAACGGCAAATGGATAGAATTTACCGCCTCCCGCACCGCCGATGCACCCAAAAAAGACGAAGGCACCAAACCCGAAGAGAAAAAAGACGATAACAAACCCGATAACAAGGATAACAAATCAAAAACCAATGCCGCAGCAGGCAATAACGATGGTAAAGATGCCCCCAAAGCCGAAAAACCCGAAGAACTTGGCACCATTACCTACCCCTTTACCGCTTACGGCTGGACCCAAAAGCCCCAAAACCAAACCGTGCTGTTTAAAAACGCCACCGTTTGGACCAACGAAGCCGAAGGTATTTTGCAAAATACCGATGTGCTGATACAAAATGGCAAAATTGCCGCCATTGGCAAAAACCTGCCCGCACCCAAAGACGGACAAACCGTTGATGCAAAGGGCAAACACCTTACCTGCGGCATTATTGACGAACACTCGCACATTGCCATTAGCAAGGGGGTAAACGAAGGCACACAGGCCAGCAGCGCCGAGGTAAGCATTGCCACTGTGGTAAACTCCGAAGATATTAATATTTACCGTCACCTTGCCGGTGGCGTAACCACCATACAACAACTGCACGGCTCGGCAAACCCCATTGGCGGGCAGTCTTCGGTTATTAAACTGCGTTGGGGGCTTGCACCCGATGCCCTTAAACTGGAAGGCGCACCCGGCTTTATAAAATTTGCCCTGGGCGAAAATGTAAAACAAAGCAACTGGGGCGATTTTAACACTACGCGATTTCCACAAAGCCGCATGGGTGTAGAACAGGTGTATGTTGATGCCTTTACCCGCGCCCGCGAGTACGGCAACGCCCTTAAAACGGCATCGGGCGGTAAAAAAGGCGCATCGGGCAAACCCGTAAGGCGCGACCTGGAACTCGACGCCCTGCTCGAAATTCTGGAAAGCAAACGGTTTATTACCTGCCATTCCTACGTACAATCCGAAATTACCATGCTTATGCGCGTGGCAGAGCAGTTTGGTTTTAAAGTAAATACCTTTACCCATATTCTGGAAGGCTACAAAGTAGCCGATAAAATGAAAAACCATGGCGTATCTGCTTCCAGCTTTTCTGATTGGTGGGCTTATAAATTTGAAGTGAAAGATGCCATACCCTACAACGGCGCCATTCTGAACAGCATGGGGGTAAACACCGGTTTTAACTCTGATGATGCCGAAATGGCGCGCCGCCTGAACCAGGAAGCCGCCAAAGCAGTAAAATACGGCGGCGTAAGCGAAGAAGATGCCTGGAAATTTGTAACCCTGAACCCCGCCAAAATGCTGCATATTGACAACCATGTGGGCAGCATTAAAAAAGGAAAAGATGCCGATGTGGTGCTGTGGTCAGACAACCCCTTGTCTATTTACGCCCTGCCCGTGCAAACCTATGTTGACGGGGTAAAATACTTTGATGCGGAGCAAGACCTGCAACTGCGCAGCCAAATTGACGCAGAACGCAACCGCCTTATACAAAAAATGCTCTCGGAAAAAGCCAAAGGCGGCGACATGCAGAAGCCCATGCCCTCCAAAAGACGCCTCTACCACTGTACCGATTTGGGCGATGGCGAGTATATTGACTTTTACCACGAAGACGCAAACGAGCATTAAAACCAACAGCATAGCAAGCATGTTAACACCGGGCAGTACCCGCTGTAATGCAAGTAAACACCTGATTTAACAGACTTTAAAAACAAACTAAATGAAAAAAGGTTATATATTTTTCTTGTTTTTTATGGTTGCCGGCCTTTATGCCCAGCCGCCTGCCGTACCCATACCCACACCGGCGCAAACCAAAAAAATAGTGCTTACCGGCGGCACCGCCCATACCGGCACGGGTAAGGTAATTGAAAACAGTATAATTGTGCTGGAAGGAGGAAAAATTACCGCTATTGGCAACGCCCAAACGGTAAAACCCGATACCAAAGACGCCGAAGTATTTAACATAAGCGGCAAACACGTTTACCCCGGTTTTATTTCTGCCGGCACTGCCATAGGGTTAAGCGAAATTGCCGCCGTGCGTGCCACACAAGACCGCAACGAAGTGGGCGAACTAAACCCCAATGTACGGTCATTGATAGCCTACAATACCGATTCGGAAGTGATACCTACACTAAGGTCAAACGGGGTATTAATGGCGCAGGTAGCACCACAGGGCGGCATTATAAGCGGTCAGTCATCGGTAGTGCAGTTTGATGCCTGGAACTGGGAAGACGCCGCCTATAAAACCGATGAAGGTATTTGGCTCAACTGGTCGCAAATGTTTACCTACGAAGGCTGGTGGGCCGAACAGGGCGGCATAAAGCTGAACGAAAAATACGGCGAGCAGGTAGATGCCGTTAAAGCCTTTTTTACCGAGGCAAAAGCCTGGTGCCAAACCGGCAACCACCCCGAAGAAAACCTGAAAATGGAAGCCATGTGCGGGTTGTTTTCTGGGCAAAAAAAATTGTATGTAAATGTAAACTACGTAAAGGAAATTGTAGATGTAGTAAATTTTGCCAAAACATTCGGGTTGCAATTGGTTATTTCGGGTGGTGCCGATGCCTGGCAAGCCGCCGACTTGCTGAAAGAAAACAACGTATCTGTTATTATTAACCAAACCCACAACCTGCCCAACCGCGACGACGATGATTACGACCTGCCCTATAAGTTGCCCAAACTGCTGCAAGATGCCGGTGTGCAATACTGCCTTACCGTAGGCGCCGGTTTTGATGCTTACTGGCAACAACGCAACCTGCCGTTTCAGGCGGGCACCGCCGCCGCCTTTGGGCTTACCAGAGAACAGGCGCTGCAAGCCATTACCCTTAACGCTGCCCGAATTTTAGGCATTGACAAAACCACCGGCTCATTGGAAGAGGGTAAAGATGCTACCCTTATTGTAACAGAGGGCGATGTTTTAGACATGCGCAGCAGCAACGTGCAGTATGCCTTTATACAAGCCCGCCAAATTGATTTGGACAACAAACAAAAAGCCCTTTACCGTAAATTTATGGGTAAATACGGCCTTATGCCCCAAAAAGACTAAAAATGTGCCACACCCCGGCAATTTGCATGAATTACCGGGGTGTGCCATACAAGGCAGAAAATTATTTTCGGAATGTAACAAGAATATAGGGCAGGAATATATACCTTTGTTGCCGTTTTTTTAACAGCAATTACCTAAATCCCCGTACACTATGGAGTGGGGTATTTTAATTGAACGCGCCAAAAGGGTGCTTCACCAGTTCAGAAGGATAATAACCCGCCTGGTTGATGCCACTTTGTTTTGGATTAGCCTTATTGCGCTTTTGCTGATGTTGTATGACATTGGTTTTCGCAAAACAATACTTACCGATGCGTATTTTTATACTGCCTATGTAATTTTTGTAAGCATTTTTTTTGTTGCCTTTTTGTTTCGCAACCTGCTTACCTTTGTTTCAAAAACCTTTAGTTTAAAGAATGATTGGGGGCAACTGGGGTTGCTGTTGCTTTCCTTTTTCTTTTTGTTGGGGGCATTATTTCTGCCCTCCTGGTTTATGACGTACAATATTACATCGGGCACTACTTTTACACACCTGCTGGTGTACCTTATCATTACCTTCGTATTTATTGAAGAGTTTTCAAACCGCACGGCCAACATACATCTGGTAGCATCCGACCCTGCACTTATTTTTTCGTTGAGTTTTGCCCTTATTATTTTTATTGGCGCTTTGCTGCTTATGCTGCCCACCGCCACGGCAGAGGTAATGAGTACTACCGGGCAGCGCATTTCTTTTGTTGATGCATTGTTTACCTCTACCAGCGCCGTTTGTGTTACCGGGCTTACAGTGGTAGATACCGCCAAAGACTATACCCGTTTCGGGCAGTTTATTATTATGATGCTCATACAGGTGGGCGGCTTGGGCGTTATGACCTTTACCAATTTTTTTGCCTTGTTTTTTAAGGGGTCGGGGTCGTTTCAAAACCAGTTGATGGTAAAAGACATGATTAATGCCGAGCAGATTGGCAATGTGTTTAAAACCCTTATTAAAATTATACTAGTTACCATTAGTATTGAACTCATAGGAGCCATTTTTATTTTTGGCAGTATAGACAGCAGCCTGATGCCTTCTCTTACAGAACGGTTTTTCTTTGCTGTTTTTCATTCGGTATCGGCTTTTTGCAATGCCGGATTTTCTACTTATTCGGGCAATTTATACGAAACGCCCATACGCTATAACTACAACATTCACCTAACCATTGCCATGCTTATTGTATTGGGCGGTATTGGGTTTTCTATCTTGTTTGATTATTACACCTATATCAAAAATATTGTTAAAGATAAAATATTCCGCATTTTAAAATCGGAACGCTATCATTATACCCGGCCGGTGGTATCGCTCAACACCAAAATAGTAGTGTACACCACTCTGGTACTGCTGCTTGCCGGCACTGTGGTATATGCCATTTTTGAGTATAACCATACCCTTACCGAACACCCAACATGGTGGGGCAAATTGGTAACTTCTATATTTGGGTCGGTAACGCCGCGCACGGCAGGGTTTAATACGGTAAACATGGCGCTGCTTTCTTCGCCTACCATTCTTATTTACCTGCTGCTCATGTGGATTGGCGCTTCGCCCGGTTCTACCGGCGGCGGTATAAAAACCACTACCTTTGCCATTGGTACGCTTAATTTTTTAAGCGTGGCGCACAACAAGCCGCAAATAGAACTGGGCTGGAAAGAAATTCCGGGCGAGGCTGTACGCCGCTCGTTTGCCATTATAGTGCTATCATTAATTACCATTGGACTTTCTGTTTTCTTTGTATCTTTTTTTGAAGAAGACAATCAAAGCATTTTAACCGTAAACAACAACGAAAACCTGGTTAATATTGCCTTTGAGTGCTTCTCGGCATTTGGCACCGTGGGGCTAAGCCTGGGCATTACCGCCAAACTTACCGCAGCCAGCAAACTCATACTTACCGCCACCATGTTTGTGGGGCGGGTAGGCATGCTTAGCTTGCTCATGGGGCTTATGAACCTGCTCTCGCTCTCTAAGCAAAAAACCGACCTCTACCGCTACCCGAAAGAAGAAATATTCATATCTTAACCCTGCCACGTCTGAACCTGTTTTATACCATCTAACATCCTAACACCTGTAATTATGAAATTCCTGATAATTGGACTGGGTAACTTTGGCGCAGCGCTGGCGCTTAAACTTACCGAAATGGGACACGAAGTAATTGGCGTGGACAACTCAATGGACAAAGTATCGGTACTGCGCGATAAACTTACGCATACCGTTTGCCTTGACTCTACCGATGTACAGGCCGCCGGAACTTTACCCATTAAAGAAGCCGATGCCGCTATTGTAGCCATTGGCGAAGACAAAGGTTCTTCTATTATGGCAACCGCCGTGCTAAAACAACTAAACGCAAAAAGGGTGATAGGAAGGGCTATTTCGCCCCTGCACGAAACCGTGCTGGAAGCTATGGGCATTAACGAAATTATTCACCCCGAAGCCGAAACCGCCGAGCGCCTTGCCAAACGCCTGGATATGAAAGGCATTGTGGACTCTTTTAACCTTACCGACCGCTACAATATTATTGAAGTTAAAGTGCCCGACCGCTACGTGGGGCAAACCATAGGCGAGGTTAATTTCCGGCACAAATACAATGTGGTTATTTTAACCATCATTCGCAGCATTGAGCAAAAAAACATACTGGGTATGGTACACCGCGTAAGCGAAGTAGTAGGCGTGGCCGCCCCCGAAATGCATTTTGAAAAAGATGATATACTGGTGCTCTTCGGCAATATTAAAGACATTCAGCGTTTGCTCGATGAGGCGTAACAGATATTGACACCTGCCTGCTCTTTTTACCCTTGCTCCGGCAGTCAGATTAATGCTGCTGGGCAGTAAGGGGGTGTTATTTATATTTTCGGGTATAGCGTAAACTTTTGCATCGGGCTGTTACTTATTGAAGTGGTTTTTTTAAAAAAGAAAACCTCATGGTATTGCTCTGTGTAACTAAAAATATCGTTTATGAAAAAATTATTCCTCTTTTTACTGCTTGTTGCTGGTTTTGCGCTCAAAAACCAACCCGTATTTGCCCAGCAAAACACCGTTTTTTACTCGCAAATTAATTACGATGCCACCCTTAGCAACCTTTGGGGCTATGCAGCCAACAACCGCGAGTATGCCATAGTGGGCACTACCGCCGGCACCTATGTGGTAGATGTTACCAACCCGGTATCGCCCGTTGAAGTGGGTTTTGTACCGGGCGCTTACTCGTTCTGGCGCGAAATTAAAACATGGAGCCACTACGCCTATGTGGTAGATGACGAAGCCGGCGAAGGCTTGGTAATTATAGACCTTAGCGCCCTGCCGGCGGGCGGGGTAACCGCTACTAACTGGTATGGCAACAACGGGGTAAATTTTACCCGTTCCCATACCATTTTTATTGACGAAAACGGCATAGCTTACCTCTTTGGCGCCAACTACGGGCAGGGCGGCGCCATTATGGTTGACCTTGCCGCCAACCCCACCAACCCCAACGTGCTGGGCGTGTACGACGGCGCTTATATTCACGATGGTTATGCCCGGAACGATACCCTCTGGGCAGGACAAATTTACGACGGACGCCTTATGGCCATTGATGTAACCGATAAAACCAACCCCCTTGAACTGGGCTTTGTGCAAACACCCGGCAATTTTACCCACAACTGCTGGATGTCTGACGACGGAAAAACCATTTTTACCACCGATGAAGTGAGCAGTTCTTACCTTACTTCATACGATATAACCGATGTTACCGATATCCGGGAGTTAGACCGCATACAATCTAACCCGGGCAGCGGCGTTATTATTCACAACACCTATGTAAAAGGCAATTTTGTTATATCTTCTTACTACCGCGACGGCGTAACCATACACGATGCCACCTACCCCGATAACCTCATACAAGTGGGGCAGTACGATACCTCGCCGCTGTCGGGCGACGGGTTTAACGGTGCATGGGGCGTTTACCCCTACCTGCCATCGGGTAATTTATTAGTTTCCGATATGGAAGAAGGCCTCTTTGTAATAGGCGCTTTCCCTTATCAGGCTGCTTATTTAACCGGCGCCGTTACCGATTCCGGTACCGGACTACCCCTTCCGGGTGTGGAGGTAACCATTGTATCGGGTAGCTCATTGCCCAAACAAACCAACTTAGAGGGTGTGTACAAAACCGGAACCATAGACGGCGGCAATTACAGCATTCAGTTTACCAAAGCCGGCTACGAAACGCTTGTATTAACCGATGTGTTTTTAATAAACGGCATACCAACCACCCTCAACGCCACCCTGCAGGCATTGCCTAATTTTACCTTCCAGGGGCAGGTGCTGGATATGAGCTGGCAACCCATACCCAACGCACAGGTGCGCTTTACCAACCCCGATTTTAATTATCAGGTAAGCACCAACGATGAGGGGTATTTTTGGGTGCCCTCTTTTTACAACGGCAACTACAACATCATGGCCGGAAAATGGGGCTACCAAACCTTTGGGCTTACCGCACAGGAAATACCCATAGATGCCCCGTTTCTTACCATACAACTGGCCGATGGTTATTACGACGATTTTGCCTTTGACTTTGGCTGGACTACATCGGGAACTTCGGAAACCGGCGGCGAATGGACACGCCAAGACCCCACCGGAACCACCTTTGGCGGCGGGCAGATTTTTAATCCCGAAGATGATGTTGACTCCGATTTTGGAACCGAATGCTTTGTTACCGGCAACTCCGATTTGTTTGACTTTGTTGATAACGGAACCGTAATCCTTACCTCGCCCACCTTCAACCTAACCCAATACGGCGATGCCTGGCTGAGCTACCACCTTTGGTTTGTAAACATAGGGCAGTTTGGATTGGGAACCAACGACAAAGTAACCGTAAAACTTAACAACGGAACCGACGAAGTAACCCTGCAACAATTAGAAGGCACAGATATGCAGTTTCCAACGTGGAACTGGACACCTTACAGCTACCAGGTAAGCCAATATCTTGCCCCGACTGCCAACATGCGCCTTACCGTAGAAGCCACCGCCGATTTTAACCAAACCGAACTGCTGGAATGCGGCTTTGACGTGTTTAGCGTTGTTGACTCTACCGGCACTGTGGGCATACAAACCCTGCCCCTGCAACAAGCAACGGCGCAGGTAAGCCCCAACCCGTTTACCAATCAAACCACCATTACCCTGCCCGGCGCTGCTGCCAACACACCCCTGCAACTAACTCTGTACGATTTTACCGGCCGCCAACTGCACACACAAACCGCCGCCGGCAACACCATTACCCTGCAACGCAACAACCTGCCGGCCGGCATTTACCTGTATGCCATAACCACTGCTACCGGAACAACGCTGGCGCGGGGTAAGCTGGCAGCAGAATAGTATTTTTTACCTGCCAAACCATTTAAAACAGCAAGTTATCCGATGTTTCGGAAACATCGGATAACTTTTGCCGGTATCTGATTTAAAATAATTAACAATGAATAAATAAATTTAATTAAAACATTATTAAACCGGTATTGTTTTTTTGAAAAAAATAGTTTAGTTTTGTAGGGTTCTTTAATTTTTGCACTCAAAATCAACAACCCTATGAAAACGCAAAACTTTTATGTAGATTCCTGCCCCCCCCCCCGCAAAGACAGAAACACCCTTATACTTTATTTAATAGTAACGCTGCTTGCAATAATATGCTTTAATACGCCTTTAAACGCACAAGTAGCCTTTGCGTGTTTCACCACTCCGCCAAGTTCTGCTGCGCCCCAAAATAACTTGCCAATGCTTAGTTGCGCTATATATACATCACCTGCTTATGTTAATCAATATCGGCTTAAAGAAACCTATATGCCTGATGCAAGTACCGGCATAAAAACTTTTCGACTTCGGTTTGTTGTGATAACCGATAACAATGACCCGACTTACGAAAATTTTTCAGATACTGAGTTGCACAGAACTACACTTGCCAATCTTGTTAACTATGTAAGCAATGCCTACTTTGAAAACGTAGATGCCCCAACAGAACCCCGCAGTTGCGTTTGCGGAGCCTGCCATATACCCGACTCTAAAATACGCTTCGAATTGGCCGGCATAGACTTTGTGTCTGTTAGTAATTATGCCGCTTTTTTTATATCCGGCAACCCGCTCAATTCTGAATTTTTTAACATTGACTATGCTTTAACAAATATCGGGATAGATATCTACAATACGATAAATGTATTTGTTTTAGGTACTGTTAACAACATACCATCGGGGCAGGCATCGGTAATACCTGCTCCAAACAGTGCCACATCTGAGCCATTAGGCATGGTAATAGACGACACTTATTATACGGAAATAATAAGCGGAGGTAGCGCATCCAATAATTTTGCCCATGAATTAGGGCATATAGTGGGATTAAGGCATACTTATATTTCTAATGGTCATGCTACTTGCGACCCTGCCGACATAGAATATCTATCAGATGTTTTTGGATTAAACTCCTGCACCACCCCTATTTGCCCGCATACCCTTGAATGGGATAGCGAAAGTTGTAATAGTGTACTTGGTCAATATTGCAGCGATAATCTTATGGGCGGCAATAATTCATCTAACCATATTTCCCCACAGCAAATGGGTATTATACACCGCAATATAAGCTTAGATTCCCGTTTAAGAAAATATGTAACCGAATGTGGTGTTATAGACCCTGTAAGACACATAACCTCATCAGAAGAATGGGACTTTAACTTTAGGGTATATGGCAATATAATTATTGAATCCGGTGCAACCCTAACCATAAGTTGCAATAATTTGCTTATGCCCGAAGGCGGAAAAATTATTGTTAAAAGAGGAGCTAAACTTATTGTAACCGAAGGAAATATTTCGGCTGCTTGCATTGGTACGCGTTGGGGAGGTATTGAAGTTTGGGGTAACAGCACCATTGCACATTCATCTGTATTTGGAGGCATTCCTAATGCAGGCTCACTAATTGTTGACGATTATATTAACGCACCATTAGGCGTTAATGACCCGGGTATGGTTATTCTGTATGCGCCTCCTCCCGGAAATCAATATACATATATTTCAAATGGACCTAATCCGGCAATAACAACTAAAAATTCGCAAGAACCTTGGAATACGGAGTATTGGGGGGGCATAGTAGTTGCAGAAAATTTTAATTTTAAGAATAACAGGCGGGCAGTTGAAATATTGCCCTACGGTTTTACCAACTTCAGCCGGTTCAAAAATTGTAAATTTATAGAACCCGACCCAAATACGATGTTTTCCGGCGTAACCATCTGGAATTCTCATGGAATTGTGTTTGATGACTGCGATTTTCTTGCATCCTCGCCCATTCCTACAGACCAACACCGCAGCGGTATTATACTGCATGATGCCACTGCAACTATTCAAAATAATTGTCGGTTTCAATATTTAGTAAATGCGGTTGAAATCCAAAATACAATGCCCCTAAGCGGTAGCGTAATCATTCGCAATTCTAATTTTAATTACAACCAAGTTGGTATTTTAGCAAATGCGCCTTACAATCTGGAAATAAGCAACAATAATTTTGTTGGCAATACCACCATTATGGCAGATTTTGGGGTAGCTATTCGCGGCAATGGTAATTATACAGCACAAAGTAACTCGTTTGACGCAAACCTGCTTACCGGAATCCTAACCCAACACACCGGTACGGGTGCCGGAGTTGTTGAATGTAACAGTTTTTCGTCGTGGCACGGAGTTTGGGTATTGGGCAACAACAGCGGGCTACAGATAAGAAACAACAATCTTAATTGCCAAAGAAACGGCATACTCATCAGTTCTATCGGCTATCAGGTAGGTATGCTTTTAGACCAGGGCAGTGACCTTGAACCGCGCTTTAATCTTTTTTCCAACCCTGCGGATCTCACTAAGTTGCACATACAATCGTTAAGTTTCCCCGGTACTCCTCCTACAGCCGTTTTCAGGTATTTTTACCCCCAATCTACCCTGTTAAGCACCGCTACCAATGCCCGACTAAAACCCAAATGCGATTTGGACGATGCCTGCACAATCGTTAATAATTTTGAGGCAATAAACGTGGAAGAACCTACGAACTTCCCCGATTCGGAATGTTTGGATTTGCCGGGCGCTATTCCACCAATGTCCGAAGAGTGCATAACCCGCGAATGTTGGGAGGCGCTGCAACAAACTATTGCTCAACTGAAACAACAGATAGATGCCGGACAGACCGAGAACCTGTTGTTTAGCCTGCTTGCAGCCCCCAATGACGAGGAAACTTATCAGCAACTGAAACAGGCAGGAAATTTATTGTCGGATACCGTACTTATTGCAGTAGCCTTGGCAAACCAAATGGCAGAGTGGAAACGCGCCGATATTTTGTTGGACAATGCTCCCTTGAGTAATACGGTAATGGGCTATGCCCAAAACCAGGTTTCGACTTATATATATGACCTGCTCTATGCCATTTCCTATTATCAGCAGCTATCGGCAAGGCAAGTTATAGAAGCGAAAATAAACAACCGGCAATCTGAACAAGATGAGCTGCTGCACAAGCTTTTAGACCAATATACCCAGGAACAAAATTTTGCCGAAATAGAAAACCTTTTGCGTACCGACGGCAGCCTCTATGCCGTGCGCGCTTTGGTGGGGTGGTATTTAAAACAAGGCAATACCGTTCAGGCGCAAGCCCTTTTAGACAGCCTGCCCGCCACTACCTTAGATGCCCAATGGTTTAAAGACCTGCAAACGCTCAATATACAGCGCGCCGAAAATGCCGCTTTTGTACTACAACCCCAACAAGAGGCTATGCTGTATGCCATAGCCAATAGCCAAAGTATCCAATCGGCTTATGCTCAGGCATTGCTTTCTTTGTTGAAAGGCGAAACATTTGCCCTGCCACTTCCACCCAATGAAGAGTCAGGCAAACATGCCGCTGTCCAGCCGCTCAGACCGCCCAAACTAAAGGTCAACGAACTCCACAATTTAAAAATCATGCCCAACCCGGCAGGTTCTTCCGCGTCTGTCTATATACCCTCCCGCACCGGCAATATGCCCACCGAATTGAACCTGTATAACATGGCTGGCGAGTGTGTATCTACCCAACCGATACACCCTAACCAACGATTCGCCCAAATCTCCCTGCAAGACCTGAATATGGGCATGTATTTGGTTGTCCTACCCGGGCAACCAAACCGCAGCGCAAAGTTATTTGTCCAACACTAAACCTCTGCGCCATGAAACCGTATATCGTATTGCTACTTTTCTTTTTCGCCGCCATTCGGTTGTCGGCGCAAACGGGTACTTTTAATACTGTGATAGACCCCGACGAAGGGGATAGCAACAACAACCCTGTTTGCATCGTGGCTTCCGAAGACGGTTTGTTGGTAGTCAGTGCCTCCCTATGTTTCGGAAACAGCCTGGGTTGCACTGATATGGTAAAGATAGATTGGAACGCCGACATTTTGTGGAAAAAACTGTTTCTAAACTTGCCCTACGGCTTTTCGCCGTCGCAAGGCAATACCATATTGAATTCACAGGGCAATTACGTCATGTTGGGCGGAACGAGATTTCAAGATACGATCGCCAAATTCATCATGGAAATTTCGCCTACGGGTGACAGTCTGACGCTGCAAACTTTCGGGTGGAAGGTCGGTGCTATGGGTAAACTGACACAGATGAGCGACAGTACTTATTTGATTCTCTACACTAAAGGTGAATATCCTATTTACGCCCACCCGGTCTTGGCATTTTTGAACACAAATAGTATGACTACCGTTTGGGAAAAATACATCAACGAATTTCCATGGGGGTCGGGGGTGGATATGTGTTTAACCGAAAATGAATGGATCATCTCCTATCAGGTGGCGCAAGGTCCGATAGATTATTTATACTTGACCTATACCGATACCGCCGGTAATGTCAGAAGCAATATACCTGTTAATCCCGTTACGGACGGACAATGTATCGGTAAGGTCGTTTATCTCGGTAACGGCAACCTTGCCGTTTCCTGGTGCAACGACACGCTGATAGGCGCATGGGGACAAAACTACGGCA
>MTCR01000001.1 GCA_002212725.1 Sphingobacteriales bacterium TSM_CSM | reverse complement strand
ACCTCACCCCAACGGTTCTGCTCCTTGATTCCTCATTACAAGTGAGTGAATTGAGCGGAGATAGACTATGTGCAATAAAATTAAACTAATTTTAAAATGATGTTGCTGACAATTTTTGCTTTCACAATCACCAATGCGATCATTGTGCTGTTGCTACTTGGTACCTTCTTTTTTGTATGGTTCCTTGCCACAAGAGTGGCAGTTACGGTAAACCCCGGAACCGGTTGGGGCGAAGAACCTAAGCATTATATCTCTTTTGAACTGGATCAGGATCGCGCCATTGTGCCCGGCAGTACCTTAACCGTGTTTGGCGTAACGCTGGTTGCCGTAAACCATGAACCGGCAGCCCCCAATCAGGTAAGGGTTTCGCTAAACTATACCACGCAATGGGAAAACATTTACAGCGCATTAGTAGCTGCTGTGCTGCCCAATGGCGAGCCTTTTACCCAATATTACAGCCTTAGCTACGGCTTTTACATTAAAATTACCGATACCGGCGGGCGTGGTGTTCCCCCTGCCCCATCGGGTTTTTTTGGAGGAGCAGTGCTCATAGAGGAAATGAGCGGCACTAATTAATCATCAATATCGCCCTACATTATGTTTACCGAGTTCACCCTGTTTAACCACCTGTTGTTATTGCTCTTTATTTGCCTGCTCATACGCGGCTGGCATATTGTTACCCGTCCCGGTATGCTGCTTGCCTTTATTGGTAAGCGGCTTTTGTATATGGAAGAAGAAGAACTGCTAAAAACCCTGCCCGATGATGTGCGTGCGCAGAAACTTTTGGCGCTGCTGGCATTTGAGGGGAGTTTACAACAAATTGCGTCCGATGAGCCCGAAACCGCAGCCAACCGTGCCGCCCTCTTTGAGGAGTTTACCGATTACCTTAAAGATATAAAAACCTATACCGATGTTAATTATGAGCACCTGGCAGCCGCCTATGAAGCCAAACGCCACCGGCAGCGTTGGAAAAAATGGGTAGGTAAACCACTTGGCAACTGCATTACCTGTGCCTCATCGGTGTTTGGCATCTGTGGCATGGCTGTTGCCTACCTACCCATGTTGCAGGCGGGAGCAATTACTCCGGTGTTGTGGTTGGTATTTTTAGTAAGCCTGCCGGTTGTGGCAGGAATGAATGCCACCTTAGACAGCAATTAATTTTCGTTATTAGTGGCACTTTTGATTGTAAAATTGGCTGCAATATATGATGTTAGTATTTCAGGCAAAGTTTTAGTGGGTATTTTTAATAGATCACAGATTGCCGGTATTTTTTTGAAGAGTTTGTTGTCATTGTTCGTTTTTGTTTCGTCTGTTACTAAAACTGCCTGCCCACCATTATGTATGATGTTCATTGCAAATAATATTTGACCTACGTTTGGCGGCTTTGCGTTCGGGCGGGATTAACAGTACAAAAGTAAAATATGGAAACACAGTTTAATAATAGCACAAATGTTGAGGATAGCACGTCAGCCCGCCTGACGCAAAACCCGTGTTATGTGCAGTGCGGTGATAATTTGGAACTCCTAAAATCACAGCCGAATGAAAGCGTAAATATGATTTATTGCGATATACTTTACGGAACAGGTAGAAACTTTGGCGATTATCAGGACTTAAAACCAATAAGAAGCGAAATTGAAAGCCACTACCTACCACGACTTATTGAAATGAAAAGAGTGTTAAAACAAAACGGCTCAATTTATTTGCAAATGGACTATCGTATTAACCATTGGATGCGAATTTTAATGGATGATGTTTTTGGGTATGATAATTTTGTAAATGAAATAATATGGTGCTACACTATGCCAAACAATAACAAAAGAAGATTTAATGCAAAGCACGATAATATATTTCTTTATTCAAAAAGTAAAGACTATATATTTAATTGGCAAAGTGTATTGACGGATTATTCAGAAAGTAGCAAAGAAAGGGGTAGGTATGGGAGCAATTCAATGATGGGTAAAGCAGATAGCCCATTATCTAAAAACGGTGGTAAAATTATGGAAGATTGGATGGTAATACACACACTTAAAGGTAATTCAAAAGAATACGCAAAATACCCTACCCAAAAACCAAAAGAACTTATAAGACGTTTTGTTTTAGCTTCAACAAATGAAGGTGATGTAGTGGCTGATTACTATTCAGGTAGTGGCACAACAGCCAAAGTTTGTCAGGAGTTGAACCGAAAATTTATCGGCTGTGATTTGAACCCGAAAGCTATTGAGATAACGAAAGCCCGTTTGAATGGTGGTCAGTAGCATTGCACATAACGTTTCCGCTATGTGCAGTGCGGGACTTACGAGAACTAAACTATCAAAATACAAGAAAGCATGAACGAAGAACAAAAGATACAAATAGCAGATAACCCCGCATTGCATATAGCGAGTGTTAGCCGCTGCCCTTTATCTGTCGTTTATTTGGAGGACTGTGTGCAAGGTTTAAAACGCTTTGCAGATAAGCACTTCGATTTGGCAATAGTTGACCCGCCTTATGGGATTGGAGCTACAAATGGAACTGGAAAATATGGCAGATTAAAATTTCAAAATAAAAAAGAATGTTGGGATACCTCAATACCTACTGATGAGTATTGGAATGAACTATTTAGAGCATCTAAAAATCAAATTGTATGGGGTGCTAATTATTTTGGATTACCACCAACAAGGGGTTTTTTCGTTTGGGATAAAGGTGAAGGTTTTTATAATAGAGATTTTGCTGAGTGTGAATATGCTTGGACATCTTTTGATAGAAATGCGAAAGTTTTAAATAGAGACCCACTGGCAAAAAGAGATTATCACGAAGGCAAAATACACCCAACCCAAAAACCTGTTGCTTTATACGAATGGATTTTAGTAAATTACGCAAAGCCAAATGATTTGATTTTAGATACCCATTTGGGCAGTGGTTCAAGTAGGATTGCCTGTTTTAAAGGCGGGTTCAACTTTGTTGGTTTTGAGATAGATGCTGAATATTATGAGAAACAAGAAAAGCGTTTTAAAAACTTCTCGGCACAGCAGCGGCTCTTTTAGGGTTGCGGCTAACCCCCGCATTTACGCCGCCGTATTCCGGTGTTCGTAAATGCAGAGTTAGT
>MTCR01000067.1 GCA_002212725.1 Sphingobacteriales bacterium TSM_CSM | reverse complement strand
TGCGCATGTTGGCCGATAAGTTTAACACCCTGCAAATGGGAATGGTAGCCTCTGAACGCGTATTTGCCATTATAGACCGGAATGACCGGATACCCGATACCGGAACCATCAACACCCGGTTTAAGGGCAACATAGCTTTTAAACAGGTTTGGTTTGCCTATAACGATAAGGATTGGGTGCTGCGAGATGTGAACTTTGAACTGCAAGCCGGGCAAACCTTAGCCATTGTGGGCGCCACAGGCGCAGGTAAATCATCGGTTATTAATATTTTAAACCGATTTTACGATATTCAGCAGGGAAGTATTGAAATTGACGGCAAAGACATCAGACAGTACGAACTGAGTGCGTTGCGCAACAATATTGGGCTGGTATTGCAAGATGTATTTTTGTTTTCGGGAACGGTGTATGAAAATATTACCCTGCGAAACCCCGACATTACCATGCAACAGGTGGTAAATGCCGCCAAACTGATGGGCGCACATGAGTTTATTGAAAAACTGCCCAACGGCTATTACTACAATGTTATGGAGCGCGGCGCCACCTTGTCTATGGGGCAGCGGCAGCTAATTTCATTTATCCGTGCATTGGTTTTTGACCCGCATATTCTTATATTAGACGAAGCCACCTCTTCTATTGATACCGAAACCGAGCAAATGGTGCAATATGCCATGGAAAAATTGGTGCAGAACCGGACTTCCATTATTATTGCACACCGGCTTTCTACCATACAACACGCACACAAAATTATTGTGCTTGATAAAGGACAGATTGCAGAAACCGGCAACCATGAATCTTTGCTGGCTGTAAACGGCCTCTACAAAAAATTGTATGATACCCAGTTTGCCGCACTGGCAGAGTAACTATCCCGCTCCCTTCTGGGCTGTAACATGCCGCCAAATTGCCCGCCCGAAAACTATTTTGAAAAATTTTTGAAAAACCGGAACATTTTTCGCCCACTCTTGTTTAAGAAAATTGAACTTTCCTTAAACATACTTCTTCCTAATGGCACAGTATTCCATTAAAGACATAGAAAACCTTTCGGGTATAAAAGCGCATACCCTCCGCATCTGGGAGCAACGCTACGAACTGTTTAAACCCCACAGAACCGATACCAACATTCGTTATTACACCGATAACGACCTGAAACTCATCTTAAACGTGGTATTGCTAAGCAAGCAGGGCTACCGTATCGGGGCTATTGCCAAAATGTCTGAAGATGAAATCAAAAGCAATGTTTACAGCCTGAGTAAAACCGACCTTAAATATGAGGTGCATATTACTGAGCTTACACAAGCCATGATAGATATAGACGAAGAAGTATTTGAGAAAACCATAGCCACCTGCATTTTGCAGTACGGTTTAACCAAAACCATGCTGAACATTATTTACCCTTTTTTGGTAAAAATTGGGTATATGTGGGTTACCGATGGCATAAACCCTGCACAGGAGCATTTTATAACCAATCTTATCAGGCAAAAAATAATTGTAGCCATAGACGGTCAGGTGGTAAAATATAACGAACAAACCAAACACTACCTGCTGTTTTTGCCCGAAGGCGAACTGCATGAAATTAGCTTGTTGTTTTTAACATACCTGCTCAAAAGCCGCAACCACCGCATTACCTACCTTGGCATGAGCGTGCCTTTAAATGATGTGTCTGAAGCCGTGTCCATTAAAAACCCCGATTATCTTTACACCATTTTTACCTCATCACCCTCCGATGAAGACTTGTATGATTATGTGCAGGCGCTTTCGGACAGTTTTGCCGGTAAACAGGTATATATATCGGGCATTAAGCTTATGTCTTACACCCAAACACCTCCGCCCAATATCTGCTTTTTGCACACCCTGGAGGAGGTTATGCAGCATTTTAACCTTAGCCGCGATTAAAGCCCAAACTTATTTTGCGTGTTTTTCGGGTACAACATCAATTGCCAAACCCTCGGTGGCTAAGTAGGTTTGGGCAAAAAACGGATGTGCTTCGTGCAAATACTTATCCAGTTTTTTGTAGCGCGATGAAAAATGCCCCAAATACAACCTGCCCGCCCCTGCAGCATGGGCAATCCGGGCAGCGTCAATAGCGGTAGAGTGCCCTCTTTCGGCGGCCAGTTCCTGCAAATCGCTCAGGTAGGTGCTTTCGTGATACAACACATCAACGCCGGCTATATGCGGCACCAGGTCCTCATTATAAGCCGTGTCTGAACAATAGGCATACGAACCGGCAGGCGGCAGGTAGGTTAACTCGCTGTTGGCAATTACCGCCCCTTGCATGGTTACAAAATCGGCACCTTTTTTAATGGCCGGTATAGCGGTAAAGGGTATTTGGTATTGCTGTATTTTTTCGGCAATCATATTGCGCAACACCTGCTTTTGCCTGAACAGAAAACCGGTACACTCCAAACCGTGTTTCATGGGCAGGGTACTTACACAAACATCATTATTTTCAAAAATCACCCCTGTTTGATGCGGATTGGTGGCATAAAAAAACAGCTTAAAAGGTATTTCGAGGCGTTGTGTACTTGCTTTATGGTGTGCAGCCACCACTTCCTGCAAAGGTTGAGGGGCAAAAATATGCAGCGGTTTGGTGCGGTTGGTCAGCACATAAGAATCAATGAGCGGAAGCAACCCCAGGTAATGGTCGCCGTGCAGATGGGAAATAAAGATATGGTCTATGCGGGCGGTTTTTACCTTATAGTGCATCAGTTGCATTTGTGTGCCCTCTCCGCAATCTACCAGATAAGGATTTTCATTAATAACAACCGCCTGTGCCGACGGATGCCGCCCGTTTGCCGGCATTGCCGAGTTTGAGCCTAAAATAGTAACCCTGAAAGACATAAGCTAAACAAAAAAGGTGAAGCGCCGGTAAAAACACACACAAAAAAGGCGGTAAAACACGCACCCGCAGTTTAAATAAAAACAGGAGACCCGTGCAAAACCAGAACAGTATTACCCGGTCTCCTGCAAAGAACATGGTTGGTTGTAAAAATATTTGTTCTTAAACGTTAAAAAACAAGCATTACTACTCGTTGCCCGAAGAGTCATCGGAGGTTAAATCGTCCTCTTCTTCAGCATCACCCGATAACTCGCGAACCAATTCCTCCATCATCACAAAGTCAATAGCTTCCTGCACCGTAGGTATAATGGTAAGCACGGAACCCAATTGCGAAATATCTACAATGCGCTTTACACCGATGCTTAACCCGCTTAGCACAAAAGTGCCGCCAGATGCCTCGCAAAGACGGTTGCCAACCAAAATGGCACCTAATCCCGATGAATCGGCAAAAGTTACGTTTGAAAGATCTAAGATAATATTGCGCACACCGCCCTCATTCAGCACTTTCAGTTCGGTTTTAAAATCGGCGGCATTTAACGTGTTTAGTTTATCTTCCAAAACCGTTACCACGGTATAACTTTCTTTCTTATCGAGCATAAATTTCATAGCAAAAAAGTTGTTTTGTGTCAAAAAATAAATCAGCTTTACCCCGCAAACCTGCCAAAAGCAGGCAACCCGGAAAAATTGAACAAATATAAAGCAGGAAATGTTAATTTTGGTAACAATAATGTACTCTTGTGAAGAAAAATGCTATTTTCGCATAAAATCACCTCCCGCCTGCCATACAATAGCAATTGTTGGCAGGAGTGACAAATGTGCAGCCGTTTTTTAAGAAAAACAGACAGATTTGCAGTTGCTTATTGCCAAAAATGCTTAAATTGCATAAAAAAATAAAAGCCCGTTTTACTTTTTTAATTAGGCCTGGTTTTTGCCATAAAATACACAATATGGAAGCAAAATTTTCACAAAAAGTTAAGGACGTTATATCGTTCAGCAAGGAAGAGGCCATGCGCCTTAATCATGGCGAAATTGGGTTGGAACACCTTATTTTGGGCTTGTTGCGCGAAGGCGAAAGTTTAGCCGTACAGGTACTTAAATCGCTGAATGCCGATGTTATTATTCTGCGCCGCGCCATAGAAGACAATATCGGGGCCAGGGTAAGCCATCAGCATATAGTAAATGCCAACAACATACCCCTGACCCGCGAAACCGAAAAGACGCTGAAAATTACGGTGCTGGAAGCCAAAAAACTAAACAGCGAAATCATTGGCACCGAACACCTCATGCTGTCTATTCTTAAAAGCAAAGACAACATTGCCGTTCAAATCTTAAACCAATTAGATGTGAACTACGAAACTTTTAAATCTGAACTGGAGTACCTGCTTAACCAGCAGAACATGCCCTCCAACGAATACCCCAACGACCCCGAAGACGAATACGACGACGAGAAACGTAGCGGGTATTCCTCCTCCTCGCGCAAGCCAAATATTAAGTCTAAAACGCCGGTACTCGACAACTTTGGGCGCGATATTACCAAACTTGCCGAAGAAGGCAAATTAGACCCCATTGTAGGCCGCGAAACCGAAATTGAGCGCGTATCGCAAATTCTGAGCCGCCGCAAAAAAAACAACCCCATTCTTATTGGCGAACCCGGCGTGGGTAAAACTGCCATTGTAGAAGGGCTGGCTTTGCGCATCATTCAACGCAAGGTTTCCCGAGTGCTGTTCGACAAACGCATTGTTATGCTCGACCTTGCAGCTCTGGTAGCAGGTACCAAATACCGCGGACAGTTTGAAGAACGCATGAAAGCCATTATGAACGAACTGGAAAAAAACCGCGATGTAATTTTGTTCATTGACGAAATTCATACCATTGTTGGCGCAGGTGGCGCTACCGGTTCGCTCGATGCTTCCAATATTTTTAAACCCGCACTGGCCCGCGGCGAACTGCAAGCTATTGGCGCCTCTACCTTAGATGAGTACCGGCAGTATATTGAAAAAGACGGTGCCCTCGACCGCCGTTTCCAAAAAGTAATGATTGACCCGCCCAGCGTGGAAGAATCTATGAGTATTCTCAATAACATTAAAGAGAAATACGAAGATTACCACAATGTGGTTTATACCGATGATGCCATTAAAGCTTGTGTACTGCTGAGCAACCGCTATATTACCGACCGCTACCTGCCCGATAAAGCCATTGACGTACTTGACGAAGTAGGCGCCCGTGTACACCTTAAAAATATTCATGTGCCCAAAAACATTCTTGAACTGGAACAACGCATTGAAGAAATTAAGGAAGAAAAAAACCGCGTGGTAAAAAGCCAGCGTTACGAAGAAGCCGCCCGCCTGCGCGACAAAGAAAAACGCTATCAGGAAGATTTGGAACGGGCAAAACAGGAATGGGAAGAAGAATCGAAAACCAAACGCTACCCTGTTACCGAAGAAGATATTGCCGAAGTAGTGGCCATGATGACCGGAATACCCGTTAAGCGCGTTGCCCAAAGCGAAAGCAACAAACTGCTTAAAATGGGGGAAGACCTTAAAAAGGCCATTATTGGGCAGGATGAAGCAGTGGCAAAAGTGGTAAAAGCCATACAAAGAAACCGCGCAGGGCTTAAAAATCCCCGAAAACCAATTGGCTCTTTTATTTTCCTGGGGCCGACCGGGGTTGGTAAAACCGAACTGGCAAAAGCGCTGGCACGCTACCTTTTCGACGGCGATGATGCCCTGGTGCGCATTGACATGAGTGAATACATGGAAAAATTTTCGGTCTCCCGTCTTATTGGCGCGCCTCCGGGCTATGTAGGATATGAAGAAGGCGGGCAACTGACCGAAAAAGTACGCCGTAAACCATACAGCGTAATCTTGTTTGATGAGATTGAAAAAGCACACCCCGATGTGTATAACATCTTGCTGCAAGTATTAGACGACGGGCAACTGACCGACGGGCTGGGCCGTAAAATTGATTTCAAAAACACGCTCATTATCATGACCTCCAATATTGGGGTTCGTACACTCAAGGAATTTGGCACCGGCGTGGGTTTCAGCACACAGGCCAAGCAGGAAGATGCCGATGCCTATGCCAAAAGCGTAATACAGAAAGCTTTGCGCAAAACTTTCTCGCCCGAATTTCTGAACCGTATTGACGATGTGGTGATTTTCAATTCGCTCAACAAAGAAGAAATCTTCCAGATTATTGATATTGCCCTGTCTGATTTGCGCAAACGGTTAGATACGCTGGGTTACAAACTGGAATTAACCGAAAAAGCCAAAAATTTCCTTGCCGAAAAAGGTTACGACCCGCAGTTTGGCGCTCGTCCGTTGCACAGGGCTATTCAAAAATACCTTGAAGACCCGTTGGCCGAGGAAATGCTTGCTGCCAACCTTACCCCCGGCGATACGCTGTTGGCCGATATTGATGAAGAAGGAAATGTAAAAGTTTCAAAGAAACAACCCGAAATTATTGAGCAATAGGCAGGCTCAACCAACAACGCGGGGTAAATAGCAAAACGCCGGCAGCCAAAAAGGTTGCCGGCGTTTTTGTATGTAAATCGGGTTAAGAAAGACAAGTCCGCATCAGGAGGCCATGCGCAGGGTTTTAATTTTTTCCTGCGACAGTTTTTCCTGTACATATTGGGCAGTAACCTCAAAAGATTTAATGTTGGAAAGCGAGGGCAATTCAAACATGGCATCGGTCATTACCGCTTCGCAGATAGAGCGCAGCCCGCGGGCGCCTAATTTAAATTCTACGGCTTTATCTACCAGCAGGGCTATGGCTTCTTCGGTAAAGTGCAGGGCAATGCCTTCCATTTCAAACAGTTTCTGATATTGTTTAATGAGGGCATTTTTGGGTTTAACCAAAATATCGTGCAGTGCTGTACGGTCGAGCGGTTCAAGGTAGGTAACAATGGGCAGTCGTCCGATGAGTTCCGGTATTAAGCCAAAGGCACGTATATCTTGCGGGCCTACATAACGCAACAGGCTTTCTTCGGTTTCGTTGTTGCCTATAAGTTGGTCGGTTTTAAATCCCACCACGTTTTTCTGAATTCTTCGGGCAATTATTTTTTCTAAACCGCCAAAAGCACCGCCGCAGATAAAGAGGATTTTTTCGGTATTAATTTTTATCATTTTTTGCTCGGGGTGTTTTCTGCCGCCCTGCGGGGGCACGTACACATCGGAACCTTCGAGCAGTTTCAGCAGCGATTGTTGCACACCTTCACCGCTTACATCGCGGGTAATGGAGGGGTTATCGCCTTTACGGGCTATTTTATCAATTTCGTCAATGTAAACAATGCCTTTTTCGGCTGCATCGGTATCATAATCGCACACTTGCAGCAACCTGCTTAAAATGCTTTCTACATCTTCACCCACATAACCGGCTTCGGTAAAAACGGTGGCATCTACAATAGCAAAGGGTACGTTAAGAAACCGGGCTATGGTGCGTGCCAGCAGGGTTTTACCCGTTCCGGTATGCCCTACCATAATAATGTTTGATTTTTCAATTTCCACCTCGTCGGTTTGGGGTTGGTTCAGGCGCTTATAGTGGTTGTAAACCGCCACCGACAAGATTTTTTTTGCCTCCTCCTGTCCAATTACATATTGGTCGAGATAGGCTTTAATAGAAGCCGGTTTAAGGGTTTTTGGCAGAGCAAATTTAAATTTCTTTTTAGTTTGGCTCATTTCGCGTTCAATAATTTCCTGAGCCTGCTCCACACAGGAGTCGCAGATATTACCTTCGGCGCCGGTTATAAGAATAACGGCTTCCGATTTAGGGCGTCCGCAAAAGGAGCAATGTTGTTCGTATTTTGTACGTGCCATTGTAGTAGAGGTGAAGGTAAAAGAGAGATTGTAAAATACCCGGAAAACTAAAGACTAAAAAAGCGTTGGTTTGGTTGTTTGTTTGTTGGGCTAAAAGCCCGTCTGCTCCAAAACTGCCGGTTTTTACCAATACAGTTTTGGAACAGGGCAAACGGGGTGCTTCGGGTTGTTAGCTTTTTGCTTTTTTGTTTCTGATTAACACTTCGTCAACAATACCGTAATCTTTGGCTTCCTGCGAGGTCATCCAAAAATCTCGGTCAGAGTCTTTGGTAATTTGCTCGTAGGTTTGGCCGGTATGGTTACTTAAGATGTTGTAGAGGTCGTCTTGCATTTTTTTCACCAGCCTGTAAGAAATTTCCATGTCGCTAACCTGCCCTTGCATACCGCCCAAAGGTTGGTGAATCATAATACGGGCATGTTTAAGGGCGGTTCGTTTACCTTTGGTGCCGGCGGCCAGCAATACAGCGCCAAAAGAAGCGGCAAGGCCGGTGCAAATGGTAGCCACATCGGGAATAATGTACTGCATGGTGTCATAAATACCCAACCCTGCGGTAACCGAGCCGCCGGGGCTGTTGATGTACATATAGATGTCGCGTTGCGGGTCGGTAGATTCCATAAAGAGGAGTTGTGCCTGTACAATGTTGGCGGTATAATCGGTAACCTGTACCCCGAAGAAAATGATGCGGTCCATCATAAGGCGCGAGAAAACGTCCATGAGGGCAACGTTCATGTTTCTTTCTTCAATAATATTGGGGGTAAAGTTGGTGGGCAAAGTAGTCAGGGAGTGTTCCAGATACTTTTCTACGTGCATACTGCTAAGCCCCATGTGTTGGGTGGCATACTTTTTAAATTCTTCTCCGAAGTTCATAGCTGTAAATTAAGTGATTTAATGACAAACTTTTCAGGGTAGTTTGCCATTGTAAACAGGTTAGCTTGCCGAAAGGTTGTGTTAAGAAAGGTTAAGCGGGTATAATGGCAGTTTTACCATTATATATGGCAGTAAATCAATTGCCTGTAAATGGCGGGCATAATGCTTAAATGCCCTGTGATGTATTCGTTCGGGGGTTCAGTTTCTGGAAAAAGTGCCCGGTCAGACTGTATTTTCTATGCTTCTTCTGTTCTTAAGGCTTCCTCATCAATACGGGTAAAATCTTCGCGAATTTTTTGGAATTCCTCAAAGGTTACCGGTTGTTCTTTGATAGGAAGGTTGGGTATGAGGGCATTTATTCCGTGGTATTCGAGCAGCCCCTGGTAAGCGCGCGCTCTTTTGTCCCGGTCTTGCAGGTCGTTTTGGGCATAGTTTAAAATCATATTGTAGGGAAGGTCAACATTGTAGGCATTTTTTATTTCCCTGTACACATTGTAAATAATTGCCTGATCTACTTCTTTTTCATCTACATTCACATTGAACTGTTTTACCAGTTCTTCTTGTATGAGTTGCCATTTAAACTCTGACATAAAGTATGTTTTCACCTCATTCCATTTTTCATCCTCAGCATATGCCTGATTGCTTCGTTCATTTAGCAGCCGGCGTAAAAACAATTCGGGCAGATACGGATCCAGTATCTGCGTTATTTCTTTTATAAGCTGTTTATGCAAAAAAGTAGTGCTTTCTGTTGCATATTGGGTATTTAATGCGTCGGTAATTCTGGTTTTAAAATCTTCGGGGGAGGCAATTTCCTCTTCGGGAAAAACTTGTTTATATAAGGTTTCGTTTAATTCGGCAGAAACTCGGCGGCGTACTTGTACAATGGTTACTTTATAGGTTTCGGGTAAATTTTCTGTATTTTCCTTTACATTGAGCAATTGCTTTAAAACTTCATCGCGGCCTTTGTCAAAGAGGTTAAAGATGTTCAGTTGTGCGCTTTTATTTAGTGAGAGGCTAAGTAAGATATCTTTTTCGGCGCCGTCTTTCAGCATATCGGGTATAATGGGTGTGGTATGCGACAGCCCGCTTTCCTTTACATTACCATCGGCATCTGTTTCTTCGATAAACAGATATACAATATCGTTTAATTGTATGGTGTCGGTTTCGGTTAAATCAGATATGGTGCCATAATTATTAAGCAGGATGTCAATTTGCGCTTCTACTTCCGCATCGGTTGTTTTAGGTATGTATTTAACAAATTCATGTTCGGGGTTGTAAAGCACAGACAGGTCAATCTGTGGTTTGATACCAAACTCCAGGCTTGCGGCATAGTTTTTTTCGGGATCGGTGTAATTAATTACTTCTGTGTCTTGGTTTACCATTAAGGGTGTTGCTAAATAGTGCAGGTTATTTTGCTCAAGGTAGTTTGCAACTTCTTCGTCGGTTAAATCTTTTACCACATCGTTTAAAATGTAGTTGCCATATATTTTTTTAAATAACCCCAACGGCGACATTCCTTTCCGGAAACCTTTTATAGACACGGTTTTATTTGTTTCCTTGCATTTTTTTTCAAAAAGGGGCAGGTACGTTTGGGGTTCAACAGTTATATGCAGAACAATATGTTGTGTTCCTATGTTTTCTACGGTTAAGCTCATAAGAAAGTGGTGGTGGCTTGATTTAATGCTTTGGAAAAAATGCGTTTTTGGCAAAGCCCGGGTTGCAGGGCATCTCAAACCCGATGCGGTAAAAAGGCACATTTACGTGAGTGCGGGTGGAGGGACTCGAACCCCCATGCCTTGCGGCGCCAGATCCTAAGTCTGGTACGTCTACCAATTTCGCCACACCCGCATTTTGAGCGTGCAAAGATACGCTTTTTTTAAACAATTCTTTTTTTGTTGCCCAAAATTACCTGTTTTTTTTACCGGTAAAACAGAGGTTTACCCCGATTTTACCAAACTTACCCCTGTTTTAACTGCTGCAAAGAACTTGCCTGCTATTTCTACCCCCCTGAAGTATTGTTGCCTTTGCAAAACAACAGCTATAAAATTGCCTTCTTACAGCAGTTGCAACTAAATTGTGATACGGGTTTCAGAATACAATTAACCGTATTATATTTGCACTTTCTTAAACAATAACCATCCTTTGGCGTGGTGTAGGGCGGAGCAAAACATAACATGCGTTCAGTAAAAAAATGTTGCCGGGGGTTGTTTTCACTTTTGTAAATGTGTCTGTATGTTATTTTAGGTTAAATTAATAAAATATGAAGAAAATTGTTTTTATTTGCATTTATTTGTTTTCGTTGTTGTTGTTTTTTATTGTATCTCCTTGTTTTGCGCAATTTCAAACATTTAGCGCTACAACAGGTACAACAATAGACTTGACCGGTGCTAATGGTTCTTGTGCCACCCCGGGTTCGGGTACACCCAATATTGTATCAATTCCGGTAACCGGGGTTGGGGTATTGAGTTCGGTTAGTGCTGTGGTACAGGTAAAAGTAACCCTGAACAATTCATGTACAGGCGGCAGCATGAATGTAAACAACCTGCAATTCAGGTTGAAGTCGCCGGCCGGTACATGTGTTGGCGTGTATAGCGGGGGGTTATCTACCACCGCAACGGGAACCCATCAAATTGCTTTGGTAACCAACACCTCCTGCCTCAATAACCCCGATGCCAATGCATCTAATTCGGCCGGCGTAACGGAAAATATTTCGGGTAATTATGGTTTTTTCAATGCCCAGTTTAGCGGAACGGGTACAGACCTTACCGCATCTTTTGCCGGCGAAAACGCAAATGGCACCTGGCAATTGATTTTTAGTGAAAACACGGCTTCCGAACCTTGCCTTGCCGGCGCATCGCTGGTATTTGGCAACCCTGCCGTTGATGATCAGGCAACCGCCGGAAACGACTGCAGCAACGCTATTGTTTGGGATGGCGGGGCTATTTGTGCCTCTACCAATGGTAAAACCGGCAGCACTCTCATGCCCGGCAGCCTTACCGGCCCAAACGGCACTTCTTTCGGCACCATAGGCGGGGTGGCCTGCTCATGGAACGGCGCTAACAACAACGACGTATGGCTGCAATTTGTGCCCACTTCAACTAATGTATGTATTTCTATAAGCGGATTGGATTTCAGCCTGCAATCTGTTGTAGTACAGGATGCCAACCAGGATGGCGACAATAACCCATGCACTGCCAATGTCATAAGCGGCGGTAACGACCAGCGCT
The DNA here is from genome assembly GCA_002212725.1 of Sphingobacteriales bacterium TSM_CSM. Classification (GTDB taxonomy): domain Bacteria; phylum Bacteroidota; class Bacteroidia; order Chitinophagales; family UBA2359; genus UBA2359. The sequence goes on along the minus strand of MTCR01000067.1, from coordinate 33,038 downwards.
GGACTTTAGTTTCGTGCCCCGTCAGCTCAATTTATACTACCTCGGCCGGCACTTTGCGCAACCAAAACCATTGTTTTACCGCCGTTACAGGGCAAACGTATTACCTGGTGGTAGATGGAAACGGTGGCGCAGAATCGCCGTTCTATATTGGCGCGGTTTCGGGTTTGCCGGCTGTTGAGTCTTTATGCCCAACATTTACTGCCGCGCCTCCCAATGTTACCATCAGCAACAGCACCTGTGCTTCGGGTTGCACGGTAAGCGGCGGCGGCATTTCGGCGCCAACAAGCACTCCCTGTCCGGCAGGAAGCCATATCGAATATTCTACCGATGGCGGAACTACCTGGAGTGCAACGCTTCCCGTGTATAACCCAACCGGCCCGGCGCAAACCATTAGTACCCGATGTTCCTGCGATACCGATGCCACAATTGTAAGCGCTGCTTCGGCACCGGTTACCACCGTGCCCGCCGTATGTGCCGCTGTAACTCCATTAATAACCGTTAATGAAACAGGCGGCAACACCACCCTTGGCTGCAGTCCGGCCGGTGCAAACAGCATTGAGGTAACGGCAAGCGGCGGAGCATCATACGCATGGAGTGGCGGCGCTACGCCAACATTGGCTACCAACAGCTTTACCACCCCCGGCACCTACACGGTTACCGTAACCGGTACCAACGGCTGCACCGCAACGGCATCGGTAAGCGTTGGCGGAAGTGTGGCAGCTCCCGTGGCAACCATAACCGTTAATGAAACAGGCGGCAACACCACCCTTGGTTGCAGTCCGGCCGGCGCAAACAGCATTGAGGTTACGGCAAGCGGCGGGGTATCATTTGCATGGAGTGGCGGCGCTACCCCAACATTTGCCACCAACAGCTTTACCGCCGCCGGCACCTACACGGTTACGGCAACCGGTGCCAACGGCTGCACCGCAACGGCATTGGTAAGCATTGGCGGCAATACCACCCCACCGGTTGCTTCCATTTCAGGACCCTCATCTGCCTGCCGTTTTGCAGCGGGCTTATCTCTTACCGCATCGGGCGGGGGTACTTACTTGTGGAGCAGCAGCGGCGCCAACAGTTCGGGCAGCAGCACCGGCGCAACCATCAATATTGGCACTGCCAATGCCGGAAACACCCTATATACCGTAACGGTTACGGCAACCAACGGCTGCACTGCTTCGGCAAGTAAAACCGTGGCGGTTAACGCCGCTCCGGCAGTAAGTTTTGCATCGCCAAATTATACGGTATGCCAGGGTAGCAGTGTAAATATTGACGCCAATGTTTCGGGAGGTGCGCTACCTTATACCCATAGCTGGACCGGAAACGGCAGCATTTACCTCAATAACAGCAATACATCTGACCCCGTTTTCAATGCTGCCAACGCTGCACCCGGCAGTTATGTACTTAATTATCAGGTACAAGATGCCAGCGGTTGTACTTCTAATACTGTTTCGGCAACAGTAACGGTAAATGGCGGTGGCGGCGGTTTGGGCACCGGGCAACTTACCGGCAACCAGTACGAAGGTACGCCAACCACCTCCATACCCACTTTTTACAATATAAATACCATTCAAATCAGCGGCGGGGTTCAGCCATACCAATACCAATGGTCAACAAACGGGTATGTACAATACAATACTATATTGAATGCCAACGGCAGCGTAACTATTACCGTAATTTATGCCGATGGTGCCACCTGGGATTTAACCGTAACCGATAGCTCCTGCGGTTCTGATGCCCTGTATTTTGATAACCAACCCGATGACCCTACTTCGAGCGACTTGCTGGATATTATCAGCTATACCATTACACCCGATATAGGAACTTCAAACGGCTCTGTTAATATTAGCGTAGAAGGCGGAACTCCCTGCCCCGGCGGTATTTACCATTATGCCTGGATAGGCCCGTCAACCTTTACCGGTTCATTTTCCGACAGCCCTTACCAGACAGGGTTGGTAAGCGGCTGGTATATTGTTACCGTAACCGATTGCAGCGGACAGCAAACGCTTGGCTGGTACTGGGTTCCGCAAAAAACACGCGGACGTGGCAAACTGACAGAAACCAATCTGCTCAAAGCCAATCCTAACCCGTTTGCAAACACAACCAACATTGAGTTTGTTGTTTCTGAAACTTCAAGGACAACCATAACAGTGTACAGCACAGATGGCCGGGAGGTTGCCCGATTATACAATGGCACTGCACAAAGCGGGCATACGTACAGCGTTCCGTTTGATGAGAACGGGCTGCCACCGGGTATTTACATTGTAGCACTCAACACCGAAGCGGGTGAGCAGGCTAAGCATCGGGTTGTGCTTATAAAGTAGGCAAATATTGGTAAACCCGGTTCAGATACCGGTAAAAGGAGGCTGCCTCAAAAGGGTAGCCTCCTTTCTTTTACAGCCTTATATTGCTGCCATTGTTAGCAAAATGCTTGCTTTTAAAGGCTTAGTAAAGAAAAAATGCAGGAATGCAAAAAAAATTTGCAAAAAATACTAAAAAAATTTGCAAAATTGGAGTCTTTGTATGTATCTTTGCTGCTGTAGTTAGCAAGTGGTACGCTGTTAACAGTAAAAAGCTAATTGCTAACGCATTGAAGTAGGAGTGCAGGGTAAGCAAACCCCATTTGTTTACCCTTTTTTTCGCAAACCCTCAACTGTTTACTATATACTCAGACCTGAAACCTTATTTCATTCAATAGTTCTTAGATAACCCTAAAAACCTGAAGTCATGTCGTACTTGCCAATTCCTGTAAACCGAAACATTAAAATCTCTGCCAAAACCACTTATTGGGTAATTGCCGCTATTTTGGTATCTAATGTGTTTACCTTTCTGCTGTTCAAATCGGGCGGCACAAAAAGGGTAACCGCTTCTGTGGTGCAAACACCGGCAGAAAACAGCAATCAGTTTTATCTGTTAGACCAGGCACAAACATACGTGATGGAACCCGAAACCTTTGCACAAAAGGTGAAAGAGGTTGCCAACTCACTTGATGTGCCACCCGAATGGCTGATGGCGGTTATGTATTCCGAATCGAAATTTGATGCCTCTGCCACCAACAAAAACAACGGCGCTACCGGGCTTATACAGTGGAAACCCGAAGAACTGGAGCGCATGGGGCTTACCGCAGAAAAAGTACGCAATTTAAGCTACGAAGATCAGCTTAAATTAGTGAAAAAGTACTATCAGCAGGTAAAAGAAGAACACAAACCATTTGAAAACCTTACCGAATTTTACCTCGGTGCATTTTACCCCGAAGCATTGGGCGAAGATTACTGCTATGCCCTTTACAAGCAAAATGAAAACGGTTATAAAACCTATTCATTATTAGATATGAACAAAGACGGGCAAATTACCATTAAAGATATTGATGAGAAAATGAAGCGCATGTTTCCTACCGCTTATATGATTGAGCGGCCGCAGCCCACAGGCATTCGGGCATGGCTGGGGTGGTAGGGCATTATCAGCCCCCTGCCGTCACCGGCGCTATTCAAGAGAAATATTTTAGGGTTTATAAATTGACAAGGGTTTGGGAGGTGTCTGTTACGGGCATCTCCTTTTTTTATGCCTGTATGTTACCAGTGCAGGGTGTAATTATGCCCGCAATTTTGACAGGTATTGTCGTTGCCCATATAAGCCTGACAATGACAACCGTTTACCGAACAGGCGCCCCAACCGTTTACAATTTCAATTTTAAGTTTTTGTCCAATTTTAAGGCGTTGTACAGGCAAACGCAACAGGGGTGAACCGGCTGCTCCGACATGGGTTTTGACTTTTTTTACCGGGATGGTGGTTGTTTGCATAGCAAATAGCTTTACTGTATAAAAAATAACTACCCAAAATTACACTTTTGCTGCTGAAAATTGGACTTATGCGATTATATTTTTTCTTTTTGAATTGGTAAATATCAACTGCGCTCCCAATAGTTAATACCTTCAATATCTGACAAAATGCGCAGGTAGCTATTATAACGGCTTTCGGCAATTAACCCGTCTTCAAAGGCTTTTTTTACGGCACACTGGTTTTCATCGCGGTGCAGGCAGTTATTGTATTTGCAGTGGGGCAGCAGTTGGCGCATTTCACAAAAATAGTGGCTAACCTCTTCGGGTTCAAGGTGTACCACGCCAAACTCTTTTATGCCCGGCGTATCAATAATAAATCCGCCAAAAGGCAAGGCATACATACAGGCAAAGGTAGTGGTATGCATACCCTTACCGCTGAATTTTGAAATTTGACGTGTATCCAGGTCAAGTTCGGGCATAAGCAGGTTAATCAGCGTTGACTTGCCTACCCCCGAATGCCCCGATATCAGGTTGGTTTTGTTTTTCATGGCAGACTTTACCTCCTCCACACCATGGCCGGTAACTGCCGAAACTGTAAGGCATTTGTAACCAAGGTTTTGGTAAGTATGGGTAGCTTCTGCACATAAAGCGCGGTCTTTGGGAGTATAAACATCATACTTGTTAAACAATATAAGTGCCGGAATATGGAACATTTCGGCTGTAATCAAAAACCGGTCAATGAACCCGAAAGACGTGCGCGGCTCTGAAAAAGTAACCATCAGTACAGCCTGATCAATATTGGCGGCTATAATATGCTTTTGCCATTTTTTTCGGGGAGATTGCCTGATGATGTAATTTTTTCGGGGTAAAATATCAATAATGGTGCCGGTGTTCAGCCCTGCTTCCATTTCAATCTCTACATGGTCGCCTACGGCAATGGGGTTGGTGCTTCCCAATTCATCTTGCCTGAATTTACCTTTTATGCGGCACTCTGTTTCAGTACCGCTCTCGGGAAGCAGCACTTTATACCAACTTCCGGTAGATTGTAAAACTATTCCCTGCATGTGTAGTTGAGTTGTACATTGTATTACCCGTTTTTTTTGACGGGTTAGGGGTGTTGCTGTTTAATAAGTACTAAGTACATTGGGAGGCAAAAAAGTTCCTTTGTTGTAAAAAATGCCGGTTTTGTTGCTCCTAACCTAAATACACAAGCAAAAGTAACGCAGCGGTTTTGCAAAATGAACAAATTAAGGAGATTTTTTAAATAGCGGGAAGTTGCGGGAAAGTAGATTAACTCCATGCCCTGATTTTAGGGACAGGGGAGGAACGGACGTAAAAATAAAGGTTGTTTTGTAAGGCAAAATGGAATAGTTGTTGGCACAACGGCGCAGGCGTACCAAAACCCGACCCTGAACCCGGTAAAAAAGGAACGGCAAACAGCAGAAAGTGACTTATGTCACCTTTGCAGGTGGTAAAAATCATTTACCACAGCAACATTTGTCATTTGTTATTAACCTGTTTGTGCCGAACTTTGCCGGTGAAATTAATAAACAATTAGTAATTATAAAATCGCACTACCCATGGAACACAACATGAATTTTACCGACATTGGCATTCGTTATTTGTTAATGATGGTTTTGGTTATTATTGGCGGGCTTTTTAAATCGCCGGTATTAATGTTGGTAGGTTTTCCTTTCTTTTTGTTTGCTATTTTAGGTTGGTGTCCGATATTTCATTTTATGGGCATTAATCATTATAAACAAATGAAAGGCGAAGATAACTTTGTATAAACACATTAGGTTGGAGTTGAGTAATGATAGGAAGGCTTAACTACCGGGCATATTGCCCCAACCGAAGGATGTAGCCAACCCGCCGGTAGCTGTTTCTTTATACTTATGCGACAGGTCTTGTCCGGTTTGCCTCATAACCTCTACCACTTGGTCAAAGGAAATGACAGGCTTTCCAATTCCTGTACGGCCTGCCGCTAAAAGGTAAGCATTATACGCTTTTATGGCTCCGTTTGCATTGCGTTCAATGCAAGGTATTTGTACCAGCCCTTTTATGGGGTCGCAGGTCATACCAAGGTGATGTTCGAGGGCAATTTCAGCAGCGGTACTTATTTGATGGATATCGCCGCCATTGCAGAAACTGAACAAAGCCGCGGCCATAGAGGCAGCCGAGCCAACTTCTGCCATGCAGCCCAACTCTGCGCCGGAAATGGAGGCGTTTTCTTTAATGATAAACCCAATCATACCGGCAACGAGTAAGCCTTTTTGCAACAATGTTTCGGGTACGAGACAATCGTTGCGAAGGTATTCGAGGCAGGCAGGCAAGACGCCGGCGGCGCCGTTTGTAGGAGCAGTTACCACCATTTGTCCGGCTGCATTTTCTTCGGAGGTAGCAAGTGCATAGGCGTTAAGACGAGCAAAAAGGGCTTCGGCGTGCCGCCCGTGTTGGGTATGTTGCAATGCCTTTTCATACATCCCTTTTGCGCGTCGGTAAACGTTTAAGCCGCCGGGTAGGACGCCTTCCTTTTTTAATCCCTCTTGTACACTTTGGTGCATCACTGCAAGAATGCGGGCAATTTGTTGCAAAATTTCCGCTTCCGAAAGTCCGGTTATTGCTATTTCGTTTTGCATCAGCAATTCTTCTATGGTAAGCCCCTGTTCTTCCAACACCCAAAGCAGGCTATCCATGTTGTGGTAGGCATAGCGCGGCTGTGGCGTATTTGCCGTATGCGCAATATTGCCCTCCTCTTCAATAAATCCGCCGCCTACCGAGTAATAAATGCGTTCAAAAACCGGCCTGAAATTGTGGAGCAACACCAATTTAAGTGTATTGGGGTGACGGTAGGGGTTGTGGGTATAATCGAAAAAAATGTCATGTTCGGTAAACGGTATTTTCAGGTTTCCGAAATCGGGCATATACATTTGCCCCGGCGTTTCAAACAGGTTGCTCAGCCATCTGGTATTAACCGTTTGTGGTATTTGCCCGAAAAGTCCGGCCAAAATTGCCCGGTGTGTGCCGTGTCCGTGTCCGGTAGCGGCCAAAGCACCGTATAACTCACATCGTATGCGGTAGTTGCCCTCAGTGCCGAAATGGGTGAAATATTGCAATACTAATTCTCTGAATATATTACCCGCCCGCATTGGCCCAACCGTATGAGAACTGGAAGGCCCCGGCCCAATTTTAAACAACTCGAAAAACGAAGTACATATCATAACCCTGATGTTTTGAACCCTCAAAATGGCTTTATCTGCAATTACTGCAAAGTAACGCCAATTTTCTTTACATTGTTTAATGGTAATGGGCTGTTTTAAGTTTCGGGCATAACGCAGGCCGTTATTCATGCAATTTTGCAAACAGCAGGTAGCATGGCAATGTGCCCACTAACATTGCCATGTATGTAATGGTTTTAAAAAACGAGGTTCCGTTTCCTGTTAGGCAGGAAAGCATTTTTAACTTGCCTGCCCGAAGCAGCTCCTTCAAAAAAAGATGGCATTATGTACCGAAATCAAAAGGCTTTGTATTACCTGCAACACCTTTACTGCCGCAGCAATTAGTTATTATGCCGGCCCAATGGTAATAAATACCACCTTCTTTTTGCTTTTGGAAAACCCGCAACAGCAAAGAAAGCTTGGCAGGAATTAATTCCACCTGCCGCCCGAACCAATAATCATAACTACGGCAAACAAACCGTACAATAAAGCCAAAAACAGCGGGAAGCCCAATATCATGACGGCTTGCGTGGCGTTGAGGGTGTATTTTTTTACAAAATAGCCTGCTGCGGTAATGCCAATAAATATAGCCGCAATTACCAAACTGCGCTTGCTGAGGAAAAAAGATTCGGGGTGCCCCAGTCTTTTGTTGGCAAAATAAATAAAAACATGCATGGCAGAGAGGTAGGTAAAGTAAACCGAAGCCAGCAGGTTAAAGATAAACAGTACCCAAAATGCTTTTTGCATAAATATGTTTTTTACCCGAAGCAGGAAGAAAAAAGGAAAACCGAAGAGGGTATTTGTTGTAGAATTACTTTACCACAATGGTTTTAACGTTGGTAAACTCTCTTATGCCCCACGCTGCAAGTTCTCTGCCGTAGCCCGAATTTTTTACCCCACCGAACGGCAGGCGTGGGTCGCTTACCACCATTTGGTTAATAAATACGCTGCCCGCCTGAATTTGCCTTGCCAGCCGTTGGGCTTTTTCGGCATCTACTGTCCAGATGGAAGCACCCAGGCCGTATTTGGTTTTGTTGGCTAATTCTATGGCTTCGTTTATGGTTTTGGCGGTAATTACCGATGCTATGGGGCCAAACACCTCCTGGTCAAAAACGGGCATACCCGGCCGCACTTTTACCAGCAGGGTGGGGTTAAAATAAGCGCCGGCGGTTGCGTGCGGTTTACCTCCGCCAATAAGGGCTTCGGCGCCCATGCGCATAGAGTCTTTAACCTGTTTTTCCAACTTATCGGCCAAGTCTTGCCTTGCCATAGGGCCAATATCCACCGAACTGTCGGTAGGGTCGCCCATTTTAAGTTGCAGCAGCCCGTCAACATATTCGCGCACAAAATCGCTGAAAACGGTTTCCATTACAATAAAGCGTTTGGCGGCAATGCAACTTTGCCCGCCGTTAATCATTCGGGCTTTTACCGCAGTTCTGGCGGCTTCTTTTACGTTGGCATCTTCCAGCACAATAAACGGGTCGCTGCCGCCAAGTTCCAGCACGGTTTTTTTTATGTTTTTGCCTGCCAGAGCTGCCACAGCTGCCCCTGCGGCATCGCTGCCGGTAAGCGTAACGGCCGCTACATGAGCATCTTCTATAACCCAGCGCACTTTGTTGTGTTCAATAAACAGGTTTTGAAACACCCCTTCGGGGAAAGCCGCCTGTTGAAACAGTTCTTCAAGCAGTAAGGCACACTGCGGCACGTTGGGTGCGGGTTTCAGCAACACCGAATTGCCTGCCATAACCGCCGGCGCAGCAAAGCGCAATACCTGCCAAAACGGGAAGTTCCAGGGCATAATTGCCAAAATAGTGCCCAGCGGCATGTAGGAAATAATGCTGGAACTGTATTCGGTGGTAAGGGTTTCATCGGCCAGGAAAAATTTGGCATTATCGGCAAAATATTGGCAGGTTTTTACGCATTTTTCTATTTCGGCAATTGCTTCTTTAATAGGTTTACCCATTTCGAGGGTAATCATTTGGGCACAATACAGTTTTTTATTTTCGAGCAAGTCTGCCAGTGCTTTCATGCGTTTGCTGCGAATGGCCAAGGTGCTTGTGCGGTTAATGTCGAACCCTGTTTCCGATTTTTTGAGAATGGTTTGCACCTGCCGCCACGTGTGAAACGGAAAGCGTTTTACCAGTTCATTGCTTACCGGGTTTATTGTTTCAAAGCGCATAGGTGAGTAATGTAATTAATAAAATAGGCTTCAAAGATACGCCCTTTTTAATTGATGCGGTTAATTTGACGGTTTTTTGGGTAAATATGCTTTTATGCGTTATTTCCGCTTTTTGCGAATGCGATAGTTGTCGTGTTTGGCGTTTTTTTGCATCATTTTTTGTTGATATTCATTGTATTGTGCAGCCAACGCCAGTTGCCCTATGTAATTATGTACAAGGTCGAATTGCTTTTTGAGCATGGCATCGGTAGGGTAAAGCAGTAGTTGTGCCTGTAATTGGTTGAGGAGTTGGGTTGCAGCTATGCCCGATGCATCGTAGTTACCGCCATCGGCAATGGCAATAGCATTATACAGTTTTTGGTTTGTTTCAAACAACACTATATGGCTCAGCACGGTAGAGTCAAAAGCAGCCAAATATTGTGTTGTATTAGCGGTTGCTTGTAACGGCAACTGAATGGCTGCCTGTTGCAGTTGTGCTTCGGGAAGTTGCAGGTAGGTGCAGTACAAGGGCAATTGTAAGGTGCTTGTTTCGGTTGGGGGCATTTGCAATTGAATTAAGGCAGTTTTGGTTTGTCCGGCAAATACATCGTCAAAATCGAGGTAAAGGGTGTTGTCTTTTTGTGTATAAGGCGAGCCGAATACTTTTACCACCTGCCAGTTTTGGGGTACGGGCATTTCTACGCGGCATTGCTGAATGCATACCTGCTGCATTTCCTGCAGTTCCTGCTTAAACACTGTTGGTATTTTTCGGGCTTTTTCAATAAAGTAGTAGTTACCACCGCCCCAATCTGCCAGCCATTCCAACAGGTCTTCGTCAAAACCGGCACCAAGCCCAAAGGTGGAAAGGGTAACATGGCTGTTTTGGTTTACCCGCCGGGCAGTATCCATAAGCAAAAAGCGGTTGGTTATGCCCTTGTTTGCCAGTCCGTCTGAAAGCAGGAGCAGCCGGTTTACATACCCATCGGCATAAAAGGTTTGCACCTGTTCATAACCGGCAAAAAGTCCGTCGCTCAGATTGGTATTGCCGTTAAATTCAATGCTATTAACCCGCTTTTTTAGTTTCTGTTTGTTTTTTACCGGTTTGGCCGGGCTTACCAATTGTACTACATCATCGTAGGCAATAATGGCAATGCGGTCATTTTTATTCAGGCGGTCTATTACATAGTGGGCAGCTTCTTTGGCAAACTGAAGTTTTGCCCCTCTCATAGATTTGCTGCGGTCTAATACCATAGCAATGTTAACCGGGGTTCGGAAACTTTGCGCAGTTGCTGCCGGTGCAGTAACCTGTATAAGCAGGTAAACATGTGCAAATTCTGAAGCAGGAGATTGTTTCAGGTAATAAGGATTGCCGGTTCTTGCCTTCAATGCCAATGCAGGGCTATTGGTTTGCGCTTTGCCAACATGCCATGGTGCCGCCATATTGAACAACAACAGTATAAGGCAGGAGCGGGTAAATAGCATAGGAAAACAGATTGCAGCGCTTAAACAGTATATCCGGCGGCATATTTTCAGTTGTAAAAACATTGTTTTGCTATAAAGGCACTAAGTTACACAAAGTCCCTCATAACGTAGGTATCAGGGTGAGAAAAACAACTGAGTTCAGCATTATATAATAGAAAAAAACGGTAAAAACCGCAAAGGGTTAAACGAAACAAGCCAACATGTAAATGCTATAGGTATGCCTATTTGGAGTTGGATTTCAGTACCTGACGGGGTAAAAGCCGATTTTACCGGCGTTATTGGCAAAGAAGTTAAAATCGGCAATAGTTACGGCTTTGTCCAGGTTGCAGTCGGCGGCAAGGTATTGGTTAATTGCGCCGGCTTGTTGGGCAAAAAGGTTAAAATCGGAAACGGTTATTACGCCGTTTGCGTTCATATCGCCGGTAAAGAGGGCAAATATGCCGGGTGCCACATCGGTTTGTTGTTGATTGCCGGCTGCCTGTGCGGCGGCAGTGGTAAAATTAAAGCCGGTATTGGTTGGGTAATTTATTGCGTTGTTGCTCATAACCGCCAAATGATTGCGGTGGCGCACAATAATGCGGTAGGGCGTGTTGGCTGTCAGCCCGCAAACATGCAACCCCATAGTGTCTGAGGCAGCAAAAACATCGGTAATATTGCCGTTGTTCCAGAGCAGTGCTGCTGTTTGTACCACTGTTTGTTGCCAGTTGTTATTATCCACAAAATCAAGCAGCACCCAGTCTGTAATGTTGGCAGGCATGGGTTGCAACAGGGTTTCGGTTCCGGCGTAGTTCCAGGGTGGTTGGTTAAAGGGTTGTTGCATGGGCAGCAGTCCTTGTTGGTTAAGCGTAGTGCGCATAAGTTGTGCAGTTGCATCATAAGCGCCCTGTAAAAAAGCTTTCAGGTAAAACTTAACCGGATGCTGAACGGCGGCGGCACCATGAAACGTGCAGTTTTCGGCATCGGTAACGGTAAAGTTGTAAATGCCCGAAGCAAGACCGGTTTGGAGCGAGTCGGCGGCGCCGTTCTGCCACATACAGGTGTAAGGCGGTTTTCCGCCCGATGTTGCCAGCAGAATTTGTCCATCGGGACAGGTGCAGCAAGAGGCATGTGTAACAAACGCATCGGTCCAAAGGCTCAGGGGCGAGGCTATAATAAACGTATCGCGTACAATACATTGGTTGGCATCTTCCACGGCAACAGGAAATTCGCCCGGCGGCAGCGAGTCGAGGTCTAAGGTAAAACTGCTGTTTACGGCATAGCAACCATTGTAGCTGTACAGGGTGTAGGGTGGAGTGCCGCCGGTTATGTTTAACAACAGTTCGGCATCGGAGGCATCGGGGCAACTTGGGTTGGCAACGGTGGGTTGGGTAATTTGCAGCGTATCGCCGTTAAAACAGCCGCCCATATACACGGTAATGGAGTCGGTAGCCGCCCAACACATCAGGGGGTTCCAGGCGGTAAGCGTATAGGTAATGGCAGGAATGTTGCCATCGGTATCAAAAAAGAGGAATTGCGGGGTAAAGGGATTTTCAAGAAACACATCGGGATACCAAAGGTAGCGGGTTTGCGTACCCGGAAATCCGCTGCCGGGACATAAAACCTGTGCCATATCGGTTACAAATCCGAAATGCGGAATATAAGCGGCATCGGTTAATGCTGTGTTAGGGCAAATCTGGCAGCAAGGGGTACAATCGGGTTGCTGCACCTGCACAAAAACGGTATTGGTAGGAATGGGCAGGTTGCAGTCAAAAATTATTTCGGCGCGGTTTGGAATAACAGCGCAGGGTTCAAGGGGCAGGTTAGGGGTTATGCAAAAGGTAACAAACCCTTTGGTATCTTTTTCGGTAAATTGGGTTCCGAAGCCGGCTTGTTTAGTGCCGGGCAGGTTTATGTTGGTAAATTGCCACAACGCCAGGCGGTTGTTTACCGGTTCCACTACCATAGTAAGCGCCTGCGGGTGGCTGCTTTCGGTATGCACAAAAGTAGCGGTATCGAGCAGCAGGCTCATATAATCTCTGAGTTGAACAGTTTGCGCCGGAGCGCTGCCAATGTTTTGAAACTCAATGGTAAAGCATAATGGTTGGGGGTTAGCAGGGCAAAGTGTTTGCGGGGTTACCAATTTACGGTTGGGGTCGTGCGATTTTACCGCCGTTTTGAGTACCGATATGGTATCGGTAGTGCAGGCGCTTTGAATAACGAGGCGGGTTATAATGGTATCGGCAGCCTGTACCGATGTATCGGCAGCCATGGAAATGAAAATATTTCGCTTTTCCGATGGGTTTAACCCCGAAAAATTCCATTGCAACTGTCCGTTTGTATTTGCAAGCGAACCGTTATATGTTTCGGCGCCGTACTGTTCGGTGTATTTCAGGCGGAGTTGTTGTGGAGTGTAGAGGAAATACAGGCTACCAATATCGGGCAGCGGGCAGGTGTTTTGGTAGGTGATGATATAGGTAATGGAGTCGCCCGAACGGGGTGCGCGGTTAGTGAGCAGCCTGATAGCCTTACCCTGCAGGTCTGCTTCGGGGTTGGTGCGCCCGGAACGGTAGCCGGCAGCAAAGTTTACTATTACGGGCGCAGCGGCGCGGTCCACTTCGCTTTCGTCAATATCGTCATCGCTGTAAATGCGGGTACTTTCCATTACGGCGGTAAAAGTGCCGGCCTGCCGGTAGGTATAAACCGGTGCCTGTTCAAAGCTAAAACCACCATCGCCAAATTTCCAGAAATAGGTGCGGCGCGCCTGCCGGCGGTAATCGGTAGGGTGCAAGGGTGCCAACGGAGGCAGGCTGCCTGCTTCAAATTGCAGCAGGTTGGCGGTGCCATATAATTTGGTTTGTTGTATGGCCGGCGTTTGCGAAAAAGCAGGGTAATACAGCAAGCTACCTGTAAATAAGGCAATTACAAATGGTAAACAGGTTTTCATGGCCGGCATAATTTGGGCAGCAAACCGTTATCAAGGCGTATTTTTTGCTGCAGGTTAGTTAATAAAGCGCCGAAGCCCTATAAGGTGAATGTTTTGTTGTACTAAATTACCATGTTTTTACGTCAATTTCAAGTTTTTTTTTGTAGGTTGTTTTTGGGCAGCCTGCGGGGTGCGGGTGTAAGTGGTAAAAAATGCGTTGACAGTAGTGGGAACTGCAAAATTACATAGTCAAGAACCGGTATTTTGCCGTAACAGAAGTGTAGCGTACATAATGGTTCTTGTTAGGCAGGTTAAACAATTAATAAGTTTGAGAGAAATGCTTATTGTGTTTAATTTTTAGCAATAGTTAATTCTAAATCAATAATTTGAATATTAAATATTTTTACTAAGTTTTAAATCCTACTTTAGCTTGTATTAAAAGTAAAGGCTGCCAAACAGGTGAAAAGGTGGCATGTAAATTTTTTAAATAGGCAAGGTTGTAGCAAAACAGTTTGTAAAAGGGTAAAAAAGTTGACTGTTCAATAAAATTGTCATAATTTTGTAATGAAGCAAGTAATTGCTACACCCATCTCAAAATCCTTATCTAATAACCAATCAAAATTAAGAGACATGAAATTGCAACAATTCAGTGCATTTTTTCTGGGCAATGAACAACAACAGCAAGTTTTTGGCGGTGCCAAGCCTGTAAGTGTGCCCAATGTTACTTTACCTGCAACGGCATCGGCAACATTACCGGTAATTACCTTGCCAGTAATAGACCACAGTGTTCCGGGTGCGCCGGTAATAACGCCGCCGGTAATTACCCACCCGTAAGTAACTGTATGGTATAGCAGATTGCCTTTAGTTTATATTGGCATTTAATGCCGGGTAAAAATAATGCCGGGTAAGCGCAGCAGTAATGGTGTGTTTGCCCGGCATTGTTTTTTATATTATTTTCTCTTAAAATGGTTTGTTGTTTCAGAATGAGCCAATTCCAGTTTCATTAATACATCGTTTTGCACATCTTGCCCAAGCGTAAAAGGGTGATTGGCAAATGCCAAAAAGCCGTTTTTTTGGTAAAACCGCATGGCGCGGCTGTTTTTTTCCCACACTCCCAGCCAAATACAGGCAGCATTTTGTTGTTGGGCGGCGTTTATGGCAGTTTGCAGCAGGGCGGGGGCAAGATTGGTTCCGTAGTATTTTTGCAATACGTAAATTCGTTCAATTTCAATCCAATGAGGATGGGAAAACTCGGTTTGGGCATTACCCCAATTGAGTTTAAGATACCCGATGGCCGTTTCTTTGTTTAAAGCAAGGTAAAATTGAGAATTTGGATTGGCGAGTTCACTGCCCAACCTTTTGCGGCTCATGGCAGTTTGCAGGTACTGTATGAGGTTTTGCGGGGTGTTATCTTTGGCAAAAGCCTCAATAAATGTGCGGCGGCTTATGTATTGCAGCTTTGCCAGGTGGCGGGGCAGGGCAGGGGTAATGGTAAAACAGACAGGGTTCATACATTTTTGGGGAGCGGTTAGTTTTTTTGCAATTTTGCCATATAAAATCCGTCGAATCCGGTTTCGGAAGGCCAAATATGCTTTTCATTGAGCAGGGAAAAGCGGCCTTGCTGTTGTTGAATAAACTGCGCTATTTGCCGGTTGTTTTCCTGTGGTAAAATGCTGCAGGTGGCATAAACGGCAATGCCGCCGTTTTTAAGCAGGTTGGTGTAGCGGTTAAGCAACTGTGCCTGAGTTTGCAGGAGTTGATTCAGCATTGTCGGGGTAAGTTTCCATTTTATATCGGGGCGGCGTTTAAGGGTTCCAAGCCCGGTGCAGGGCACGTCTAACAGCAGGCGGTCGGCTTTTTGGTTCCAATATTTTTCCCAGTGCGTTTTGTGGCGGTTTGGCAGCAGTATTTGCACATTTGCGCCGTTTCGCTGCGCCCTTTTTTTCAGTTCGGCAAGTTTGGCGGTATCGGGGTCGTAGGCTAACAGGGTGCATTGGTTGTTGAGCAAAGACGCCAGGTGCAGGGTTTTACCGCCGGCGCCGGCGCAGGCATCAATTACCGTCATATTAGGTTGTGCGTCTAAAAAAGGCGCCACCATTTGTGAAGCAGCGTCTTGCACTTCGAACCAGCCGTTTAAATATGCCCGGGTTTTTACCACCTGCCTGTTTGATTGCAGGAGCAGGGCATCGGGTAAATCTGGCAGGGCGGTTGCAGGTATCTGCTCATTTTGAAAATAGGTTAGCAGGTTTTGCACATTGGTTTTAAGCCGGTTTGCCCTTACTATTAAAGGGGCGGTGTGGTTCAGCGCCGAAATTTCGGTGTTCCATTTTTCACCCAGTTGTTGCAAACCCAGTTGATGCAGCCATTCGGGCACCGACTCGCGTACCTGCACATCATCTTTGCGGAGTTGGGTAAAACGGTACATTATGTCATCGGGCAGCAGCGCCGGCAATTCGGGAAAAGGTGGCAGCGGTTGATGGTTTACGGTTATCCAAACAGCAAGGATGTTCCAAATCTGCGCTTTACCGGGTTTGTACAGGGTTTCAAAACCGGCAGTTTGGCAAAGCAGTCGCCAATGCCGTACCATTTCGTAAAGGGTAAATGCAACGGTGTGGCGGTCGCGGCTGCCCCATTTGGGGTTGTTTTGCAGCAGAAGCGGCACTACTTTATCGGCATAGCGGTTTTGGGTAAAAATTTGCTCCAGCCCATTGGCAATGGCTGTGGCTAAATTATGGTGTAAAATAGGCAGGTACAAAACAGTAACAGTATAAACAGGGTAAAAAAAGTTGCGGCACCCAATGCTACAGGGAACAAGATACAAAAAATATATTTCGGAGTGGCAAAGGGTTAACCAAATTTTGCGCGAATACCCGGCCGGTTACCATCTACCCGATTCGGCTTTCCGGGTATAGACTGCCGTACTTCAGGCGGCGCTTCTGAACAGCCAGCGGCCTATTTCGGGCAGCGTTACTTTTTTTCCGTACATGAGAATGCCGGTGCGGTATATTTTGGCTGCCAGCCAAACCATGGCCAGTGCGCCCAACACCAGCAATGTCATAGAAACCAGCAACTGTGTCCAGGATACGCCAAATGCAATGCGAAACGGCATAATAATGGGCGAAAACAGCGGTATTAAAGACGACCAGAACGCCAGTCCGCTGTTAGGTGCTTCCATAATGGCGCTGAGTATAAATATGGAAATAATAATGGGCAACGATACCGGAAAAGTGAGCGATTGGGTTTCGCTTTCGTCATTTACCGCAGAACCCACCGCAGCAAACAGTGCGGCATACATGATGTACCCGAACAGGAAATAGAACAAAAACCCGAAAATCATGGTAGCCATGGGTAAGCTCTCAATTTGTTCCTGCATACTTTGCGCAATAAATAATGCTTGTTCCATTTGTTGTTCATTACCCGCATTAAAGCCGCCCGAACCCAAACTCATGCCGCCACCCTGCATTTTGCTTAAATACCCGCCGGCAAACACGCCAAGTCCAAGGTTAATAAATGTCATAAGCACCACCCAAATAAGGAATTGGGTAAGCCCCACTGCGCCAATGCCCACAATTTTGCCCAGCATTAACTGAAACGGCCGCACCGAGGAAAGAATAACCTCTACAATGCGGTTGGTTTTTTCTTCCATTACCCCGCGCATTACCATGGCGCCGTAAATGAAAATAACCATGTACATTAAAAAGCCCATAATAAAGCCGGCTGCGGTGGCTAACCCTGTATTGGCAGAACTGCCTCCACCTGTTGCCTCTTCCGATATATTTACCTGTAATTTTTGTACCTGATTATATACCTTATCATCTACCCCCATTTCAGACAGTTTGAGCTTGCGCAACTCGTCTTTAATTTCGCTTTGAATGTATGACTTTGCCGACAAGCCCAGCAGTTTATCGGAAAAATACACAATGCCGTTGGGGTTATCTAAATTTAGTTGTGGTATGTACAGCACACCGTCAAAACCTTCCTGCCGGTAGTTGAGTTTGAGCAGGTTCAGTTGTTCATCGGATTTTTTAAAATACAGTGTTTCGGTATCTTTAATGCGTTGGGCAAATTTTCCCGAATCGTCTTTTACTACAATACGCAGGGTATCGGTATTAAAAGCTATGAGGATAAACTGTACGGCAAACAACAGTAAAAACCCGATGGGTACCAGCAGGGTGGTAATAATAAACGATTTTTTCTTTACCCTGCTCACGTATTCGCGTTGTAGGATGAGCCAGATTTTGTGCATGGTAGCATGTTTTCTTTCGGATTATAACAATAGTTTGTGTCAGGTAAAACGGTAAATGGCAATAAACAGGGCAACAATAACGGCAATACCCAGCAAGGCCGTTAAAAAACCTATAACCGAAACCACGCGGTAGGCTGTTTGCTTTTCGTTCCATAGCAGCAAAATGCTCAACACCGCCAGCACCGGACTTGCAAAGAGCATAAGCAGTAATGCCCAGGACATATAACCGCCAAGGGGCACAAAATGGTTATTAATGGCCAAAAGCAGAAACAAAACGCCCTGTAAGGCTAAAAACAGGGTAAATATTTGTTTGAGCAGGGCAAGGTTTTGCGGTTTCATGGGCGCCGGGGTTAACAGGGTTTAGACAACCGGTATTTGGTTGCTGTTTTGATGTACCTGATTAATAAATATTTCGTTTATAGAGGGCAGTATTTCATGAAAAGCATGAATATGAACGCCTTTGCCTATGAAATATTCCAAAATATGGTTGGAATGATAACCCTCTTTAATTCTTATAATAAGTTGTTTGCCTATTTGGTTCAGTACCTCAAAAGGGGCATCGGGTAAAACAGTATCCGGCGTTTCGGCGCAGGTAATCTGGTATTTGTGTTCCTTAAACCGGTTTTTAAGGTCGCCTACTGCGCCTTCCAGTATGAGTTTGCCTTTATTAACCAGCGCAATACGCTCGCAAATTTCTTCTACCTGTTCCATGCGGTGTGTAGAAAAAAGAATAGTAGCGCCCATTTCTTTAAGGTTGTAAATTTCGTCTTTAATAAGGTTGGTATTAATAGGGTCTAAGCCCGAAAAAGGTTCGTCCAGAATAATGAGTTTAGGCTCGTGAATAACAGTGGCAATGAACTGCACCTTTTGTTGCATACCTTTTGAAAGTTCGCCCACTTGTTTGTTCCACCAGTCTGTAACAGACAATCTCTCAGACCAGTAGGTTAACTTTTCTTTGGCTTGTTTTGCTGTCAGGTTTTTGAGTTGTGCCAGGTACAAAAGTTGTTCGCCCACTTTCATTTTTTTATACAAGCCTCTTTCTTCGGGCATGTAGCCTATATATAAACTTCGCTGACTGTTATCGGGTATGCCGTTTAGGGTTATGCTGCCCTTATCCTGGTACAGAATATCGGTAATCATGCGGATGAGGGTTGTTTTACCCGCGCCATTAGGGCCCAAAAGCCCGTAAATAGATTGCTGTGGTACCCGCAGGCTAATGTTGTCAACGGCTTTGGTGTTTTCAAAAACCTTGGTAACGCCCTCAATTATTAATAAATCCATAAACAAACAGGTAATAACAGGTTGCAAATAAGCTAAAACAGGTTTATCATTCGTTATTATAGGTAAGCACAAAAGTACAAAACTTACCGCGCCCGTAAGTAAAAAATCAAATTAAACTGCGCAGTTCGGAAAAGTAGTTGAAATGTTGCACTTTTATTGCTAACTTTGCGTTACTGAATACTTTTACAGTAAAAATAACTAAAATGAAAAGGTTATTGTGGTTTTTGTTTGTTTTTGCATTGGGTTTTGCGGTAGCCATGCTGCTTGCCCCGCAAAGCGGGAAAAAAACAAGAAAAAAATTGATGCGTCAGGCCAAAAAATTGCGCCTTGAACTGGAAGCCAAAGCCGAGAAAAGCATGGACGCATTAAACGACTGGAAAGTTTCTGTTGAGGAATTGGCCGAAGATGCCGCCAAACAACTGAACGGAAACGGCAAATTAGATGTTGACTCCATAAGCGGCGCCAACGCCTGAAATGAACTGCCATGCCTTGCACTTGCCTTGCCGCTTACTTTGTATGCCGGGTAAAAGGGTAAGGTGTGCTTATACCCTTAACCACGCAAAAATACCAACCGGTTTTGAGCAAAGATAGTTTTCCGGTAGCGGAGCAACTGGTAAAAGATGTACAAAAGTACATTGAGTTGCGGCTTGAGTATTACCGAATAAGCGGTATGGAAAAAGCCGCTTCAACTACTTCTTTTATCATTCTGGCAGTTATTGTAGTGCTGCTGGCTTTTTTTACCTTTATTTTTGCCAATATTTTTGTGGCAGTGCTTATTGCGCACTTATTTAAATCGGCTCCGCTGGGTTTTGGCATTTTTGCGGGCGTGTACCTGCTCTTTACCGTGCTCATACTGCTGTTTTGGAACCGCATTAAGCGCTTTATTGACCACCGCTTTTTTGCATTTATTTTAGAAAGTATAGACGAAGACTCCGAAACCGATGATAAAAAGTAGAAATGCCTATAAACTCGACCTTGAAAAACAACGCCTTAAACTTAAAATAAAGGAGCAGGAGCTTGAAATACAAAAGAGTTTAATGCAGTTGAAATCAGCTTTCAGCCCGGTAAATTATGCCGGGCGCATGTTTTGGGAGTCTTTAGATGATAACGCCCTGCTGGCATCGGGTCAGGCTTCTGAAGAAGAACTGAAGGCAATTGAAAAGCGCAAGCGCCAACGCGCCATGCTCCTCAAACAAATCAGCAACCTGTTTATTAATTTGCTGCTTACCCTCGAAACCTATCTTGCTACCCCAACAAGTGCCCTGAAAAACCGTTCTGCTGCTTCGCAGGCAGACAAAGAGGGCGAAGAGGCATCATAATAAGCACGGCATTTACGCCATTATGCCAGCAACAGGTTGCAACCGCGCACATCGCTGTTGTCAAAACGGCCCAAAGGTTCAAAGCTGCCGTCGGCATATACACGCCCTAAATCCTGGGTGGCAATAAATGCACAAGAATACAGGTTGGCAAGGTCTATGATGTTTAACCCTGCTGTTTCGCCCATAGCGGCCGTCGAAAGCGGGTCGTTCACCTCTCTTGGCAGCACCCGCATCCATGGCGGACACCTGAAAATGCCCCCGCCTGTTGAATATGCCTGCGAAAGCAACTCGGTCATTCCGTATTCAGAATGTACATTGGTTAATTGAAAAGCCGAACACAACAGATGATGCAGTTCGCTGCGCACCATTTCGCGTCGTCGCCCTTTCATGCCTCCTGTTTCCATAACAATTACCCCTTTCAGGGGTTGCGGGTATTGTTCGGCCAAATTAAGCAAGGCATAGGTTACGCCCAATAGAATTACGGGTTGGTTTTGTGCGGCAAGTTGTTTCAGTGTTGCCGCCAGCAACGGGTAATTGTGCAGGTAAAACCCGCTTTGGGGGTGTTTGCTTAGCTCAATGAGTTTTTGCGTCATATATACCAGCGAGGAACCGCCGCGTTCCAGGTAAGAGGGCAGCAGTCCCAAAATGCAATATTGCTGCACATTGCCGTAAAACAGTTCAAAAGAGCGGGTAAAACTTTGCTCATACAGCGAAAGGTCGTGTATAAGGTGCGTTGAAACGGTTTGTTCTGTGGTGCCGCTGCTTAAAAACCGCTGTACAACCGGTATGCCGGCCGGGCAAATAACAGGGTGGGTTTTAAACAATTCTACCGGTAAAAACGGTATGTCATGCAAAGTTTGTATGGTTTGGGGTGTTTTGCCCAGCAGTTGCAGGTAGCGGGCATACACTTCGCAATGTACAGCCTGATGTCTGAACAATGCCATTGCCAGTTCGTTAAACTGCAGGGGAGAGGCGGTAAACAACTGTTTTTTGAAAAGTTCTGCCGAAAACATCGGGGGATAGTAGATTTTTTTGGGCATAAGGCTACCAAATCATGCCCTTTTAACGTTTCAAAATAGGTAAAGGCAATTACATTGTATGGTTGTTGACTTTTGCTTACCTTTGTTTAACATAAAAAGCCTGAGTAGGTTGAGTACCGGAGTGCTAAAAAACAGGTTGCTTGTTGGGGGCAACACAAAAATACCCCGACGGTGCGGGCCGTAACCCTGCATATTTACCAAAATAAACAAAACAAAGTGCTGTAATGGTTATGAAAAAAAAGATAAAGAGAACCAAAATTTTAGCAATACTGCTTGCTTTAACCGCTTGCATGTGGGGATGTATTAAACCCGATAATTTTCCCGATGAACCCAAAATAACCGCCGTAAGCATTAACAAACCGGCTATTGAAAGTTTAGTGGAAGATTTTGTGGTTTCGGTTGATTTTCAAGATGGCGACGGCGATATTGGCATTACAGATGCGTATCCCGAAGCAAATGCCTTTTTGATTGATGACCGCACCGGGTACATAGACTCCCTGAAAATACCCTACATATCGCCCGAAGGTAATATAAAGTCTATTTCGGGTACCCTTAATTTCACCATTCTCAGCGAGTGTTGTATTGCCATTTCGGGTATTACCTGTACACCTAATGCCACCTATCCGCCTACCGATACGGTTAACTATTCGGTTATTATTAAAGACCGCAAGGGCAACGTTAGCAATGTGGCACAAGCGCCCCCGCTGCTCATTATTTGCCCCTGATTTGCCCCTGTCCTTTGACTGTTTCCTTCAACAAACTGCCATACCGTTTACCGGTTGGCGGGTTATGAAGGCAGCAAATAAAAAAAGCCCCTTTTGCCATTCAACGAAGGGGCTTTTTTATTGCTTTCGGGTTTGCCGAATGCACTGCAGGCTTTGTATTTATAGAAAAAAAACTGTTCGGATTAATCTTCAGAACGGGGTATTCTTTTGTAATACATTTTTTTCATTTCTCCTGAAGCATAGAACCATTGCGGGAGGCAGTAGTAAAAACCGCGCATTTTACCTTCTTTAAATTTTTGCAAATCACCGGTTTTGGCAGAAAGCACGTTTAAAGATTTTGCAATAGAGCGTTCTTCCATAAGCATTTCCTCTTCGCTAAAGGAAAAATCATGGAGTGCGGCTTCGTAAATTTCGCGGGTCAGGGTAGGGCGGTCGTTTTTGGCAATTACACTGATTACATACTCGTTCCATTGCCCCGGAGTAGTTGGGCGCTTAACACCCGACGAAGAAACACTTACTTTGCTTTTAACTGAAAGCGGCTCTTTTTTTTCTTCTTTTACAGGTTCAACTGCCGGTGCTTCTTCTTTTACCGTTTGGGGTTTTTTAACTGCTTTTTCTTCAACCGCCATTTTGGGCGCTTCGGCAACAGCAGTTTTTTCTATAACAGGTTTGCTTTCTGTTGTTTCGGCAGTTTCAGCCGGTTTTTCGGTTTCTGTTTCGCTTTCATTTTGCAGGGCAAATAGTTTCTCAATTTTGTTGCGCATTTTAGCTTGTTTTTTCTCAAGCGAAACTATTTTTTTGCCTGCTTTTTTTACCTTTCTTTGGTAATGGCTGATGAGCAGTTGTAATTCTGCTGCTGATAATTTTTCTTTTGACATAATTTTTAGACTCGTTTTAAAATTAGGTAATGCTTTTTTAAAAAATATGGGTCAAATAAAAAACCTTTTTTTGACAAAGTGAAATTTTTTAGAAAAATTATTGAAATTTTATCAAAACGCTGCCTTTTTCAACAGCATCGCCTTGTTTTACCTCAATGCTTTTTATAATTCCGTCTCCCTGAGCTTTCAATACATTCTCCATTTTCATGGCTTCCAATACCAGCAACGGGTCGCCTTTTTGTATTTGTTGTCCAATGCCTACTTTTACATCTAATACCAAACCGGGCATTGGCGCTTTCAGGTCGTTTATTTTTAAGCCCTTTCCTTTTATAATCCCTAATTTTTCAAACAACAAATCCATTTTGTCTTGTAGGGTAACCGTATATTGACTGCCGTTTACTTTTAAAATTAGGGTTTTGGTTTCCGGTTCTGCTTTAAGAACAGCCACTTGGAAACTTTTGTTGCCTTTGATTACGTGAAAATTTCCGCTATTTAAATGGAGAATGTCAAGTTGATTTAAATCAGATAATAAATCAACATCAAACTGGCTCACATTGTTTACTTTAGCCTTGTACATTTTAATAAATTTTAGCAAAATTAAGAAAAAAATTACAAAGGAACATTACATTTTTACAAAAAAGGGCGATAAAATGTTAAAACACCCCCAATCTTGCTTAAAAAACTCATTCCGAAAAACAAAGAGCATTTCAGTTTTGGAGTTGCTTGTTTGGCGGCGCACTTTTATTAACCAATATTTCTTGCTTTTTTAAGGTGTAAAGAACTCGAAATGACCAAAGTAACAAGATGTTTACGAGAATAGAAATTTCGAATGTTTTTACAATTGTTTTTATTTCAACAAGTAATTGTATGGCAAAAACCAGGCACCTTGACTACCTAAACTGGCTTGCAGTTAGTTGGTTACTTGTTATTGCATTTGCATATTTGCCCAGGCGTTCATTTTTCTTTCCAGCACATTGAGTGGCATTACGCCGTCTTTCAATATTTCGTCATGAAAAGCAGCCAGATTAAATTTGTTGCCAAGTTGCTGCTGCAGCTTATTGCGAAGTTCTCTTATTTTGAGTGAGCCTATTTTGTATGACAGCGCCTGTCCGGGCACTGCCATGTATCTTTCAATTTCTGCTATGGCACCTTCGGTACTGATGGCTTCGTTGTCGGTCATATATTGTATAGCCTCTTCACGGGTCATTTTACCCGTATGCAGGGCTACATCTACCACAAGCCGTATGGCGCGGTGTATTTCATCGCCCAATGCCCCCATATGCTGGTAGGGGTTGGTATAAAGCCCCAGTTCTTTACCCAGCGATTCGGTGTACAGTGCCCACCCTTCGCCATAGGCGCCATACCACAAAAACCGCTGGAATTTTGGTAAAGCCTCATTTTCCTGTTGCAGCGAAATTTGGTAGTGATGGCCGGGTATAGCTTCATGCAAGAACAAAGATTGCATGCCCGATGTGCTGTTAAACTTGGCAGGGTTGGGCACCGGCACATAGAAAATGCCCGGTCGTGAGCCGTCGGCTGCACCCTGAATATATTCTGCGCTGGCCGATGCAGCCCTGAATGCTTCGGTTTGTCTTATTTCAAAAGGCGTTTTGGGCGTTCTGCCAAACATTTTTTTAAGGTTGGGGTCTATTACTTTTTGTATGTTTGCAAACGAATCTAATACCTCACCGGTGGTTTTAAAGGGGTAAAATTGTTTGTCGGTTTGCATAAAGGTAAAAAACGCTTTCAGGTCATTTTTAAAACCTGTCAGATTTTTAATGCTGTCCATTTCGGTTCGTATTCGGGCAACCTCTTTTAACCCAAGGTTGTAAATTTCATCGGGGGTAAGATTAGTGGTAGTCCAGTATCGTATCAGGTATTGATAGTATTTGTCGCCGTTGGGTATGGTATTAATTCCCGATGTAAGCCGGGCTTTGGGCAAATATTCGTTTTGCAAGTAGTTGGCCAGTTTGGTAAATGTGGGGTTTACCGTTTCTATAATGGCTTTGGTATAGGCATCGGTAAGTTGTTGGCGGTCGGCTGCGGTAAAACTGTCGGGCATTTTGGCAATAGGTCCGTAGAACAGGCTTTGTTTGGGGTCTTTCGCCACCAAATCACGGCATTGGGGTATCATTTTAAGTGCCAATGCTTTAGGCAAAACCCAACCTGTTTGAGCGCCTTTTTTAAAATTGGCAATGGCTGTATCGGCCCAGGTGCTAAATGCCGAAACACGGCTCAGCCAGTTGTTGTAATCTGCTACCGTTTTAAAAGGCTGCACGTTATCTCCTGTTGCATATTGTCCTATGGTTAAGGGCAGCCCCCAAAACTGCTGAAACGGAATTTTCCAACTTTCGTATTGCAACCCCTCCAGGCTCATTTGCATTTCGTAAACAAAAATATCGTAGCTGTTGCGGTCGGTATCGTTCAGGCTGTTGCGGTCAATTTGCTCAATTTCGGACAGAAATTTTCTGTAAAATTCTGCAATTCGGTTTCTGAAATCAGCAGTGCCGTCGTTGGGCAGTTGGTCGTTAAAGCGGTTGTCGCCGTTGGTAGTGGCTTCCATCGGGTAAAACTGCATTCGTTCTTCGTAATAGCGGTTAAACAGGTCAGCCAGTTGTTGGTTGCCGGCCACCGTTGCGCCTTCAGAACCGGGTAGTTTTTGTTCGCCGGAGGGGTTTTGCCTGCACGAGGCAAAGCAAAAAAAGGTAAAAAACAATAATAATAAAAAACGGTACATAAGTTGGTGTTTCAAAGGTTGGAGTTTGGCCAATACGGCATACTTTGCGGAGTAAAATTAGCATCTTTTTATACAACCTTGTAATTTTACCACCTTGTTAGCAACTTATTTTCTGTCAAAAACCCGTTTTTAGTTTCCAATCGCAGTTTTTTGTTAATTTTGTGTATTCGTTTACCCCTAAATTGCCCTTTATGTTTGATATGTTTGGTATGTTGCAGAACATGCAGCAGCAAATGGAGGAAAGTAAAAAACAGCTCGAAAATATTACCGTTGAAGCCGATTCGGGCGATGGTGCGGTAAAGGTGGTGGCTACCGCCTCGCAAAAAATAGTTAGCATAACCTTAACCCCCGAATTGGCCGGAACTACCGACAAGGAAGAACTGGAAGACCTGTTGCTGGTGGCGGTTAACCGCGCCTTAGACCTTGCCCGCCAAAAAGCCGCCGAAGAAATGATGAAAATTACCGGCAACATGCTGCCGCCCGGTTTCAGTTTGCCCGGTTTTTAATGCCGCGGGTGCTTTATGGGCAAGGATGCTTTCCGGTTTAAGCAATTTACCGTTTTACATAACCATTGCGCCATGAAAGTGGGTGCCGATGCCGTTTTGCTGGGCGCATGGGCTAATTGTACCCACTGCCGCACCGTATTGGATATTGGAACCGGCAGCGGTATTATTGCCCTCATGCTGGCGCAAAGAACCAATGCCGATACCCATATATTTGGAATTGAAATTGACCATGCCGCATACCTTCAGGCTTGCAGCAATGTACAAAATAGCCCTTGGCCTCAAAAAATTGCCCTGATGCACGGAGATTTTGTGCATGTCAATGAGTTGGCACGCCACAATTACCTGCCTGCCGGTTTTGATTTGATAGTAACCAATCCGCCGTATTTTCAAAATCACCTGTTGCCGCCCGATGCCAAACGCGCCGGAGCAAGGCATAGCACCACCCTTACCCACCGGCAACTCTTAACCGGCGCTGCAAACCTGCTTAACCCGGGCGGATTTTTTTGCGCCATTATTCCTGCAGATGCCTTTGAGGGATTTATGCAAATTGCCCAAACAGAAGCCGGCTTACATGCACAACAGGTGGTAGCCGTTAAAACCCTGCCACACAAACCCGTTAGCCGTTTCCTTTTGCAAATGGGAAAAACACAGCAACACTGCACCACGGCAGAACTCATTACCGGCGGCGCACACCCCACGCAGTTTACCCCCCAATGCAAAGCACTAACGGCGCCGTTTTACTTGCACCTGTAACGTGTAGTGTCTGTCAGGCGGTGGTTAATAAACAAATGCCTTACCGCGGTCAAAAGGTTTGCCGTTTTGTTGCAATCTGTACACATAAAAACCTGGCGGCAACGGCACAAACAGGGTTGAAACACCATAGGGCACTGCCACTTTTGCCGCAATACTGCCATCAGAACTGTAAATTATCAGTTCGGCCGGCATCTGTTGCAGTGTGGAAACAGGGGCAAAGTTAAACAGCAATCCGTTGTCAGAAAAATTGGACGGCAGGGTAAGTTGCGTTCTTACATCGGGCAAAGAAACATTATCGGGTATTTCTATAACCACGTTTACACTGCCCGAATCGGTTACAAATCCATCGCAGCTTTCTACATTCAGCAAAACCGAATAGGTACCCGGGTTGTGTGGCGGATATATGGCAAAAGTATCGGTTTGGGTGCAAATTACATCCAGCGGGCCTAAGCAGTAAAAGGTATTCAGCACATAATTTCCCGATGCAGGGTCTGTATTCAGACTCATGCTGTCAAGTTCGCAGGGCGCCGAGGGGAAAATAAAATCGGCCACTACCCAAAGGGTATCGGAAGTAAGAACCGGTTGCGTGTTAAGCAGGGTTAAATTGGTTAACCCATAGCTGAAAGCAGGCAATACATCAAAGGTAAGATTTTCCGATGCACCGGGCATAAAAGGCGGTATGCAGGTAGCCGGTCCGCTCATTAATCCATACTGTAGCTGGAATTGCAGAATATAAATGCCCGAAGGCAGTAACCCCAGCGGAATGGTGTCGGTTCGTTCACAGATTACGGTTAACATACCCATACAATAGGTTGCCCACACATTTACCACCGGAGTTTCGGGGAGGTTGTCAATAGTTACGCTATAATCGGTTAAAATACAATCGCCCGAAGTGAACAAAGTAGAAACTATCACAGAAACCGGCTCATTGCTATTTGGGGCAGCCGGGTACATTTGCATGTTGGTAATATACTGTGCATTCAGGTGGTTGAACCCGGCGGTGCCAAGGCAGCAGGTCAATACGAGCAGTAGCGTTAATTTTTTCATGGAAAACAGGTTTATTTGGTTAAAAAAGGGAAACACTAAAAATGCAATACACCCCCAAAATTAATGAAAAGCAACGGAAAAAACAAGAATAGCGCAGGTTAAACGCCTGTAAAAATGCGTGGCAAATGGCAATAAATGTGTAGTTTTGCTTTTAAAGCACACACCAAAACAAACTGCCATGAAAAAACTGTTTTTTCTTGTATTTCTTGCCATAATTGGCTGGCTTGTATTCTCGCTCATGCAAATGAACAACGAGCCGCTTGACCCGCCAACCGACCTGTACACCTTGCTGCCGGGCAACGCTATTTACGTTGCCGAAATTGAGCAGCCCATAGAAAAATGGGAACAGTTTAGCAGCGGCGCAATTTGGCAGCATCTTAAAACCAATGCGTATTTAGCTTCGGTAAATCAATCGGCCGAAGGTTTGCGCGAAGTGCTGTCGGGTAAGGAAACACTGCTGAAAAAGGTGTTGTCCGATGACATGCTCGTTTCGGCACATATAACCGAAGGCGGTGGCAGTTACGATTACCTGTATGCCATTAACCTGTATAGTTTGGGGCGTCTTAACAAGGCGCTGCCGGTTATTGTAGATGTATTTGAGAAAAGCGGCTACCGCATTACCAAAGAAACCTACAAAGAAAAAACCATTTATAAATTAACCGATGAAACCGGCGCAACCCTGCATTTTTATTTTTTGAGCAACACCATGCTGGCCTCTTACAGCCTGCCATTGTTAAAAAAAGCCATAGAAACCAATGCCTCCAACTCGGTTAGCGCCAATCCCGATTTTGTAAACATACAAGCACAAACACCCAGGCAGGGTTTGTCAAACCTGTATGTGCAGTACCGAATTTTAGATGATTTTCTGGGTTGCTATACCGGCAACGTTGCGCCACCCATGAAGGCAGCTATTGATATGCTCAGTTTTTCGGGGTTGCATGTAAAAATTGCCGATGATGCACTTGAATTTAACGGGAAATCGCTCACCAACCCCAAAAGTAATTCATACCTTAAGGCTATTACGCAGGTAGGAAAAGCAGAACTCAAAGCACACAATATTTTACCCGCCAACACCTCTTTTTTTCTGAGCATTTGCTTTGATGATTTTAACAATTTCAGAAAAGCGCTTGGTGAAATGCAAGGACAAGAACCCGAAGACGAAAACAAAGGGTTTATTGGCGAACTGATTGAGCGCGAACTGAACAAGGAATTGCCCCAATGGATAGACCGGGAACTGGCAATTGCTATGGTTCCGCAAGGAGAAAAAGACGAAAAACAAACCTATGTGGCGGTCATACCCACAGGTAATAATCAGGAGATTGTTGCTGAAAAATTAAGCAACATTTTAACTACTCTTGACCAACTGAATCCGCTCAGCATTTTTCAGAATGACAAGAAAAAAGAATACAATGGCTATCGTATTATTAAACTGCCCGGTGCAAAGTTTTTGCGCAATATGGGCGGCGGGTTACTTAAAGACCTTGAAAAACCCTATATGGCGCTCATAGATGAGTACCTGGTTTTATGCGATAGCGAAGACATTTTGAAACAAATGATAGACCATTATAAAGCAGGAACGACATTGTCTGAAGGCGCAGAATACAAAGCGTTTTTCAATAATTTTAAAGATAATTCCAATATCTTTGTCTATCTGCAAAGCAAAGAGTTGTACCCGTTTTTGCAAAAAAAGTTGAAAGGCGGCAAACAGCAGGAACTGGAAGCCAATAAAGATTATTTTTTAAGTTTTCCGCACATTGGTTTACAAATGCTGCCCGAAGATACCTACTATCAAACCTACCTGTATGCCAATTTTGAACCGGTAAGGTAAGGCAGCAAAGGTAAATTTAATGTTTGTGAAAAAATGAAAGGTTTACAATCAGGCGTTGCTACCGGTATCTGATTGCAAACCTTTGGCACATTGTTTAGTAGCCATAGCTGCTAAACAATGCATTGAAATCTGTTTGTGTATTGCCGGTTATGGCGGAGTTATTGTCTTGCAATTTTTCCTTAAATGCTTCTATACTGGTAACGCTTGGCGTTAAGGCTTGGTAGATTTGCAGGTGAGTGAAGTTTTTTACATTGTCGGTAACGCCGCCTGTGACACCACTTATACCTGCATACTCAGAAACTCCAGAAGGATTTAAGCTATTATCATCAACCAAATCCCGAAATAGACCCCTTGGGATGAACTCTAAAGTATCATTATAGAATTTTCTACCTTCCAAATAATAAAGATGTCTCAATCTTTCTTGGTCAGTAACATTCCCTGTAGTATTACGGCTATGATTCAACCCATACTTCCAATCAGCTAAATAGTAGCCCATTTCATTACCCCACGTTTCTACAACTTCTACTCTATCAGCACCGGGGTCAGTGCCATCACCATATCCGGAATGGGCAATGGTGTAAATAATTTCGGAAATCCAGTAACTATTGCCCACTTTTCGGTAATGAACTGCATGAGCAAGCTCATGATAATCAGTTCTTTTTACTATGTCCGATGGATTATCTGAAACAGATAAGACTACATCGGGTAAAAAAGTGGTAAAGTAGGTGGTAAGAAAGGGCATTATAATCGGGCTGCGTGTTACCGGCTAAGATTGGATTGTAAAACAGGGTTATTCTACTACATAAAAGGCGTAGCCACCAGCCATTTCAAACATTTCCTTGCTGATTGACGACATGATAGTATCGGGGCTTTGCAATAGCAGGTGGTAATTTGCCTCTGCACCGTTGTTGAGGGTAAAAAAAATATCCATTGCTTCGCTCTGACACATATTCTGAAAATCAACTAATTGGTCACTATGGGAACTCAGTTGAAACACATATACACCTTGTTTATGTGGTATGAGCCTGACATGAAATTTATAACGGTTGTCGGCATATAAATATTTCATTAACCGCAAACCTTGCCCAGGACCTCCGCCCGGGTGGGTATCGCCGGTATCTACAATTAGCGTAAAATGGGGGAATGCACTAATAATACCAACGGTATCTAAATGATCAAGAGAGAGGGCGCATCTTAACGGCTCATTTTCTACATGATAGTATTTTAAAGAGTTGGAGTCTAACATCATATCCGAAAAATCGGCATGTAGATGAATAGTGTCGTTTATATGAAAAGTGTCTTGTGCTGGGTAGAGGGTGAAGGGTAGGTAGAATTTGTAGTATGCATACCCTTCTCCACTATCACATTCTCCGAATATTT
This sequence comes from Sphingobacteriales bacterium TSM_CSM, assembly GCA_002212725.1. Taxonomy (GTDB): domain Bacteria; phylum Bacteroidota; class Bacteroidia; order Chitinophagales; family UBA2359; genus UBA2359. The sequence continues at coordinate 1,762 of MTCR01000067.1, read as the reverse complement.
TTTTGCAACTACAACTTAATACAATTAGCGCCAAAACAACAAGAATGAAAACACAAACATAGTTTTTCATTTTGGAACTGTTTTTAAATTGTGAAACCATTATTTTAGTAACCATAACTACTAAACAAGGCATCATAATCTGCTTGGGTATTGCCGGCTAAGGTGGGCGTATTGTTTTGCAATTCGGTTTTAAAGGCTTCTATGTCATCAACTTCATTTGTGAGTGCCTCGTATATTTGCAGGTGGGTGAAATGCTTCAAAGATAAGTAAACGGCAGGGTTATTCTACTACATAGAAAAAGTAATAACCATGACTTTTATAGTAATCTGTGGGAAGATTTTGAATAGTCGTATCAGGGCTTAACGTTAGGAAATATCCATTGTTTTCTCCCCCTGCATTAAGGGTAAAAAAAACATCCATCAATTCGCCGGGGCATCTTTTTTGAAAATCAACTTCTTGATGTGACCATGCCAGTTGATGAAGACTGTACAAACCTTTACGGGTAGGGATAAACCCTATGTGTAATTTGTAACGGTTTTCTGTGTAAAGAAAGTCGTAATAAAAGTAAGTAGGATCATACAGGCCTGTATCAACATGTACATAAAAAAGGGGGTTTGCAATAGCTTCAGGAACTGTATCAATTGACGTTATCATGAAGATGCTTTCAAAGTATTCGTCTTCTACTTTGTAGTAGTTTAGTGAGTTGGAGTCTAATAGCAGGTCTGAAAAATCGGCATGTAACCAAATGGTGTCGTTTATATGGAATGTGTCTTGTGCGGGGTAGAGGGTGAAGGGCAGGTAGAATTTGTAATTATCATTGCAATCCATATCGAAAAAAAGCCTGCAATTGCTAAACAATAAAACGAAGAAAAACAAAATGACTGTTTTAGAAACTATACTTTTCATGGTTTGTACTTTAATTGCTTTACAAAAAAATGAAAGGTTTGCAATTAGGCGCTGCTAACGGTACCTGATTGCAAACCTTTGTAACCATGTTTAGTAGCCATAGCTGCTAAACAGTGCATTGAAATCTGTTTGTGTGTTGCTATTTAAGCCGGGTACAATAGCAGTCAATTGGGTTCTGAAGGTGGGTATGCTTGTAACATCGGAAGCAAGCGCACTATAAAGCTGTAAATGTGTAAAGTCTTTTACATCGTCGGTAACAGTTGAGCTTTCTGATACCCCCAACGGATTCAAGCTATTGTCATCAATCAAATCGTGAAATAAGGCCCAAGGGATATAATCAATACTGTTATCAGGTGGATAATATTTGAATTTCTCATTTTCCAGCAAATGATAATGTCGATATCTATCCAATTGACTAGTTGTGGTATTACTATGATTCAACCCATAATACCGGTCTGCCAAATAGTAGCCCATTTCATTTCCCCAGGTTTCTACTACCTCTACCCTGTCGGCTCCGGGGGCAGTTCCGTCTCCGTAACCAAAATGGGCTATGGTGTAGGCTACTTCTGCAATCCAATAACCATTTCCCACTTTACCATAGTGAACAGCATGGGCAAGTTCGTGGTAAGCGGTACGCTTTACTATGTCCGATGGATTATCTGAAACAGATAAGACTACATCGGGTAAAAAAGTGGTAAAATAGGTGGTAAGAAAGGGCATTATAATCGGGCTGCGTGTTACCGGCTAAGATTGGATTGTAAAACAGGGTTATTCTACTACATAAAAGGCATACCCGCCTACATCATCAAAAACATCTTTGGGCAAAGTAGGAAAACTGGAATCGGGGCTTTGTAAA